>NZ_CP166961.1:1839547-2146138 GCF_041410465.1 Thalassotalea sp. 273M-4
TGCTTTGTAAACATGTAATATTTGTGCATTTATGATAGTGTCTCAGCTGTCTTAGCAAGCTCTGTTAGAGCCTTGTTAGATAAGGCGAAATACTAAAATAACAGACGCAAATAATCGCCCTAAATCAAAACAACAAAAGGGATTAAAAATGATCACTTTAGGTGAATACATTATAAAAAAACAACACGAATTTCCAGAAGCCAGTGGCGAACTGTCCGCGCTTTTAGGAGCTATTCGATTAGCAACAAAAGTTGTAAACCGAGAAATTAACAAAGCAGGTCTTGCCGATATTATCGGAACGACGGGTACTGAAAATGTCCAAGGGGAAAGCCAGCAAAAATTAGATCTTTTTGCTAACGAAAAATTTAAAGCCGCACTAGAAGCTCGAGGTGAGATTTGTGGTCTCGCATCTGAAGAAGAAGATGACTTTGTGGCTTTTAATGACGAGCGCAGCATCAATAGCAAATACATCGTTTTAATGGATCCACTAGATGGTTCTTCTAATATTGATGTGAATGTCTCTGTCGGTACTATTTTTTCAATTTATCGTCGCATTAGCCCGGTTGGACAACCCGTCACGTTAGAAGATTTTCTTCAACCAGGTACCGAACAGGTTGCTGCAGGTTATGTAATTTATGGCTCATCCACCATGTTGGTATATACCACAGGCCATGGTGTGCATGGTTTTACGTGTGACCCTTCCCTTGGGGTCTTTTATCTGTCACATGAAAACATGCGTTTTCCCGAGCAAGGCAATATTTATTCGATTAACGAAGGTAACTATTTAAAATTTCCGATGGGGGTTAAAAAATACCTAAAATATTGTCAGGAAATTGATCCTAACACCAACAGACCCTATACCTCTCGTTATATTGGCTCTTTGGTATCGGATTTTCACCGCAATTTACTCAAAGGCGGAATTTATATCTACCCATCAACAGCCTCAGCACCAACCGGAAAGTTAAGACTGTTGTATGAATGTAACCCGATGGCATTTTTGGCTGAACAAGCTGGCGGTCGAGCCAGTGATGGCTTTACCCGTACCTTAGAGACCAAACCCGAGGAATTACACCAACGAGTGCCATTCTTTTGTGGCAGCAAAGAAATGGTTGCCGATGTAGAAGCTTTGATGAGGGAACATTCGCAACAACAATAATCAAATGCTGTTACACTAACGCGCAGCAGCGCCAGTCTTAAGATAAATAAACGCAACCACAAGGTTGCGTTTATTCTTTAAATTTAAATCGTTCTTAAATAGCTGGAACCCTAACCCAGCCTTCCATCAGAACCCGCGCACTTCGACTCATGCTGACTTTTTGCACTTGCCATTGTTGGTTTTCAAAACACACAGACGCACCAACTGACAGAGTTCCAGAGGGGTGACCAAAACAGACACGTTCACGTTCACCACCACCGGCGATTAAATTGACAAGGGTACCTGGTACGGCTGCCGCAGCGCCAATAGCGACCGCGGCGGTGCCCATCATGGCATGATGAAGCTTGCCCATAGATAGCGCTCGAACTTGTAAGTCCATTTGCTCAGCGGTTATTTGCTTACCACTTGAGGTGATAAAACCTTGAGCCGGTGCAATAAAGGCTATTTTTGGGGTATGCGCGGTTAAGGTAGGATCGTCAAGCGAGTCAATCAACCCCATTTTTAATGCCCCATAACGTCTAATGTGTTCAAACTTTTGTAACGCTTTCGGGTCGTTATTTATGTCTTGTTGTAATTCGCAGCCGTTGTAACCAAAATCTTTGGCGTGTAAAAAAATGGTTGCGATACCGGCTCGAATTAACGTTGCATTAAATACTCCTATATCGGGCACATCTAGGGTATCGGTTAAGTTCCCCGTCGGAAATAAAGCTTCGCCTTCGGCTGCTGGGTGTAAAAAGTCAACCACAACTTCGGCACTAGGAAATGTCACCCCATCAAGCTCAAAGTCACCAAGCTCTTGTACTTCACCTTCGATAATTGGAATATGCACGATGATGGTTTTACCGATGTTGGCTTGCCATATCCGCACTTTGGCGCTGCCATTTAATGGAATACGCGATTTCGGTACAAGACCACTGAGAATGGCAAAAGAAGCCACGGCGGCGGTTAAATTGCCACAATTCCCACTCCAATCAACAAAGGGTTTATCGATGGCGACCTGACCAAATAGATAATTTATATCATGATCTGGTTTGTCACTAGCCGAAACAATGACCGCTTTGCTGGTACTTGAGGTCGCTCCTCCCATCCCATCAGTTTGTTTACCATAGGGGTCGGGACTGCCTAGTACTCGAAGCAATAACTGATCACGATATAGACCAGGTTGCTGAGCCCTTAAAGGTAAGTCTGTTAGCTTAAAAAACACCCCTTTAGAGGTACCACCGCGCATATAGGTTGCAGGTATTTTCAGTTGTTGGACGCTGTGTTTATTTGAACTCATTTTTCATCCTGGTCGCATAACGACACGTTATTATTGGCCTTTCGAGTGTGACTAGCGATAAAGCGCTTGGTCACTGGCCATGATTTTCAACACCATGAAGCTCTTATTTAGCCGTTTGTTTGGACCGCGGTTTAGACGTGGCTAAAAAATCTTGTGCAAATCGCTGTAATACGCCGCCCGCCTGATACACCGACACTTCTTCGGCGGTATCTAAACGACAGATAACCGGGACCCGAATTGTTTCCCCTGTTTTTCGATGGATCAGTAGCGTTAATGGATTGTTCGGTTTAGGCTCGCCAACCAAGTCAAAAGTTTCACTACCATCAATTTGATACAAGTGTCTATTTTCATCCAATTTAAATTCAACAGGTAAAATGCCCATGCCAACTAAGTTGGTCCGATGAATGCGCTCAAACCCTTCCGCTACAATCACTTCGACCCCGGCTAAGCGAACGCCTTTTGCAGCCCAATCACGAGAAGAACCTTGACCGTAGTCGGCGCCAGCAATAATGATCAACGGTTGCTTTCGCTTCATATAGGTTTCAATCGCTTCCCACATTCGACTTTCAACCCCTTCCGGCTCAATTCTAGTCAGTGACCCTTGTTTAATGTTGCCTTGCTTATCTTTACACATTTCATTGAATAATTTGGGGTTTGCCAAGGTTGCTCGTTGCGCAGTCAAATGATCGCCACGATGAGTAGCATACGAGTTAAAATCTTCTTCAGGCACCCCCATTTTTTGTAAATATGCGCCCGCAGCACTGTCTAACATGATGGCGTTAGATGGTGACAGGTGATCGGTTGTAATGTTGTCTCCCAACACGGCTAGAGCCCGCATCCCTTTCATTGTGCGTTCATTGGCTAGGGCACCTTGCCAATACGGTGGTTGCCTAATATAGGTACTCTGTTCTCGCCATTGATACAAGGGTGACGAAAATTGTTCCGTTTGTTTTAGCGCAAACATTGGGGTATAGACTTTTTTAAACTGCTCTGGTTTCACATGGCATTGTACAATGGCGTCAATTTCCTCATCACTTGGCCAAATATCCTTTAGTTTAATGGGTTTACCTTGATGGTCGACACCAAGCACGTCTTGTTCAATGTCAAAGCGAATGGTACCGGCAATGGCATAAGCAACAACTAATGGAGGCGACGCTAAAAAGGCTTGTTTAGCATAAGGGTGGATGCGACCATCGAAGTTGCGATTTCCAGATAAAACGGCGGTGGTATATAAATCTCGTTCTATGATGTGTTGCTCAATGTTAGGCTCTAATGCCCCACTCATGCCATTACATGTGGTGCACGCATAGCCGACAATTCCAAAGCCCAATTGCTCAAGTTCGGTTAATAAACCGGCTTCTTCAAGATACAACTTGGCGACCTTAGATCCTGGAGCAAACGATGTTTTAACCCAAGGTTTACGTACTAAACCCAGTGCGTTCGCTTTTTGGGCGATTAATCCTGCTGCCACCACATTACGAGGGTTGGAAGTATTTGTACAACTGGTAATGGCAGCAATGATCACCGCGCCATCGGGTAATTCACCTTCCCTTTGTTGCCAATCTTTGGCGATCCCTTGTGTGGTTAACTCGTTAGTAGGCAAACGTCGATGCGGGTTAGATGGACCTGCCATATTGCGACCAACAGAAGATAAGTCAAACGTTAAAGTTCGGTCATATTTTGCCTGGGTAAAATCATCCGCCCACAGACCGGTATGCCTAGCATAGGTTTTTACCAATTTAACCTGCTCGGTCTCTCGCCCGGTCAGGGTTAAATAATCAATGGTTTGTTGGTCGATATGAAATAGGCCAGCGGATGCTCCAAACTCTGGCGTCATATTGGAGATTGTTGCACGATCACCAATGGTTAAGTCACGGACCCCTTCCCCTATAAATTCAAGATAACAAGACACAACTCTTTCATTTCGTAAAAATTCGGTTAAGGCTAAAACGATATCCGTGGCAGTGATCCCAGCTTGTCTGTTGCCTGTTAATTCAACCGCAATAATTTTAGGTAGTCGCATCATCGATGGTCTACCAAGCATTACCGTTTCGGCTTCTAGTCCACCAACGCCAATGCCAATAACGCCAAGCGCATCGACATGCGGGGTATGACTGTCAGTCCCGACACAAGTGTCAGGATAAGCAACGCCATCTTGGCATTGAATGACCGGAGACATTTTTTCCAAATTAATTTGATGCATAATGCCATTCCCCGCAGGGATCACGTCGACGTTTTTAAACGCCGTTTTAGTCCACTCAATAAAATGGAATCGGTCTTCATTACGTCTGTCTTCTATTGCCCGGTTTTTAGCAAAAGCATCTTTATCATACCCTGGCGCTTCAACGGCGAGTGAGTGATCAACAATAAGTTGGGTTGGTACAACGGGATTGACTTCTGCAGGATCGCCCCCTTGCAGTGCAATCGCATCGCGCAAGCCGGCTAAATCAACTAACGCGGTTTGGCCTAAAATATCATGACACACAACTCTGGCAGGATACCAAGGAAAGTCATGATCCCGTTTTCGATGGATGATTTGTAACAGAGCGTTGTCACGTTGTTCAGGTGGGCATCGACGTACCAATTGCTCGGCTAAGACTCGGGAAGTGTAGGGTAAACTTTTATAGGCCCCAGGCTCAAGCGCATTAACGGCTGCACGGGTATCAAAGTAATCAAATTGACTATTGGGCAAAGGTTTTCGGTATTGATAATTCATCATCAAGTCCATCTCATGGTTATATTACATCAACCTGAGTTGGCTCAAGTACTACAGCCAACTCAGTTAAAACACAGGAAACTCTTGTGTCGTAGCACAAAGAGTAAATTGGAGACACTAACGCTCACTAATAGGCGTTACTGTTCTTGGTTTTGGTCCGATATAATCAGCGTTTGGACGGATGATGCGGTTATTTTGTCGTTGTTCCATGACATGCGCAGCCCACCCCGTCACACGTGAGCAGACAAAAATGGGGGTGAACAGCTTGGTTGGTATCGCCATAAAATGGTAAGCAGAAGCATGGAAGAAGTCGGCGTTACAAAACAATTTTTTGCTCTCCCACATATATTGCTCACAAGCGACAGAAATGTCATAAAGTGATGTGTCGCCAAATTCTGTCGCCAGTTTCTGTGACCACTTTTTTATGATGTCGTTACGTGGGTCACGGGTTCGATAGACCGCGTGACCAAATCCCATAATTTTTTCTTTACGAGCTAACATGGCAGCCATTTGCACTTTTGCATCCTCAGGTGATTGAAACTTTTCGATCATCGCCATCGCAGCTTCATTGGCCCCGCCATGTAATGGTCCGCGTAAGCTCCCTATAGCTGCGGTAATACAGGAATACATATCGGAAAGCGTGGATGCACAGACCCGCGCAGTAAAGGTTGACGCGTTAAATTCATGCTCAGCATAGAGAATAAGTGAAACATCCATAACCCGACGATGTAACTCACTGGGACTTTTGCCGGTTAATAGCTTAAGAAAATGTGCCCCTAAGGATTCTTCATCCGTTACACAATCAATTTCCACATTTTCATGGCTAAAGCGGTACCAGTACGCCATTATGGCTGGAAAAGCCGCCAACAGTCGATTCGCCACTTGATGCTGTTGAGAAAAATCAATTTCCGGTTCTATATTGCCCAAAAAAGACGCGCCTGTTCGCATCACATCCATAGGATGGGCTGAAGCAGGAATACGCTGTAACACCTGCTTTAAAGTCTCAGGTAAATCTCGCATCGTCTTAAGTTGATTCTTATAGGAATCGAGTTCAGATTGGTTAGGTAACTCGCCGTTAAAGAGTAAATAAGCGACTTCTTCAAAACTGGCATTATCGGCTAAATCTGCGACATCGTAGCCACAGTAAGTTAAACCTGAACCGGACTTCCCCACTGTACATAATTTTGTTTCACCAGCACTTTGCCCTCGCAAACCGGCACCACCTATTTTTTGTTCCGCCATTGCCTTAATCCTTATTAATTTGTTGTTTTAACTTTTATTTTTATTTTTATTTTTATTTTTATTTTTATTTTTATTTTTCTAGCTATCGCTCACTTGTTGCGAAAACAAGGCATCTAATTTTTGCTCATATTGGTGATAACCCAAATAATCGTAGAGCTCCATTCTTGTTTGCATGCTATCGAGCACCGATTCTTGCGAGCCCTCCAGCAACAAGGTTTTGTACACCTGCTCAGCAGCTTTATTCATGGCTCTAAAGGCCGAAAGTGGATAAAGCACCATGGCACAGCCCCATAGACCTAATTGCGCTTTATTCCACAAAGGTGTTTGGCCAAATTCTGTGATATTAGCCAATACGGGGACATCGAGCGCCTTGGTAAAAGCTCGGTAGTGCTGTTCCGTTTTAATCGCTTCGGCAAAAATGCCGTCTGCGCCAGCTGCGACATATGCTTGTGCTCGCGCAATAGCTTGCTCTAACCCTTCTTGCGCAAATGCGTCGGTTCGGGCCATGATGAAAAAATCTTGATCGACTCTAGCATCCACTGCGGCCTTGATCCTATCGACCATCTCTTGTTTCGACACAATTTGCTTATTTGGTCGATGACCACAACGCTTTTGAGATACCTGATCTTCAATATGCACAGCTGCAGCGCCGGCTTTTTCCATATCTTTAATGGTTTTGGCGATGTTAAACGCCCCACCCCAGCCCGTATCAATATCAACCAATAAGGGTAAACTTGATGCTGAGGTAATGCGCTGCACATCAGCAATGACATCATTTAGTGACGTCATACCAAGATCAGGCAGGCCATAAGAGGCATTGGCAACCCCACCACCCGATAAATAAATAGCTTGATGCCCTAGTTGTTCTGCCATCATGGCGCAATAAGCATTTATGGTACCTACAATTTGTAATGGTTTATTGTGTGTAAGAGCTTGACGAAATTTTGCCCCTGGCGATAGTCTTGTTGTCATGCTGATCCTTGTTATGATTAAAGTTGTGGGTCTTGTTGTGCTATTTTCTGTTCGATATTTTTTCTGGAAGCCGCAATATGACGACGCATCAAAATTTCGGCCAACTCGCCATCACGTTCGGCAATAGCATGTAAAATGGCTTTGTGTTCATCAAAAGCCCGACTCGCTCGAGGGCTATTCATCCCAAATTGACAACGATACATTCTAACTAGGTGGTATAATTCACCGCATAAAATATTAATTAAATTGTTATTATGGCTGCCTTGGATAACACAGTAGTGAAAGTCTAAGTCCCCTTCCTCTTGGTAATACCCAACCCCTTGTTGAAGGTCCTCACTTTTACCATGTTGGGCTAAGATATCGGCTAATTGACTGACTTCAGAATCTGTCATATTTTGTGCCGCGAGACGACAAGCCATCCCTTCTAGGGCTTCACGTACTTGATAAATTTCTAATAAACCTTCAACACTGCACTGTACGACTCGCGCACCGACATTCGGTTTGCGCTCAATTAGCATACATTTTTCTAGTCGATTCAGTGCCTCGCGTAAGGTCGAACGACTGATCTGATATTTCTTAGACAGCTCTGGTTCACTGATTTTACTACCGGCAACAATATGACCCTCGACGATATCAAATTGCAGCAATTCAAAAATTTTATCTGCGGTGGTGATGGCCACTTGGTGCGCTGGATTACTAACACTCATGTTGAACGATTTAATGTTTCTATGACCCATTAAGAGCAAACAAACACAACCTTATTTTTACAATTAATTTACTTAAGATGATATAAGGCTGAGCGATGAAGTCAAGCTAATATGTCAACTATTGTCGACAATTGCTGTATTAAAAGGAAATAAACAGGCGCTTACAGGCGATTTTCTTTGCTTATTATGTAAATATGTCTACATACGGTATTCAAAAAACACCTCTTAAGATTAAAAGGATTGGTCAAAATTCAGGGTAATAAGCAGAGCTATGATGACAAATAAAGCTGTGGATAAGCTAAGAGGAAGATATCAAAACCTTGTGGGGAAGGTTCAGTTTGGGTTAACTAAAACCTGCTTTTTTATAGCGTAAAATATTGTTTTATAAGGAATTAAATTAAAATAGTATTTATTTAGCAATTCTTAAAATTTGCACTAAACTTTATGTAAATTAAAGCTATTCGTTAAATATAACTTTGAATTTATTAGCGCAGGCTCATCCTAGAGCCATTCCCCTAAGCCCAAAGCATATTGTTTTGGGCTTTTTTTTAGCCAAATTTATTTTATTTTTATCTTTGCTGATGAAACAATCTAAGATAATTTTCCTTACTTAGCTTGGCTATTTCTTCAATTGATTGGCCTCGAACATCGGCCAACATTTTCGCAACTTCAACCACATAGGCAGGCTGATT
The DNA here is from genome assembly GCF_041410465.1 of Thalassotalea sp. 273M-4. Classification (NCBI taxonomy): domain Bacteria; kingdom Pseudomonadati; phylum Pseudomonadota; class Gammaproteobacteria; order Alteromonadales; family Colwelliaceae; genus Thalassotalea; species Thalassotalea aquiviva. Next base: position 1,848,312 of record NZ_CP166961.1, read on the forward strand.
TTGCTTACCTCGATGTGGGACGGGTGCTAAATAAGGCGCATCGGTTTCGATTAAAAACCGATGATCGGGCACTTGATGAGCAACATGACGCAATGCGCTGGCATTTTTAAACGTTACAATGCCAGAAAAGGAAATATAAAAGCCCATTTCGATCGCTTGCTTTGCCATCTCCCAGCTTTCGGTAAAGCAATGTAATACGCCACCAACTTGTTCTGCCCCTTCTTCTCGCATAATCGCTAAGGTATCTTCTTGTGCATCACGGGTATGAATAATCAACGGCTTATTTAACGATTTTGCTACCCGAATGTGTTTTCTAAATGCATCTCTTTGCACTTCTTGGGTCTCGGGTGCATAAAAATAATCCAAGCCTGTTTCGCCAACCGCCACTACCCGTGGGTTATCAGCTAATTGACGTAAATTATCTTCATCGACCATATCTTCTTGATTAAGAGGGTGGACGCCACATGAGATATCCACATTAGAATAGGCGGCGGTCTTTGCAGCCATTGTCGTAAAATCTTTCAACGTCACGCTAACACACAGCATGCGGTTCACCCCAGCCTCGCCAGCATTACTGATAACATTATCTAAATTATTTTCAAAATCAGACAAATCCAAACGATCGAGATGGCAATGTGAATCAATAAACAAGGTGTACCTCTAAAAATGGTTGTAACAAAAAAGACAAAGCCAGCATTTTACTGGCTTTGGCTCAAGATGAAAAGAAAGGTTTAGGTTATTTCAATTACATAGTGTAGGTCGGATCGGTTGAATTTAATAACGTCCCCAAGGCTGTTTCAATGTGATAACGTAACTTATTCGGGTCATGTACAAACGAAACCCCAACCCCCGGCTCTGTACCATTTTGCACACCTTGTGGAGTGATCCAACTCACTTCGCCAGTAACTTCTATACCATCAAGTTGGCCGGGTAAAAATACCGTTAGTTGAAATTGTTTACCCATTTCAAATTTTTCTAAGGTAGGAATAAATAAGCCACCAGGTTTTAAAAAAGGCATGTAAGCCATAAATAACTCACGATCATTATGATATTGTAAAATATGGTTATTCATTGTTCGGCTCCTTTAATTCCAGCATTTATTGTTTGAGTGTATGTTCAATATCTACCAATAAGGCTTCAAATGTAAAGGACTTATTGGTTTGTGGCAGAGTTTTTATTAATTTGTTTGTCTGATTAACTAATTGTAGGCAATACCAGAGCTGATTTGAATGATAAACATTGACTAATTTAGAAACAGGACTTTGTTGTAACGACTCACCCCAACCAGAATTTAACCGGATCAGGTTTTGTAAAGCCTTCGATAACCAGCGTAATGTGTGTTCATGTTGATTTAGTGCATCAAGTAAGGGCTCTGACTGTTGAAAATTTAACAGCCACTGAACCAGTAGTTGATTAAATTCAATATACTGCTGTTGTAATTTTCTATCTGTTAGCTCTGGGAATTGACTTATATTAGTAAAATCATCCATGACCTGCGCAGAATGGGGTAGCTTAGCCAAGTCTTTAACACTTGGTGAGTGAATTTTAATTTGTGCACAACGACTCAAAATGGTGGGCAATAAAAGCTCTATTTCATTGCAGGTAAGCAATAAATAACTATTGGCGGTCGGCTCTTCTAAAGTTTTTAACAACGCATTAGCTGCCGCTTCCGTCATTTGCTCACATTCGTTAATCACCACAACTTTAACTTCGGACAATTGCGCTGTTTTTTCAATAAATTCCGACGCTTTACGGATGCTTTCAACCCCAATCGATTTTCCTTCTTGAGCAATATTAAATAAATCAGGGTGCGTACCTGCGTGCACCAAAAGGCAAGATTTACATTGCTCGCATGGGTCTAACTGCTGGTCACCAACCTCACACAACAATTTTTTCCCAAGCCATAAAGCAAGCTCTTGTTGACCTGCTTGCGCACTACCATAGATCAGTAAACCGTGTGCCAAACTCTGTTGACAAAGGTGCTGGTGTAAAGGCGCTTGGTTATGGCTTAACCAATGTTTATTGTTCAATAAATCAGCCAAGATGTTGTTCCAATGCGTGTTGAATGTCTTGATGTACTTTTGCCATTGGTTGGCTAGCATCAATGATAATAATCTTGTCATTTGCTTTGGCAAGTTCAAGGTATTTGTTTCTAACACGAACAAAAAAGTCAATTTTTTCTTGCTCAATGCGATCAAGTTCACCGCGTTGACGCGCTCTTGCTAGACCGATATTAGGATCAATATCAAGATACAAGGTTAAATCAGGGGTAAAGCCATCTAACGTAATTTGTGCAACGGTATCAATTAAGCTGTCATCAAATTCACGTCCACCGCCTTGGTACGCGCGAGATGACAGATCGTGGCGATCGCCAATAACCCACAAACCTTTATTTAAGCAGGGTAAGATCTTATTGTGCAGTAACTGGCTGCGACTGGCGTACATCAAAAACAGTTCACAGACAGGGGTTACATACTCTTCACCTGGCTCTTTCACCAACGTTCGCATTTTTTCTGCTAGCTCGGTTCCACCAGGCTCGCGCGTTTTGTCGTAGTCGATATTATGGTGTTGTAAGTACGTTTCGATAACTGAAATAGCCGATGACTTACCAGCCCCTTCTATCCCCTCTACAACAATAAACTTACCTTTGTTCATGTTCTATTTATTTCCTCGAATGTAACGATCTACCGCTTTATTATGTTCTTTTAATGTTTTAGAAAAATGATGCTCACCATTTCCCTTACTCACAAAATATAAATAATCGCTGGTTAAAGGGTGTAAAGTTGCCTCTATCGCTGCTTTACCTGGCATGGCAATGGGTGTTGGCGGTAACCCATCAATTTGATAGGTATTATACGGGGTTTTCTCACGAATGTTGGCATAGGTGATATCACCCGTATAACGCTGTCCTAAACCATAAATGATAGTGGGATCGGTTTGTAACCGCATTCCTTTAACTAAACGATTCACAAACACCGAACTTATCATCGGTTGCTCTTTAACTTGGCCCGTTTCTTTTTCAATGATGGAGGCCATGATCAATGCCTCATAAGGCGTGTCGTATGGTAAATCAGGTGCCTTATTTTGCCAACTTTGAGCAAGCTCTTGTTGCATACGAGCAAATGCTTGCTTAAGAATGTCTAGATCTTTTGTTCCTGCTGTATAGGAGTAGGTATCAGGAAAAAATAAGCCTTCAGGGTGACGAAACTGTGGGTTAATTTGTGTCATTATCTGACGAACATTTTGGTTATTAACCGTGCTCTTAACATAGGGTGCTGTTGATAAGCTTTCTAACCATTGTGAAAACGTACTACCTTCAACAAACGTCAGCTTAAACTGATGTTCTTTCCCTTGATTCATATTTTCTAACAGCTGATAAAAAGACATACCAGGAGTAACCTGATATAAGCCCATTTTTACCAAGGTTTTTTCTGGATTAAGTTTGGCAAAAACACGAAACGGGAATCGCGAATCAATCCATTTTTTCTTTTTCAAATCCTTAACGAGATGATGATACGAGGTACCTGAAGATAACTGATAAAAGCTTGTTTGCGTTATCGCTAGTGCTTTATTGACTTGTTTATTCGCATCATAAATCACGGCGCTAATGCTAATGCAAAGTAGCACCAGTACTATCGCGAGTATTTTTTTGATCATTTTATCGACCTTCCTGATCTTCTGCTTTGCTCGTGTTCCCTTGCTGAGCAAGTATTGTTTGGGGTTGTGTTAACAAGGGCTCGAGTTGATGACAAAAGGTGTTTACCAAATTGACGTCCATGGATTTTGATAGATATTTTCGCACCGCAATAATACCCGTTATGGCATTACAGGTAAAAATGGCTTGCGCATCATTAAGCTTATCCACGCCAAGTCGAACTTGTTTAATATCTGGACACAAATTTAATAACAGTTGGCGATATAAACCATTCACTCCTGCCCTATCTATAATTGACGTCTGCCATTGACCATCCAGATACCAAAAAATATTGCTACTGCTACATTCCACGACGTTGTCATAGATATCGCACACCACGACATCGTCTGCATCCATTTGGTTGAGGTCTTGTTTAATCATCACCTGCTCTAATCGATTTAGGTGTTTTAACCCCGCAAGCATGCCCGAAATTCCAAGTTTGTGCGAGCTAAGCGCGAGCTCTATACCATGTTGCTTTGCGTTCGTTAGATGGTCTGGAAACCGAGATACAGTGACCACAACGTTGGGTTTTATCACCGTAGCACGTGCATAACCTCGTTCACTTTCGCCGCAGGTAATGATCACCTTAAGGCACCCTAAGTTGTGCGCCTTGGCTGCCGTATGCATTTCTGCTTCAACCTTTAACCAATCTATATTGTCAATGCCCAGTGTTTTGCAGCCGTGTTGCAAACGAGCGAGGTGAAGGGGAAAATATTCAACCTCACAGTTAAATATCTTCGCCGTCGTAAACACCCCATCACCAAAAGCAAACCCTCTATCCGTGACAGAAACAGTTTGGCAAGGCTTAAAATTTACCGAAGAATACAACATAGTTTTTATTATTCTCGTCAACTTTTATGGGTTAAATAATGGCTAGTCGATAAAAAAAGTCCGAATACCTACAGTATTCAGACTTTTACATTGATTGGCAAGTGTCAGAGCGCGGTTGCTTATACTTTCTTAAATAGAATTGAACCGTTTGTTCCACCAAAACCAAATGAGTTACACAAAGCGTACTCAAGATTTACCTGTCTTGCCTCACCGGATACGTAATCTAAATCACACCCTTCACCTGGATTTTCTAGGTTGATGGTTGGTGGAACTTCGCCTTTTTGTAAGGCTAGAATCGTAAAGATAGATTCGGCAGCACCTGCAGCGCCAAGCATATGACCGGTCATCGATTTAGTTGATCCCATCATAAGCTTATATGCGTGATCGCCAAATACCGACTTAGCACCATTTGTTTCGGCAATATCACCAGCAGGCGTTGAAGTACCGTGGGCATTAATGTAGCCGACTAAACTTGGATCAACTTTGGCATCTAATAAGGCATTTTTCATCGCTAATGCACCGCCAGACCCATCTGCCGGTGGTGATGTTATATGATGAGCATCGCCACTCATGCCAAAGCCTGCTAACTCAGCATAAATTTTAGCGCCACGTGCTTTTGCATGTTCATACTCTTCGAGCATAACAACAGCGGCTCCATCGCTTAGCACGAAACCATCACGGTCTTTATCCCAAGGTCTAGAAGCTTGTTCTGGAGCATCATTACGAGTAGAAAGTGCTCGAGCCGACATAAAACCACCAATACCTAATTCCGTTGATGCTTTTTCTGCGCCGCCCGCTAACATCGCATCGGCATCGCCATAGGCAATCATTCGAGCTGCATGGCCAATATTATGTACACCGGTCGTACACGCAGTCACGATTGAAATATTAGGGCCCTTTAAACCGTGATTAATCGACAAATGACCTGAAATCATATTTAAGATGGTAGATGGACAGAAAAATGGCGACAGTTTACGCACACTTTGAGCGATCACTTTACTGTGCCCTTCTTCAATCAAAGTTAAACCACCAATACCTGAGCCAACCGCAACACCAACACGGTTGGCATTTTGTTCGGTTATTTGCAAACCAGAATCGGCTAAGGCTTGATTACCTGCAGCAATACCGTATTGAATGAATAAGTCCATTTTACGGGTTTCTTTTTTGGCAATACCAAAGTCTTCAGGGTTAAAGCCTTTGACCATGCCGGCAAACTTGGTGGTGTAATCTGTCGTATCAAGATGTTCAATGTAGCTGATACCACTTTTACCAGCCAATAGAGCATCCCAAGTAGAGGTTACGTTATTTCCTAGAGGGCTTAGCATTCCTAAGCCAGTGACTACGACTCTTCGCATGACAGTGTAGGTCTCCACATAAATATTTTTGTTGATTATAACAATAGGTTTTCTTCAAACTTGGCATCTGCCAATGTCTGTTTGTTAGACTAGTATAAGATTTTGATTTCTAAAACAGACGTTTTGGGGAAAACACATTGGTATAATCGGTCAATCGCTTAGATTTACTTATTAAGAAAAAACAGGGCAAATGACGCTAGACATAGGTATAAAAAAGGCGGTTATGAAAACCGCCTATTTGCAAAAACTATTAATTAGCTGTTTGCAGAAACGTAATCAATTGCTGCTTGCACAGTAGTGATTTTCTCAGCTTCTTCATCAGGGATTTCTGTGTCGAACTCTTCTTCAAGAGCCATAACTAATTCTACTGTATCTAGAGAATCTGCACCTAAATCATCAACAAAAGATGCTTCGTTTTTAGCTTCTTCTTCCTTAACACCTAATTGTTCTACAATGATTTTTTTTACGCGTTCTTCGATAGTACTCATTTTTGTTCCTTTACTAATCTTAGCAATTTATAAAATTGTGTGTAGTTTATTCGTCATCTGCTGACCATGCAAGTTTTTATCGGCAATTTTGCTGTGGTCTAACCTGTTAACGATATTTTTATTTATGACTTAATCTTTAGTGTTTTGCAAACACTATTTAAACCATGTACATGCCACCATTAACGTGAATCGTTTCACCGTTAATGTAAGCTGCAGCATCTGATGCCAAAAACACCACGGTATTAGCAATCTCTTCAGGTTTCCCTAAACGATTAGCCGGTACTTGTGAGAAGATGGCTTGTTTTTGTTCGTCGTTTAACTCTTTGGTCATATCGGTATCGATAAAGCCTGGCGCAACGGCGTTAACAGTGATGCCACGAGAAGCGACTTCCTTTGCTAACGATTTGGTAAAACCAAGTAGGCCTGCTTTAGCGGTTGAATAGTTAACTTGACCAGCATTGCCCATAGAGCCAACAACAGAGCCAATGTTGATAATGCGCCCATGACGCTTTTTCATCATTGTTCTCATAACATGCTTGGTGATTTTAAATAATGACGATAAATTGGTATCAATAATATCGTCCCACTCTGAATCTTTCATTCGCATCATCAGATTATCACGTGTGATCCCAGCATTATTGACCAAGATGTCAACGCCACCAAAATCGTCTTTAATAGCAGAAAATAGCGCTTCAATAGAGCCAGCATCAGTCACATTGAGCTCGTAACCTTTACCGTTATCACCTAAATAAGCGCTGATATTGTCAGCACCATTTGCAGATGTAGCCGTACCAATAACGGTAGCACCTTGGCTAACAAGTTGTTCTGCAATGGCTTTACCAATGCCGCGGCTGGCGCCAGTAACTAAGGCAATTTTGCCTTCTAGTGAAAAAATTTGAGACATACTGTTTCCCTGATTAGTTCTCAAGTGCATTCGATAATGTATCAGCACTATTTACCGATACACACGATAATTGTTTATTAGTTCGTTTGATAAGACCTTGTAATACTTTACCAGGACCTGCTTCTACCACAGTGTCAATTGACATTTGTGCCATTGTTTCGACCGTTTCAGTCCAACGTACAGGGCTGTACAATTGACGAATAAGGGCATTTTTAATGTTATCGCCATTAGATTCCATGCTGACATCAACATTATTAATGACAGGTATTGTAGGGGCATTAAAATCGATGGCTTGTAGATCGGCTGCCAGTTTATCAGCTGCCGGTTTCATTAACGCGCAGTGCGACGGTACACTAACCGGTAATGGCAAAGCGCGCTTAGCACCGGCTTCTTTACATAATTCACCCGCGCGCTCAACAGCGGCTTTATTTCCAGCGATAACCACCTGACCAGGTGAATTAAAGTTAACCGCTGAAACGACCTCGTTTTGCGCGGCTTTTTCGCATGCATCAATAATGGCATCATCGGCCAAACCAATAATGGCATACATAGCACCCACACCGGCAGGGACAGCTTCTTGCATGTAGTTACCACGTTTTTCAACAAGCTTAACGCCATCACTTAAACGAATAACACCGGCACAGACAAGAGCGGAGTATTCACCTAAAGAATGACCTGCTAATACGCTTGGGGTCTCGCCCCCCTGCTCTTGCCATGCACGCCAAATAGCGACACTGGCTGTTAATAATGCAGGTTGAGTGACGTGAGTTTGGTTTAATTCACCTTTGGGATCGTTTTGAATAACGTCCCATAAATCATAACCTAAAGCATCTGACGCTTCTTTAAAGCACGCAATAACCACAGGATTATCGGCTAAGTCTGCCAACATTCCAAGGCTTTGTGAACCTTGCCCTGGAAATACAAAGGCTAAATTATTATTCATTGTTACTACCTAATTAAAATTTAACTAATGCAGAACCCCAGGTAAAACCACTACCAAAGGCTTCCATTAAAATTGTTTGGCCACGTTTGATCCGACCATCTCGTACCGCTTCATCTAACGCTGTTGGGATTGTCGCCGCTGATGTATTGCCATGTTTATCTAACGTGACAACAACTTGACTCATCGGCAAGGACAACTTTTTCGCCGCGGCTTGAATTATTCGAAGGTTAGCTTGGTGAGGAACCAGCCAGTCAATGTCGGACTTATCCATCTTATTATGAGCCAGAGTTTCGGTGACGATTTCGCTTAAACGGGTTACGGCAAATTTAAACACTTCATTGCCTTTCATGTATATGTAGGCTTTTTCTTCTGTTAATAAATCACCACGTTTAGGCGAATCTGCACCAAGTAAAGCACCGTAGTCTCCATCAGAATGAAGATGGGTCGAAATAATCCCTGACTCTTCATTGGCTTCTAGAATAACAGCACCAGCAGCATCGCCAAAGAGAATGTAGGTACCACGGTCACTTGGATCACACATATGCGATAAGGCATCGGAACCTACGACTAATACACGCTTTGCCATACCCGATTTAATGTATTGATCGGCGACACTTAAACTAAAGATAAAACCAGAACAGGCGGCGGCAACGTCAAATGCAGGAATGTGTGGCGTGCCTAAATATTTTTGTAAATAACAAGCGGCGCTGGGTAAATCAACATGAGAACTGGTGGTTCCCATCACTATCATATCCAGATCTTTTTTATCAATGCCGGCCATTTCAAGGGCTTTCTCTGCGGCTTTTGCCCCCATGTAAGCGACGTTTTCATGTTCGGCTGAAATACGACGCTCTTTAATACCCGTGCGTTCAGTAATCCACTCATCACTGGTATCGAGAATTTTTTCTAGGTCGGCATTCGTCCTTACCTGTTCAGGAAAGTAACTGCCGGTACCCACAATTTTTGCATACATTTATGTCTAAGACCTTTTCAGTAAACTTTGTTCCATCTTGTTTTTAATTTTTTCAGGAACTTGTCTTTCAACTTCTTTTACGGCTTCTAGGATCGCATTATAAAATGCAGATTTATTGGCATTGCCATGACTTTTCACAACAATACCGCGTAATCCTATCAGACTTGCACCGTTATACTGGTCGGGGTTCAGCCTTTTTACGATTTTTTTTAAGGTTGGGTTAAGCAAAATCCCTAAAATTCGGGTGAATTTGCTCTCATTGATGATTTTTAATACTTTTTTCATCACCAATTTAGCGACCCCTTCACAAGTTTTTAGTGCAATGTTGCCGACAAAACCATCACAAACGATAACATCGGCTTTGCCTGAAAATATATCATCGCCTTCAATAAACCCTACGTAATTAAGTTCTGGGTGATCTTTGAGCAAGTTAGCCGTTTGTTTTATGTGGTCACTGCCTTTTATATCTTCCTCACCCATATTCAGTAAGGCAATTTTAGGGCGTTCTATATCGTCAACTTCCTCGGCTAGGACAGATCCCATCACCGCAAATTGGAACAAGGTATTTGAATCACAAAAAACATTGGCACCTAAATCCAGCATAAAAGCATGATTTGGGCTGTCGGTGATCGGGATTTGAGAAATTAATGCTGGCCGCTCTATGTCCGGAAGCATTTTTAATACGTAGTGAGCCATTAACAACAAAGCCCCCGTATTACCGGCACTGACACAGGCCTGAGCTTTGCCATCACGCACAAGGTCGAGCGCTTTTCGCATTGAAGAATCTTTTTTAGTACGTAACGCCGAACTGGGTTTTTCGTCCATCGCAACCGATTCGGTGCAATGTAAGATTGAGATGCGAGTATGGTCTTCGTTAAGGTGAGTTTTTAAATGGGAATAAATGATTTCTTCGTCGCCACAGAGGATAAGACGAAGTTGTGGATTATTTTGTACTGCTAAGATTGCAGCGGGGATTGTTATAAGGGGGCCTCGATCGCCCCCCATAACATCTAACGCGACGGTTAGATTATTCAAAGCTGTGCCGCTTATTTAGCGATAACTTTGACACCTTTGTAAAAGCCATCGGCTGTTACGTGGTGACGACGATGAGTTTCGCCAGAAACGCTATCTACTGATAAGTTTTCTGCTGTTAACGCATCGTGTGAACGGCGCATGCCACGTCTTGAACGAGACTTTTTACTTTTCTGTACGGCCATTACTTTACTCCTAAAATCACAAGTTACTTGAGTTGTTTCAATACATCAAATGGATTCGGTTTCTCAAGCGTATCCGGTAACTTCCCCCAAGAACTGTCAGAGTCTCCTGAACAATCACTAGGTTCATGTTTCGGGATTAGCGGTAGAGCGAGAATTAACTCATCTTCCACTAAATCGCGTAAATTTACTTCACCATTTTCATCGAGTTCAATCGCATCATAATCAGAAGGCAAGTGCTCTGCATCTTCTTCGTTCTTTACAGGAGAGAAAGCAAATTTAACTGCTAATTCCTGCTCATAACTATGATTACAACGCTGACATATTAATGAGACTGAGGTTGATGCTTCACCGGTGATCAGCACCAAGCCTTGTTCATCAACTTCGAATTTCATTATTACATTTACATGCTCATGGGCCTTTTCAGACTCATCTAGCAATCTTTTTAATCCAACAGATTCAAAAAAACCATCGCACACCAACCTGCGTTGGGCACTTTTGTACGGGTCAATTGTCACTGGAAGTTTAAGGTTCTGCATAAGGCGCGCATAATAAAGGCTGTAAGGCCTGCTGTCAAAAGAAAATTCACTTAAATAAATGGATTCCATCAGATTAAGACAAATTTTAACACAACTGCATTATTTGTGTACAAACTTAGGTTTAAATACCACGCCTGTCGAATCCCTATATAAAATACTGTCTATCGGAACATTTAGCAATTAATTCATAATTAAATTAATTAAATTGAAAAAAATATAAAAAGTCATTCAATCCAAAAGATTATCAGGGTAGACTATCCTTAATTGCGTTTTTAAAACCCGATATTTGTTGTTTTCAATTCACTATATAAGAAGTAGGCAAATATTGGCGCTTAAACTTTTATCTACTGAGAAACATACATGAGCAAGTTAGTTTTAGGTTCAACATCGGTATTTCGTAAGGCTTTATTGGAAAAGTTTAATCTTACTTTTGAATGTGCAAAACCTGATATTGATGAAACCCCTCTTGAAAACGAATTACCTGAGTACTTAGTTGCTCGCCTAGCCAGTGAAAAAGCCGAAGCCGTCGCTAAAGAATTCAGCGAACATCTGATTATAGGCTCTGACCAAGTGGCTGTTTGCGATGGTAATATATTAGGTAAACCGGGTAACTTTAATAACGCAGTCAAACAATTGACCTCATTTAGTGGCAAAACCGTCACCTTTCTTACCGGTTTGTGTTTATTAAATACCAGCAATGGTAATAAGCAAGTCATCGTTGAACCCTTTCAAGTTGTATTTAGAGACTTAACCATCGATGAAATTGAAAATTACGTATCGGCTGAGCAACCTTTTGATTGTGCAGGTAGCTTTAAAAGTGAAGGTTTGGGTATTTGCTTGTTTAAACGATTGATAGGTGATGATCCAAATACTTTGATTGGACTGCCATTAATTCGTCTTAATGCCTTATTACGCAATGAAGGTTTTGATGTTTTAGAAAAAAACCGACGTGGTATGTATTAAGCTAAATAAACCACTGAAATTCTATCCTGTTATAACATTAGGGGCACATCAAAAGCCCCTAACCTATTATAAACCCCAATCCATCCCCCAAATCTCTGGGTAAGCGTTTGACCTATAACGCCTGCTTTTTATCGGTGTATAAACATCTGTTAAGCAACCAAAATTTTCATTGTGGTTTACACTTAGTTGAAATCTTGAAATCTCATGTATCTGAGCCCGTAAACGACAAATAAACGTGCCATTGGTCGAGCTTAGTTTTGGGATGAGCGATTCAAGGTATTACCCCTGTTGTTATCATTGGCAAGGAGAAAAAAATGTCGCTATCAAAAAAACTTTTAGCTGAATTTCTCGGGACCTTCTGGCTGGTTCTAGGAGGTTGTGGTAGTGCGGTTCTGGCCGCCGCCTTTCCTGATGTTGGCATCGGTTTATTAGGTGTTTCACTCGCATTTGGTTTGACGGTTCTAACGATGGCCTTCGCCATTGGCCATATTTCTGGCTGTCACTTAAATCCGGCCGTGTCGTTTGGTTTATGGTCTGGAGGTCGATTTTCTGGGACTGAAATAGCGCCCTATATTCTCGCTCAAGTCGCGGGAGGTATTGCGGGTGCGGCTATTTTGTTTGTTATCGCCAGTGGGCAAATGGGCTTTGAAGCCTCTTCAGGTTTTGCATCGAACGGTTATGGCGAACACTCGCCAGGGAACTATGGTTTAGTGGCCGCGCTCGTTACGGAAATTGTTATGACCTTTTTCTTTGTGATGATTATCCTTGGAGCAACCGACAAACGGGCGCCACAAGGATTTGCTCCTATTGCTATCGGTTTAGCTTTAACGCTAATACACTTAATAAGTATTCCGGTTACCAATACGTCGGTCAATCCTTCAAGAAGTACTGGCGTAGCAATATTTCAAGGGGACTGGGCCTTGTCGCAATTGTGGTTATTCTGGTTAGCGCCCCTTGTTGGCGCTGTCTTAGCTGGAGTGGTTTACCGATTTTTTGAAAGCGAGTGACCCTGTATAAGACTATTGATAATATTCCCCAAGACGCCTTACTCTATGGTCTTGGGGATGTATATTTTTGTTTTAACTAGGTTCAACTTCAACCTGTAGTTGCGCTAAATACATTTTCATCCAATCAGCTCTTTTTTTGGCTTCTTTTTTACCGGCTCTGGTATGCATCAATGCGGGTAACTTTAATAACTTGGTAAAAAAATGATCAATAGTATATTGCGCATCATCAGGGTCTCGCGAATCACAAAAAGGGTCTTGCACGCTATATAAAGGCCGATTGAGCTTGACGCTAACTTGAATACATCGAGCAATTCCGATCGCGCCTAAGGCATCTAACCTGTCAGCATCTTGTACGATTTTTGCTTCTAACGTTTTAGCTTCAACGTTAGCACTATAACTGTGAGCGACAATCGCATGATGGATTTCTGGTAAATATTGCCTTGGATAATGAATCGACTCTAAAAAACGAATCGCCTTATCGGCTGCATTTAACGAACTTAAATGCTTACTTGGATGATTTTTGCTAAAGGAAAAACAATCATGTAAATATGCTGAGGGGATAACGACTAAGGGTTCAGATCGCTCTTGCTGACATAAGTGTTTTGCTGTTTTTACCACACGTAAAACATGATTTAAATCGTGGGCTAAATCTTGCTTCATTTCTTGGCTAATAAAATCATATAGCTGGCTTTCAACGCTGTTATTAAACATATACACCTAAGATTAAAGAGATATCACCCAATAATAACAGGGACCACAGCCGGATGGCTAAAGGTTTATAGCCAAGCCTATTTTAATTAACTTAATATAACGTTCTGTGTGATTTCTTATTAAAATCAATTCGAACCACCAGACTTTCTTGTTTTACGGTTTTGCCATCCACTATTTTAGCCTTGTATTTCCAGCGATTTAAGGCATCGATTGCCGCTTGATCAAATATCAGCTCTGGTGACGATTCCAGTACCTCAACATCTTCCACCGTGCCAAGTCGACTAATGGAAAATTTTAATTTTACCCAGCCTGTAATGTTATTTTCGGCGGCATTAGGTGGAAATTTGGGAAGCGCCCGATAAATAGGGGTCGCGTCAGAGTTAGGAATAATATTGATAGCAAAACTTTGCGCTTCTAGAGATTTGGAGAATTTAATTTCGGGCACCGCAATATGTGCTTTTACCTTCTTTGCAGGCTTGTTAACGAAACGAATATTAGCACTTGCATCTGGGCGTTTTGGCGGTGGTGGTGGTGGTGGATTTAAAATGCGTTGTTTTTCTCGCATTTTTTCATTTTTTTTAATTTTTACAATGTCAATAATCGGATAATCCGGTGGTGGTTCAATATATACCTCGTCCGTCGCAATTAAGGTTGCCATAATTGCAAACAGTAAGAAGGAGATACAAGCTCCTAGAATAATTGAGATAAAGTATTTCATTGCAAGATCCAAATGACTTAACAACCAAGATACTTGAAACTTTTAGCCAAGTCGATGCTATTAAGTATAGACCCTGATTAGTTATCCTATTGATAGTAATAATCTTGTTTCTTGGTTAGACTGTACAAAATAATTCACAACTTTGTATATACTATGGAACATTCTACTTTTGTTACCGGCTTTTATGCTGGCATTATTGCAATTTTACACCTTGGCTTATCATTTCGTGTGATAGGTCTTCGCCGCTCATTAAAAATAGGAATTGGTGATGGTGGCAATAAAACATTAGCCAAAGCAATTCGTGTGCATGGCAACTTTATTGAACACGTACCTGTAGCCCTTATTTTATTGATTTTATTTGAATTAGCTTATTTAAATCCATTGTACGTTCACATTTTAGGCGGGGTTTTAGTCGCCTCTAGAGCCTTACATGCCGTTGGTCTTGGTAAGTCTGTGGGTGTCAGCTGGCAACGATTTATCGGTACTCTTGGCACTTTCTTAGTTATTTTAATGACCGGAATGGGGTTGATTCTGGCGCAAATGTAGCCATAGAATCAAGCCATTATAGAAACAAAAAACCGGAGCTCAAGCTCCGGTTTTAATATCTGTAATGTAACCAATAAGGTTAGCTTGTTATTAATCTAACTTAGCAGCTAACGTTTCACTTACTTGGTCAACAGGTAAGGTGCCATCAATCGTAATGTATTGACAATTGCCAGCTTGAGCATCTTGTTGATAGAAATCGACTAATGGTTTGGTTTGTTCATGATAAATAGCCAAACGCTTACGAACCGTAGATTCTTCATCATCTGGGCGAATCACCAAGTCGTCACCAGTTACATCATCTTTGCCTTCAACTTTAGGTGGATTGTAAACAATATGATAAACACGACCAGAACCTGGGTGAACACGACGACCGCCCATACGCTCGACGATGATCTCATCAGCAACGTCAAACTCAATAACGTTATCAATACTGATACCGTTTTCTTTCATCGCGTTAGCTTGAGGAATGGTTCTTGGGAAACCATCTAATAAGAAACCGTCTTTACAATCATCTTGAGAAATACGCTCTTTTACCAAGCCAATAATCAAATCATCAGAAACCAGCTGACCAGCATCCATCACTTTTTTAGCTTCTAAACCAAGTTCTGTGCCAGCTTTGATGGCAGCTCGAAGCATATCACCCGTAGAGATTTGAGGGATGGAATATTTTTCCATCAAAAATTGAGCTTGGGTACCCTTACCTGCACCTGGAGCACCTAATAAAATAATGCGCATATATAAACCTAAATAAATTTGTGTAAATTACGTAATAAAAAATTTTGCATATAATACTGGTTAGCACAATTTCAAACAAGTATCTTTGCTGACAATTCACCGCTATCGCCTGAATGATTTACAATTAACCGACAACTTTGGTCATATTATTTTTTACCTCTGGCATAGCTCATACAGTTTGACCATAAAACGAAGTTCAATAAAACTCAAAATTTAAAAAAACTCGAAAACTTAATAAAACACTTAAAAAAACGTAATAAAAAATAGTTAAACCTTAACCTGTAACGCTAACATACCTTTGGTTTTTAAGTTTAAGTCATTGTGATGGCGACACATAAAAAGGAAAATTGGCATAACCAACTTTACCCATTTTATCTTTTACGTAACCAAATAAGCGATATTCCCCTGGCTCTTTTGGGCAAATAAACTCAATACGCCCTGCTAAGAAAGACGATTGATATTGATTAAGCATGGTAAATTCAAGCTTAGGTGGCTCAGCTTCAAAGGCACCGCCATCGCTGCGCTCATCGACTTCTCTGAGCAATTGCCAAGAAAACTTTAGGTTTTCAAGATTGATCGCATCAACAACCAACTGAGCGCTATTAATAGTTGCTGGCATCAAATATACACTATCGATAGGGTGATGATCATTTAAAGTGATAGCAACGACTTTTGGGGCTTGATGTCGCGGTGTTTTCTCGGTCCAGATTTCACTCATTACATCGACCGATGAGGTCGCCAGATTATCTTTGGTAAACATACCATACCAAGTAGGAGTTCTTTCCTGTTTTTGCCCCCAATAAAAGACATAATTACCAATCACCAAGCCACTTGGATCATCAATGATATTTTGCTCAATACGCGTTTTTAAATTCTGCGCTTTAACCCAACTCGGTTCTTCGATTTCACGCCCCCATGTTGTCGCCGGCATTTCCCAATGACCAACGGGGCCATATTCGGTGACCATCACTGGTTTCTCTATTTTAGCTTGTTGCAACAAGGGATGCAGCTGCTCTAATAACCCATATACTTGAACGGAAACAAAATCAATGCTTGGGGTACGCTCTAGTGCGACTTTGACATGCTCGGGTTCAATGCCAGCAAAGGTATAGGTTACAGGATGATTCGGATCATTTTGGTGAATATACCGCACCACTTGTTCAATGGCGTCGTACACTTTTGGATTAACGAAGTCGAGGTTGCCTTGCTTATCAAAGAGTAGATTAGGCTCGTTAGCCACCACCCAACACAATAAATTAGGGTGATTTTTGTATTTTTGCACATCGTCTTTAATGCGTTCAAACTGAGCTTTAACCTCGGCTTCGTTATTATAATCAAAACCAAATAATTCTTTGCCAAAATCAAACCCAAGCGCCACCATCAAACCATGTTCTTTGGCTAATGCTAATTGCTGCTCTGCATCGTCAGTGCTCCATGTGCGAAAACTATTCCCACCGGCGTTGGCTAAACTGACTATTTTACTGGTATCACCAACCCCTGCCCCTTTGACCACAAAAGGAAGGCCATTAACCAATAGCGAAAATGCGCTATTTTGTTTTACTATTTTAACCACACTTGACTGGGTATTTAGGGTTGAATTCATTTACATCTTTCCAGGAGGATATTGAGAAGGCGTAAGGTTTAGCCTTAAAAGCGATTGTTAAACAAAAAAGGGAGCACCATAGGCGCTCCCATCGATTTTTGTTTTCTTGCGTGCTTATTTAGTTAAACTTAACATCAACTTATTTAAGCGACTGACAAAACTTGCAGGGTCTTTTAAGCTGCCACGCTCAGCTAACATGGCTTGTTCAAACAACACTTCTGACCACTCATTAAAACGAGCATCGTCTTGCTCGTTAGAGACAACTGAAATCAAATCATGCTCCGCATTGATTTCAAAAATTGGTTTTGTTTCAGGAACTTCCTGACCAACTGATTGCATTAACTTGATCATTTGACTGCTCATATCATGCTCATCAGTAACGATACATGCTGGTGAGTCAGTCAAACGGTGTGATATACGCACGTCTTTTACTTTATCACCTAAAGCATCTTTAATGCGTTTTAGCACGTCATCAAATTCTTTCTCTAGTTTTTCCTGCGCTTCTTTGGTGTCAGCATCGTCTAAGTCACCTAAGTCAAGACCTCCACGAGTCACAGACTGAAATTGTTTCGAGTCAAATTCGGTTAAATGGCTCATTAACCATTCATCAATTCGATCACTCATTAACAAGACTTCAATGCCTTTTTTGCGGAAAACTTCCAAGTGCGGGCTGTTTTTGGCGGCTTCAAAGCTGTCTGCAACAACGTAGTAAATTTTGTCCTGACCTTCTTTCATCCGGCTGATGTAGTCTTTTAAAGACACATTTTGCAGCGACGAATCATTTTCAGTTGATGCAAAACGCAATAACTTCGCAATGGCTTCTTTATTAGCCATATCTTCAGACGGACCTTCTTTAAGCACTTGGCCAAATTCGTCCCAGAACATTTGATATTTTTCGGCGTCTTTATTGCCTAAACGATCAAGCATCGACAAAACACGTTTAGTACAACCCTTACGCATAGCTTGAGTTACTTTATTGTCTTGTAAAATTTCACGAGAAACGTTTAGCGGTAAGTCATTTGAGTCAAGTAAACCTTTAACAAAGCGCAGGTACGTTGGCATAAACTGTTCCGCATCATCCATAATAAATACGCGTTGAACATAAAGTTTTAAGCCGTGTTGACGCTCGCGGTTATACAAATCAAACGGTGCTTTTGTTGGCACATATAACAAAGACGTGTACTCGGTACTGCCTTCAACTTTGTTATGAGCCCATAATAAAGGTTCAGCAAAATCATGCGACACATGTTTGTAGAATTCTTTATACTCTTCGTCGCTCACATCGGATTTTTCGCGGGTCCAAAGAGCCTCCGCTTTGTTTACCGCTTCCCATTGCGCTGGTTTGGCTGCAATGGCAGCAATTTTTTCACCATTTTCGTCTTCACGCTCAGGTACCTCAGGTACTTCTGGGGTAAGCATTTCAACTGGAATAGAAATGTGATCTGAGTATTTGGTGACGATAGACTTTAAGCGCCAGTCATCAAGAAACTCTTTTTCATCGTCTTTAAGGAAAAGAATGATGTCGGTACCACGGTTGCTTTTTTCAATATTTTCAACAGTAAAGTCACCTTCACCTTTGGATGTCCATTCAACGGCTTGATCAGCGCTAACACCTGCTGCACGCGAACGCACAACAACGGTTTCTGCAACGATAAACGCAGAGTAAAAACCAACACCAAATTGACCAATCAATTGCGAATCAGCGGCTTGATCACCGGATAAACGAGAAAAGAAATCCGCCGTACCTGATTTTGCAATGGTACCGAGATGAGTCACCACATCATCTCGCGTCATCCCGATACCATTATCTGAAATGGTGATCGTATTATTTTCTTTATCGGCTTGGATACGAACGCGTAAAGAACCGTCACCTTCGTATAAGTTTGCATCCGATAATGCTTTAAAGCGTAACTTGTCGGCTGCGTCAGCTGCGTTAGAAACCAACTCACGTAGGAAGATTTCTTTATTTGAATACAGCGAGTGGATCATTAATTGTAGTAATTGTTTCACTTCTGTTTGAAAACCGTGAACTTCTTTATGGCCTTGCTCAGACATAAAAATTCATCTCCTAAATTGGGTATTACTTTATAACGGTGAATGCACACATCAAGGTATGCTTGGGTATGATTACTATGTGGGGATGGGGAAAAGGTTTTAAAGGGGCCAAGGTAAAAAAATTATCTTTTTTTATCTTGGCCAAATCTGATTTCATTAAAAACCGATGTTTTTGCTTAATTGAACTGCTTTCGACCACTAAACGCATGTGAAAGCGTATTGCCATCAACAAACTCTAATTCACCTCCAACTGGCACGCCGTGCGCAATTCGAGAGGTCATAATATGATGGTTAGTCGCCATTTCAGCAATAAAGTGTGCGGTTGCCTCGCCTTCAACCGTTGGATTGGTGGCTAAAATCATTTCATCAAATTCGCCACTGGCTAACAATATTTCAAGCTTATCTAGGCCGAGCTCTTCAGGACCGACGCCATCAATGGGTGACAAATGCCCCATTAACACAAAATAGCGGCCAGTAAATTCACCGGTTTGTTCAATGGCTAATATATCAGCAGGCGATTCTACAATACATAAAATACGCTTTAGCTGGCGCTTAGGGCTAGCGCAGATATCACATAATTCGAGCTCGGTAAATGTACGACAGCTTTTACAATGGCCAACCTCTTCCATCGCCAAACTGAGCGTGGTAGCAAGTTTTTCACCGCCGGCTCGGTTTCTTTCCAATAGATGAAATGCCATTCTTTGCGCCGATTTAGGCCCAACCCCAGGTAAACATTTTAAACTGTCTATAAGCTCTTGTACTAACGGGCTTAATTTCATAATAATTTCACTAAACTTTGAACATGGAAATAGAATAACACAGAACATCGGTAAGGGAATATGCTGACGTTGATACAAAGCCGACTATTTGGGTAGGTTATCAAGGCTCATTAAAAATAAAAACCACCAAAAGAAAC
Source organism: Thalassotalea sp. 273M-4 (assembly GCF_041410465.1). Taxonomy (NCBI): domain Bacteria; kingdom Pseudomonadati; phylum Pseudomonadota; class Gammaproteobacteria; order Alteromonadales; family Colwelliaceae; genus Thalassotalea; species Thalassotalea aquiviva. The sequence continues at coordinate 1,868,507 of NZ_CP166961.1, forward strand.
ACTTTTGGTGGTTTTAAAACGGCTGTCGTTTAGCCCGTTAAAGCTTGATCTTTACTTTCTTAGGTTGTGAACAACATCAACACCTTTGTCATTGCCAATCGCATGACAAATTGCACACGCTTCTTTGCCGACGGCATCCGCCTCAGTTTTAGCATTAAATACCGAACCGTTACCTATCATATGATTAATGGTTGCTTTTTCAAGTGCATTTAATACCCCTAACGGTGCACCTTCAGCATCGAGTTTCGCTTGGCCATTTTCATCGATGTAACCAACAGGCAAGCTAACGTGACAACTTGCACACGCCACAGCCGTACCACTAACCCACCCAAAGTTGCCGTCAGCGGCTTTAGATGCATTTGCTAATGATGGCCCACCATTTTGCATATTAACCAAATCGTATTGGCCTTCAGCATGACATGCCAAACAATCACTGACTTCACCTTGAATCAAATCTGGGAAATACTCGCCTAAGCCCTCATGGTTTTGATCACTGTTGGCATGGAAAGTATGCACATGAGATTTTAAATCACCTGGTCGACCCGCATACCAAGCTGCTTTCGTTGAGTTATGACAACTTGTACACTGAGCGAAATCTTTGGCGGCGTGATCATTGCGACCACCCGCATGGAAGGCATCACCACCATGACAGTTATTACAACTTGCCATGTCAGCCCCTACTTTTTCAACGTAATCCGTTGCCATTGACTTATCACTTAAGCTAAAGAAGCTCTTGTTCACTTTGGCACTAAACCACTCAACACCTTCGGTTGAACACGGTACGACTTCACCACCGGTAACACACACGTTAGCATCGGCAAAAGTCACCGCTAAAGTACCCTTGGTTCGGTCAAACGTATTACCAAAATTAAGGGGCTTACCTTCTTCATCAAGAGGGATACTCCAATTACAGACAAATTCACCGGCATTCGCCGCAGGTGTACAAGTATCTAGGCTCAGCTCATTAGTGGCGGTAAAATTAACAGGGTTTGAATAGCCCATTTGATAACCTGTGCCATCATCCCAGTTGATCATTACATAGACATCGCCACCGTTGTTAAATACCGGCACAAGATCGGCAATCGCCGCAACTGGCGCACCATCTTTGGTCACCTTAATGGTGACATCAACCGAATTATCCACCCCATCAGCAACGGATACAGGCATAAGCTCTATAGTTTCTGCCGCCATTTCATTAGACATTTTAATGCCTTTGTGAGAGTCGTAAACCGAGGCTAAAGTAGAATCATTGCCATGACAGACAACACAGTTTTCATTGTCAAGTTGTGGACCACCGACGTGATTTTCACCGGTTTCAAAATTGACATTTTCATGACAAGATCCACACGCCATAATGGTGGGTACCATTAGCCAATTGTGTGCATCAGGTGTTTCGGCCAATTCTTCATTGTGACATTTTGAACAATTACGTATATCTTGCGGAAATGGCAACTCAGAGTAGTTATGCTCACCATCGCGATACCCCCAAATGATGTAATCGTCATCGGGGGTTTCATTATTTGAGCTTGGTAAGTCAGCCCCCATATGTAACTTATGCACCATCACTTTAAAGTCGACGGAATTACCGCTGTTGGCATCCACAGAACCAGGGTTATGACACGTTACACAGTATGCGGTGTCGACCCGACCACCACCATGAATGGCCAACTCACCATGACATTGATTACAGTTTTCTTCAATGACCATATTGCGGGTAAAAATACCATCAATAGCACCGGTTGAAGGTTGCCAATCATGAGTTGCATTTACCACCGGATAACCACCCCCGCTGATTTGCATACCGACGCGGTGAGTGAGCTCAGGCTCCCAACTAACGGCTAGCGGCGTTTCAACTGCGCCTAGATTCGCGGCGAAAGTGTAGGTATAACTACCATCACCATTATCGACAAAATCACCACCGCTTTCATAAGTGGCTTGTACTTGATCGACCGTGCCAGGGCCTGGTCTATCTGGGTTTTCGGTATCGTTAGCGGGTGCTATTTCTAGTTTGTTAATGTAGCTTTGCCATGCACTGGCATCACCGTTTTCACCCGGCATTAATTTCGCAACCGTAAACCTTACATTGCTGGCTGATAGTCCTGAATATGGAGCCTTGTCTCCATCTAAAGTAAACGTAACCGTTAGGGTGCCATCATCAGCAACCTGGGCATTGGTAAACGCCCCGGTTAAAGTTGATGGGATGGGTGTCGCAGATGGCGTTGTTGGACCCGCAGGTCCTTGTTCACCTGCAGGTCCTTGTTCGCCTGCTGGCCCTGCTGGGCCTTGTGCCCCATCATCGCCGTCACAACCAACGGTCCCAAGAGTTAAGCCTAATAAAAATATTAAGCCACATTGCCGCCATTTCGTTCTTATTTTCATGGTTCCCCCACATACATATAGTCTTGCAAAATAAACTGCTTAAGTAGAGTCACTCCATGGACATCAAAAACTACGAGTTGGGCGACTCAATACTATTACATTTAGGTGAAATGCTTTGGTTCAAATAGGAGCAAAGTAAATCACCGTTTTCCCTTTCATTTTTAGGGAACCTAAGTCCCTATAAAATAAGTTCCTGTAAAAACTTTCTTGCCGTTACTGCATACTGGCATAGTAGGCAATAAGTGAATCAATTTGCTGATCGGACAATTCCTTAACCTTTTTGATCATTTCTTCTTCACTTGCTCGTTCATCGTTTCGGTAATGCGTAAAAACTTGTCTTAAGTAATCAGACCACTGACCGGCTAGGATGCCCGCATCATCGTCTGGAGATGAACCGCCGTCTTCATGACATTTTTGACATTGTTTCTCGTGTAACTTTTCACCTGCAGAGACTAAAGCAGCATCAAACTCTTGTTTGGCTGGCACGAATTCTAACTGACTGTAATGAACAGCTAAGGCTTCTATTTGCTCTTCGGTTAGCTCTTTAGCGATAGCAACCATGGATTTTTCTGGCCGGCTGGTATCTCCATGTCGGTATTTTGAACTGATTTCTTTGCGAGTTTGATCAACAAAAGCAAACATCATGTCATAAATCGTAGCTTCAGAATAACCAGCGATGGTTGGTACATCCGAGTGTTGGCTCACCCCATCCGGTCCATGGCAATCATTGCACGATGCAATAATATCCTCCATTGACGCCTGAAGATGCCCAGTAACACCGAATAAAACCACAGTAAGTAAAATGCGAAATTTGTTCATATACATACCTTAACCTTTAAAATTGACTGTAATTAAACACAACGTTTGCGCTTAATAAGTAGACAATTCTAGTTTAGTTAACGCGGTTCACAACTCGCAACCTTTTTAACATGGTTAATCTTTGTTCATTAGCAAAAGTTTGATCGAGAACAAACAAATCGTCAAAATCACAATTAATTTTCTGATTTTGTTCAAGTTTTAGCCTCTGATCAGGTATTAATAACTTAGTATTACTTTAAATTTGATGATTTCATTCTAGACTTAAGCGCAAAAGACTTAGCCGTTGACCTTAAAGGTTTGTATCAAAATACAATACAACAAAATAAAATAAGCCTTTAAAAACAACAACTTTAGATTCATTCACAATTAAAGTTTAGGGCTAAAATTTAGGGCTAGAGCAAACGACTAGAGCTAATTAGGTATGGTCAAAAAGGTGTTCAGGGTGGGAATATGGATAAACAACTCGGGTTGCTAACACACGTTAAATGTGGGTGTCGCTTTTTCGCAAGCTTGGTTTTTGTTGGTTTATTAACATCGTGCTCGGGTGATGATAGTAGTAGCCCCCCTAACGCTGGTGTTACTGAAAATGTAACCACAGGAACCACTGCTTCAAGGTTTAATATTGAAATTTTAAACGTTCAAGTTGATGATGCTGTTAGCGTTGAATATACCGTCACCAATGCTGATGGAAATCCTGTCACTGGCTTAACTGATCATCGCTACATTTTGGCTAAATTAATCCCTGGCGCCAATGGCAGAGCATCTCAATGGCAAAGTTATATCAATCGAATTAAAGATGAAACTGAACAATTTCCACAATCAAAGCCTGCCACTCAAGCAACCAATGAGCGTGATGGCACTTTTATCGATAACAACGATGGCTCTTACCGATATATTTTTGCAAGCGATGTCTTAAATGCAACGGATCCGCTAAGCGGTGAAAAAATTCCCTTTGAGGAAAATTTAACTCACCGACTTGTTATTGAGATCAGAGCCAGTGACAACACCCCTCCCTACAACGTCAGTTATGACTTTGTACCATCTGGTGAGACCATCCAATTAACCAGAAACATTGTCGCAATAGAAAATTGCAATCAGTGTCATCAAAATCTGGCCTTTCACGGTGGCAATCGCGTGGATACTAAGTACTGCGTCACCTGTCACAATCCTGGTTCAACAGAGCCCATTAGCAACGAGTCATTAGATTTTCGTACCATGATCCATAAAATACATATGGGTGCTAACTTAGCTGGGATAAAAGCACAAGGAGATGGCGCAAACTACACCATTTATGGCTTTCGAAACAGAGCCCATACGTATGCTCAAAACAACTCTGGCATTGTCTCAGGTGTACATTACCCTCAAGACATCCGACAGTGCACAACATGTCATGTCGGCATTGTAGACAAAGCCAATGACGATGCCATTCTCGCTAAAGCAACCGACGATGGTAATAACTGGCAGACTTTTGCCAGTATAGAAGCTTGTGGTGGATGTCACGATAACATCGCATTTAATCAACAAATGTTGACAGACAACCCGTACATGCAAGTGCATCAAGCAGCGTTTGAGATTGGCTCAGAAGATTGTTCAACATGCCATGCCGTTGGCCAGTCGGCAGAGGTCAATCAATTTCATCAACAAACCGTACAACAAAACAAACAAACGGCCCAAACCATAAGCTTTACGCCTACAGGCATTGCCTTTACAGATGGTCTGTCCCCGAGCATTGACATCACGATAGAAATTTTAAATAACAAGAACAAAGTTAAGGATTTATCCGAAATATCAGCGTACCTTTGGGCCGATCCACTTGTCTTAGTTAACTGGGACAATGGACAAGGTTATCAGGCCGCTTACGATCCATTTGGAGATATAGCCCCAACCGATGCTCAAGTGCCATTAAGTGAATGTAAAAGCAATGATACAACTGGAGAGTTTGTTTGCTCATGGAATACCAGCACCCTTAATAATAAAGAGATTTTATCGTTTGGGGTGTTAAGCGTGACGCTTGCAGACACAAGTGTTTGCATTGATTCTAATACCAGTGCTCTTATTACCTGTAGCGATGACAATGCCGATATAGAACGGGTCCCCTCGATGGTCACAAACGGTTTTTATGATTTAACCAGCTTAACCGAATCAAGCACTTATCAGCCCAAAATAGGCGCCGATATAAATGGCTGTAATCAATGCCATGGCGAATTACAAGTGCATATGGAAGAAACCAACACTCATGCGGCGACAGATTTTACCCAATGCAGTAGTTGCCATAACGCCACTCGGGTATCGTTTTATACCGGTCGTCCTGGCGATTTAAAATTTCAGGTACACAAGTTACACGCAAATAATGCCTTTGCTGACGGAGGCCATGGCGTTGAAGGCTACCCAGCGAATCTAAGTAATTGCGATACCTGTCATCAACGCAGTCAAATCAACTTGCCATTGCAGCAAAATCCAAGACCATCTTACACCACAACCACTGGCATTTTTGCCCCAAGGGTTTACACCAGTCCTATTACAGTAGTGTGCAGTTCTTGTCATCTGCGGGTAAGCCCTGGCTTGATCTCTGCCCAAGGGCAATTACTCACTCAAGCAGGTGAGCCTTTATTAGATAATGACGGTCAACCGTTTGCGCTAAATGACGATGAAAAAAACCTAATCGCGCATATGTTGCAAATCGGCAATGCGGTATTTGGTGCCGATAATATGGCAGCTGCACAAAATAGCGAAACATGCAGTGATTGTCATGCGCTGGGCGATTTAGTTGGGGTTGATGTAAAACATGGCTTAACACCCCAATAACAGCGAGCAAATAACACAATTGGTAAATCAATAATCACAGCATCCAAATTTAGCAGTTTAAAAACAGGGTAAAGGAAAATGAAAACTCGGCATTGGTTAACCCCATTACATCAAGGCATCCTCCTAATGGCATTGGCCTGCGCTGTCATCTTTCAGGCATATGCCAATGACGACGCCAGCGAAATGACTGATCAACAACGTTTAGAGCTGCTGATTGAAAAATTTGAACAAGGTGATTACTCAAAGAAAGGCGCCGACAGTTGCTTAAAATGTCATGACCAAGAATCGGATATAGACAGCACAGGCATCTTCACTAATCGCCACGGTGGCTTAACAGATAAACTTGGCCCTTTTAGCAAATTACAATGTGAGTCATGCCATGGCCCTTTAGGGCGACATGATAAACGTCCAAGAAAAGGTCAAGATCGAGAACCGATGATTGATTTTGCTAAAAACTCTTACGTCACCAGCGAGTTAAAAAACTCTGTTTGTTTAGGTTGTCATCAAAACGATCATCAACAAATGGGCTGGTTTAACAGCGAACATAACAACAACGATGTTGCTTGCAGTGATTGTCATAAAGTACATGAACTGCATGATCCTATGCTGGTTAAAACCAGCCAAAATAAGCAATGCACCAGCTGTCATACCAAGCAAAAAATTGACATTCACAAACGCTCTGCCCATCCCATCAAGAATGATCGACAAGTCTGTAGCGATTGTCATAACCCGCATGACTCCCTAAATGATGCTTCATTAATCGCCGCCACAGTAAATGACAGTTGTATAGAGTGTCATAGCGAAAAGCGAGGCCCATTCTTATGGGAGCATGAACCTGTGATTGAAGATTGCAGCAATTGTCATGAACCCCATGGTGCCAACAATGCGATGCTATTAAAACGTCGAGTACCGCAACTTTGCCAGCAATGCCATTCTTCTGTGGGCCACACCAGTGCGGCGTATGTTGAAGCCGTTGGAGTGCGAGTGCAAGGTAAATCGTGTTTGAATTGTCATAACCAAATTCATGGCTCTAATCACCCGACGGGTGATTTGTTCAGCAAATAAAACGAGCATAGACATTATGAAAACATCACTTTCTTTTTTGACAATATCTATATTAATTGCTTGCCATAGTACAGCCGCTGACTTTGGCATTGATAAGGTTGATCTTAGTAAAGTAAAAACCAAAAAATGGCAATGTGAATACTGTATTACCCCTGCAACATGGTCTGGTGAATGGCGCTTAGGTGCAGGTTATATTACCAATGATGAACCCGTGTTTAACAACATCATTGACCTTAATTCCGACTTTAATGTTGATACAGGTATTCGACTTAACTATAAAAAACCGGATAAATACGCACAATTTTGGTTTTTAGGTCTTGATGGTGACCGCGATAATCCAGGTTTAAATACCGGATTGCGCTTAGGCTATTATGCGGGGTCTAAATTTGAGATCAGCTACGATGAACTCCCTCGTTATTATGGTAACTCAGGGCAAACGCCTTTTATCAGGATGAGTAACACTCAGGGTTTACCCTCTAACTGGCAACCAGCCTATAATACACAAAATATGACGGGCCTAAATGATGCCTTAAATCATATTAACTTAGAATCCATGCGCAAAACGCTTCAAGCCAGTTACCGTTATCAAAGTCATTCTCCTTGGCGACCTAGGCTTAATGTCAGCCAAGAAGAGAAAGAAGGTAAACATCTATTGTCAGCGTTAGCCAATTATTCGGTAACAACCTTGTTCAATCCCATAGACTACACCACAACAAGGGTATCAACGGGTTTAAGCTACTTTGATAACAATCTGCTTACCGATATTTCTTATGACTACATCGATTTTGACAACGAGTACACTCAAGTAAATTGGCAAAATCCATTTGATTTGACATCGAAATTTACCGCCTTAGCCCCTGATAATGAATACCATCAATTGGCTTTAAAGCTTCGTTATCGTGATCAAAAAACCGTATACTATTTTGCTGGACAGTATGCTCTTACTGAGCAGGATATGCCATTCTTAACCACCACTTTGGCGCCTTCGCACGATAGCCTTGATGGTGAGATACAACAAACCAATGTTAAATTGAACGTATCTCATCGTTATTCTCGCGATCTAAAACTCAGTGCCAATGCCAGTTATAGAGAACGAAATAATAACTCTCAGCGAATTCAAGTTGGTGAAAAATATAACCGTTTATATGACTATCGTGATGCAAAGATCAAACTAAGCTCTCAGTTTAAGCATTTGGATTGGGCCAATGTGAGTGTGTCTGCGGCTTTTGAAAATAAAGATCGGCCGAACCAAATGCGCGATCAAATTGACCAGCAAACCTACACTGTCAGTGTTAAAGAAACGTTCTTTGACCAATTTGATCTTACCCTAGACTATGCTTTTAGCCTGCGTGATGGCTCTTCATTTAAAGACAGTCCCTACACCACAAGCGCGCAAAATCAAAAGTTGCGCCGTTTTAATTTGGCCAACAAACATCGACATCAAGTGAATTCTTGGCTTGGTTATAGCTTTGACTCTGGGATTACACTTGAGCTATCAAGCTTTTATGCGCAAGACGACTACAAAGACACCCAAATTGGTTTACAAAAAGGCGAGGATAAAGGGGCCGAATTATCGGTTAATGGTTTTACAGAATTGTTAGATTGGCATGTCTATTATGCAATTCAAAAAATCAGCTATGAGGAAGCAGGCAGTGACAACTTAAGCCAAGCTAATTGGTATGGTCAAACCAGCAATGATACCGACCAGTTTGGCTTTAGCGTTGAATTTCCAGCCTTAATTGACGATGTTCTTAGCCTAGGGCTTGATTATCAGTACAGCAAAGGAAATGTAGCGCAATCAATCACCCAAAAGCGCAATCAAGACTATTCTACATACCCTGATAGCGATTACACTCAACACAGGGTCGACATGTATATAGATTATGTCATTTCAGCACAGCAAAGTGTTAAAGCCCAGCTGATTTATGAGCGTAACAACGACGCCGATTATTTTTATCACAACGCCGATGTCGCGACATTACCTTTGATACTGTTGCCTGGCACCATTGATAACAATTACAACAATACGTATTTGGGTGTTAGTTATAAACGAACTTTTTGATAACGGCTAAAGCGAGTCGTCATTAATGTTAAAACTTAGCTTATGAAGGCATTGAGTCTGTCGGCATAAGCTTTGTCAATTAGACCAACTTACAATGGCCAATTAAGACCGTCTAGTGAAGAAACATTAGGATCGTTTTTGTTGTTCTGGATCTTCTTTCAAACGAAAAACAAATTCCCCTTGTTGCATTGCACCTTGTGCAATGGTCATTATCTTATGTAGCTTATTTAAAGTATTCACCATAATAAGAGTAAAAATAATCAAGATACAACAGAACACCCCGCCTACCCAAATTAAAGCCCACTTAATATTATCAACCGACTCTAGGGCCGTTGTTTGCATCGAGGTCATGATGGGGTCTATTGCTTGGCGCTTGGTTTCGGCGATCACACTAGATACGAGTTCAACCGTAGGGTCTTTAGCATTTTTAATTAACCCATTGGCATCTTGTACTGTTTGGTCAATATTTTTGGACATCAATTCCATCTTGCTAGCAATAATTTCGATGCGCTTTAAGTCTTCAGAGCTGAAATTGGACTTATTGTTTTCTAAATTTTTCATTGCTATCGCCAGTGATTGTGAGGATTGTTGCAGTAACTCAACCGACTGACCTAAGCCATGTATTTCAAACGTAATATTTACATACTTACTGTACTCTTCTACATCAGGCGATTGTTGAGCAAAAATCAGAGCTGAATTAAATGTCAGTATCAGCAAAACAGTAAGTTGGAAAATATGGCTTCTCATCTGCGCTTTTATACCTTCAGCCCTTTGGTTTTTAAGGCTGTTTAGAAAATTGGTCTAACCAAGTTTTATGCCAAACTATCTACCAAGTATTATTGGCAATTTTACCAATAGCAAATGCCCTACGCTATTCAAAGTGCAACGAGAGAGTCATCAACAAAGTGGGCGAACGGTTAGTGATTATTGTGATAACCCAACAAAAGTACATAGAAAGGTTAGTGCCCACCTTAATCAATAACGTAAAATTATTAAGGTAATAAGTTTTAATAATTTCTTATTACCTTAATTTATCATTAAACTGTCCTCATTCTTTTGCAAGCAATTCAATACGAGTATTGCTATGTATGGTCATTAGACCCCCTTTTAATAAGGTCACTTATGAAAATTTTACACACCATGATCCGAGTCACGGACTTGGATAAATCGATTGCGTTTTATACCCAAGTTTTGGGCATGAAAGAGTTAAGTCGCTTTGACAATCCACAGTATAAATACACTCTTGTGTTTGTTGGTTACGACGATCAAGAAGGTGCTTCAACCATCGAGTTAACCTATAACTGGGATACGACACAATACGACATGGGTAATGCTTTTGGTCATGTTGCGTTAGGCGTTGCCGACATTTATACAACTTGTGATCAGATCAAAGCTTTAGGTGGCAAGGTGACTCGCGAACCAGGTCCTTTAAAAGGCGGGCGTACTCATATTGCATTTATTAAAGATCCAGACGGTTACCAGATTGAACTGATTCAAGAAGATTAATTTAAAGGCATAAATGATGAAAAATGTATTATTTAACCCGGTAAAATTAGGCAATATCACCCTAAAGAATCGCATTGTATTACCACCTATGACCCGATCTCGTGCTTCACAACCTGGTAATATCGCAAACGAAATGATGGCAACTTATTATGCTCAACGAGCATCGGCTGGCTTAATGATAGCTGAGGGTACGCAAATTTCACCAATGGGCCAAGGGTATGCTTGGACACCGGGTATCTACAGTGACCAACAAATCGCTGGTTGGCAAAAAGTTACAACGGCTGTGCACGCTCAAGGTGGCACTATTTTCGCGCAATTATGGCATGTTGGCCGAGTGACCCACCCAGACAATATTGGTGGTGAACAACCTATTTCCTCTTCTGCGATAAAAGCCGAAGGGGTCAAAGTTTTTATCGACAACGGCACTGATGAGCCAGGCTTTGTTGATGTAGTTGAGCCCCGTGAAATGAGTAAAGACGATATTAACGAGGTTATCGACCAGTATCGTCAAGCGGCGTTAAATGCCATAAACGCAGGCTTTGATGGGGTTGAGTTACACGCAGCTAATGGTTATTTAGTCAATCAATTTATTGATTCACAAGCCAACAACCGCACAGATGAATACGGTGGCAGTGTTGAAAATCGCTTACGATTTTTAGACCAAGTGGTAACCGCTATGGTCGATGCCATTGGCGCCGATAAAGTGGGTGTGCGTCTTGCACCATTTACGTCTTTAAACGGTACAGTAGATGACAACCCAGTTGAAACCTATACCGCAGCGGCAGCCTTATTAAATAAACATAACATCGTTTATTTACATATTGCTGAAGTAGACTGGGAGGATGCTCCTAACACCCCCATCGAGTTCAAACACGCTATTCGGGCAGCATTTGATGGGGTGATTATTTATGCAGGTCGTTATGATGCTAATAAAGCGACAGATGCTGTTTTGCAAGGTTTAGCAGATATGATAGGTTTTGGTCGACCGTTTGTGGCTAATCCCGACTTACCAGAGCGTATTTTACATGGCTACCCATTAGCACAACACAATCCACAGACATTATTTGGTGGCGATGAAAAAGGGTTAACCGATTACCCGTTTTTTCAAAAACAGTAAATCAACATCAACGTGATTTAACTTTCATATAAAATCAAGTAGCAATGCAGAAGTGTTGTTGCTTGATTTTAGCTCAAGTTTTCACTGAACATAAACAGAGCAATGTTAGCAAAGCTGCGCATCCTATCTTGAACTATATGCAAATGTTCTACAGCCTATTAAGATCATTTAGATAGACTTTTGCGGTTTTAATGATTTGATCTTGGATTGATTTTTCCATTTTATCCCAAGTACGATAAATCATCCCTACCCTTGGATTGACATCAAGTTGCTTACGGTGCTTATTCATAAAGTGCCAATATAAGCTGTTAAATGGACAGGATTTATCGCCTGTTCGTTGTTTTACGTCATAATGACAACGTTTACAATAATCACTCATTTTATTAATATACGAACCGCTGGCGGCATAAGGCTTAGTACCGACAATCCCCCCATCGGCAAACAGTGCCATACCTCGGGTATTAGGCATTTCAACCCATTCAATGGCATCGACGTAAATACCAAGGTACCAAGCATCAACCTGTTTAGGATCTATCGCGGTAAGTAAGGAAAAATTGCCGGTGATCATCAAACGTTGAATATGATGCGAGTATGCATAATCAAGAGATTGGGTAATCGCTTGTTGGACACAATGCATATTGGTTTTTCCATGCCAAAAAAATTCAGGCAATGAATTGTTCGCTTTAAAATAATTTTTCTTCGCATAAGCTGGCATGTTGGCCCAATAAACGGCTCTTATGTACTCGCGCCAGCCTAATATTTGCCTTATAAAGCCCTCAACCTGAGCAATATCGATTGACTCATTACGCTTAAACTCAGCAAGCGCGGCATCAATCACTTGCCAAGGGTGTATAAGTTTAGCATTTAATGAGAACGATAATCGGCTGTGATACAAGCTCCATTTTGCCTTACTGTTTGCGGTCATCGCATCCTGAAAGCGCCCAAAACAAGGTAAACAAAGCTGACAAAAATGGTGTAAAAGTTCCAGGCTTTCGTTGCGCGTTGTCGGCCAGATTAAACTTTCACTCACCTTGCCAATGGTCTTAATATTATGCCTTTTTAACCGGTCTTTAATGGCGCTGATATTGTGACTAAATAACAAGGGCCCTGGTAAGGCATCTAGGTCGACAGGTTTTAGCTTGTTTCTATTGGCGCTGTCAAAATTCCATTTACCGCCTACTGGTTTACCGTCTTCTACCAACACCTCAAAACGCTTTCTCATCCGACGATAAAAGAATTCCATTTTGACGTGTTTGCCAGGTCGAAACTCTTTTGCTATATCGGCAAAGGGCAGGAGAAAATGCTCGCTCTCAACTTGCTGAACTTGGGTATTTTCTAAAGTAAGAGCTCGTAACTGTTCAGCCAATCGAAACTCGTCTGGACGCTGATATTGAAAGTTTTGCGCATCCACTTTGCCAGCATAATGACAGATAAGTGCATTTAAGTCTGCAAATGGCTCGGTATCATCAAGTGTTAGGTGCACATAATGATGACCTTTGTCTTGTTGTTCTTTGGCAAATTGTGCCATCGCGGTAAAAAAAGCACATACTTTTTGAATATGGTGACTGACATAAGTATTTTCTTGTTTAAGCTCGGCGCTAAGGTAGAGTACGTTGTCGTCAACTTGACTAAACCAACTGTGTTCGCCATTGAGCTGATCGCCTAAAATTAAGCGTAAGGTTTTGTATTTCATTCTAAGTCCAGACTCAACTGCTTTGCTGATATAGGCCAGTCGACAAGGTCAATATGTTCGCGCCCTTGGTGGTGACAATTGCCCTGCCATTTATTGATGAAGGTGCTATTGGAATCGTACATTTGCTGTTGTTTGTTTAAATTAAAGTGCCTGCCGCCACGCGGGTCAGCACCCACACCAGCTATGTATTGCCAGTTTCCCCAATTTGATGCCACATCGTAATCAATCAGTTGGCTTTCAAAATACGCGGCGCCATAGCGCCAGTCCAGTTGGTATTCGTGAATAAGGCAACTCGCCACAATTTGTCGCCCACGGTTAGACATAAAACCTGTCCTATTTAGTTGGTTCATAAACGCGTTTACTAATGGATATGAGGTTTGCCCCTGGCTCCACATAACAAAACGTTGCGCATAAAAGCTGGTTAAAGGCCTTGTCTTTGCAATCCCCGAAAATTTGAATAATTTGCGCCCATACGCAATGGCATACCAATAAAAATATTCTCGCCACAGAAGCTCAAACAAAATCCAGTAGGTGGAGTCGTTTGCGCCATTATCTTGCTCATATTGCTTGAGCAGCCAATACACTTGCTTTGGCGATATACAACCGTGTGCAAGCCAAGGTGAAAACTTAGTCGAATAACTCATGCCGTCAAGTTGATTGCGGGTTTGCTTGTAGCGGCTAGCATGGTTGCTGGCAAAATAGCCCTGTAAGTGCTCTATACCCGCTTGTTCCCCTCCTTGAAAGTTAAGCGGCTTGGCTTTGGTTATACTTAGTTCAACTTGCTTTAATTGCACCGGTAAAGATTTAGGCAATGCCTGCTCAAGAGGTGAAAATAAAGACGAATACGCTAATTCAGAAGTCCTTAGGATAGTTGGTAAAAGGATCTCAAGTTGTTTTCTAAATTGGCTAAAAGTCTTCGGCAAATCTTGAGCTTTAAACGGGAGTTGTTGCTGCTTGAACAAGCTCGTTAATGATGCCAAATGAATGTGAATATTAGGATGGTTTTGCTCAATATAATCAACGCTTGACCTTTCATCCCAGCCGCTATGGGCAGTGCAGTAAAAGTCGGTAATTTGATATTGCGACAATATTTTCTCTAACGTTCTTGTCGGTAGATCTGGGCAAACATAGAGTTTGTTACCAAGACGGTTGAGGGCTGCGTTTAACTGATGTAAGCATTGCTTTGAAAATTGTAATCGGCTGGTTCCAAAGTCGGTTTGCAATGAAAAGTGCTTAATAAATGGTGACATCGGCACCATGCAATATACACATATAAGATGATCGACCTCTTGGCTTGCCTTTGCGAGCAACAGGTTATCATACGTTCTTAAATCATTGGTAAATAAATACACACCGATGCGTGTTGCCATATCTTGCCTCAGGTTATTAGATAACGACAAAGTGAACATTGGCGTTATCACAGCTGCTGTTATCATGCGCTGCTGCACATGTTTAAATCATCACAGCTTTTAATACGCGATCAGATGCTGAGAAGTTCAATGAGCAAAGTTTGCTTTACCGAATAAGCGTAGATTTTAAAAAATCAATCACCCAGCCCATCACTAATTGCCCGTCAAGGCTAAGCTCTAACGATTTAATACCGCTTTGATATGGTTCTTTAGGGATGATACTGTGCCTGCTCAGCATTAAATCATGTAGGTATTGTTTTGAAAATTCTGGGTGGCCCTGTAAGCCTAAAAAGTGCTTATCTACTTGGATCATAGCATAGGGGCAAAATGTGCTACTCATCAGCACTTGACAATTTGGCGGTAAACGAACGACTTGGTCTTGATGACTTACGGCTAATTTTAACTGGGGTTGAAAAGGTATCATCCAATCTTGGGGGTTAATTATCTCAGTCTTTGCAACCCCTATGCCCCAGCCGTTAGCAGATTTTTCTACCTTGCCGCCAAGGGCTTTGGCGATTAATTGATGACCGAAACAAATGCCCGCAAAACCTTTATTTTTGACAAACAATAACTTAATAAATTTACGTGTATTGTCTATCCAGCTATGTGACTCATTCACCCCATACTTACTCCCTGTACTTATGTACACATCACACTCATCAAGGCTAATGGGAAAATGTTGTTGGGTCACATCATAAAATGTTATTTGCAATTTTGGGTCGACGGATAACAGCAAAGATTCGAACATCTGCGAGTAATCGCCATGTTGAGGTTGCAAATGTTCTTGTACATGATCACAAAGCAATACACCGACTTTCATCACTCACCTCGCTTTAACGGCTTATAAACCCGGTTAGTGTAACAGCGCAGGCTTGCCTCATTTTGCCCAAGCATTGGCATAAAAACGGTCAAAATCACCCTCATATTACAGACGTCCTAGCACCGCCGATTCAAAAAGTGTGTGATATTGTTGTTGTGATAAACAAATAGGGTTACCCATTGCAGACGGATCGGCGATTGCCATCTTGGCAACGATTTCAGCTTGGCTTAAATCGATTCCTATTTGCGCCAATGTATCTGGTATATCCAATTGATGCCTCAAAGATAATACCCAATCTAGAAAACCATCGAAGGTGGCCAAAGGTAAATCCAAATACTGAGCAAGTCGGGTAACAGGCTGCTCAATTTTGCTTTGGTTTGCTTTTAACACATATGGCATCAAGATAGCGTTCAATAAGCCATGATGACTGTTGTATATAGCGCCTAGTGGGTGAGCCAATGCGTGCATTGCGCCTAGCCCTCGTTGAAACGCCGTGGCGCCCATTGTTGCAGCAACTAATACTTTGCACCGCGCTTCCACGTCTTGGCCATTGGCATATGCTCGAGGTAAATACTGTTTAATAAGTCGAATCGATTCAAGCGCAATACCTTGCGCCATCGGGTGAAAATACGTAGCACAATAGGCTTCAAGGGCATGTGATAAGGCATCCATACCGGTGGCAGCGGTTAATTTATCTGGCAGAGCTAACGTGAGTTCGGCATCTAATATCACCAATTTAGGCATTATATTGGGATGAAAAATAAGTCGTTTACACTTCGCTTTTGGATCGGTTATCACCGCTACTCGGCCGACTTCTGAGCCCGTACCCGCGGTGGTTGGGACGGCAATAACCGGCGCCATAGCTCGAACATTGACGCGCTTGTAATTATCGTTCTTATCTTCAAAATCCCATAGCGGTCTATTTTGCCCAACCATAAGTGCAATGGCCTTGCCAGCATCTAGAGCCGACCCACCACCCAAGGCGATTACCCCATCATGGCTACCTTGATGAAATATCTCAGTGCCCGCTTGCACATTTTCTTCGGTAGGATTTGAGCTTACTTGTGAAAACACCCCAGAAGTTATACCCGCACCTTGACAAACTTGTTCAGCCTTTTTGATGAAATCAAGTTTAGCAAGCCCTGGGTCTGTAACAATCAGTGGCTTTTTGATACCAAGCTCAGCGCAACATTCAGCGAGCTCTTGGAACCGACCAATGCCCTGTCGAATATTGGTAGGAAAATGCCAGTTCGCATCAAGGTGTTTGAATTGCATTTCGCTCCTTAGGACGGTAGCTTTAAATGAAACGATTTTGGTCTGGTTAACGCATCATAACCCAAAACAGAAAGAGTACAGCCTCGGCCAGAATTTTTGACCCCAGTCCACGCCAGTCCAGGATCGAGATAATCACATCGATTGACAAAAAACGTCCCAGTATCAAGTTGTTCGCCGATGGCTGTTGCTTGTTCTACGTTTCGACTAAAAACGCACGCGGTTAAACCAAATGGCGAGTCATTCATTAAGTCAATGGCTTGTTGATCATTGCTCACTTTCATGATCCCTACAACTGGACCAAAGGACTCTTCGGTCATGATCCGCATGCGATGGTTAACATTGGTTAAAACTTGTGGTGCCAGATACGGTGAACCAGGTTTATCCATGGCAAAATCCATTGGGTTTATATGTCGTTTTGCCCCCATCGCTAAAGCCTGTGAAATTTGATTACGCACAAAGTCAGCAGCTTTAGCCGAAACCATAGGCCCTAACGTTGTTTTCTTTTGATCAGGACGTCCAAGTTTGTACGCCTTTACCTTAGCCACGGTTTTTTCAACAAATTCATCGTACACACTTTCGGCAACATAAATTCTCTCAATACCACAACAAGACTGACCAGAATTAAAAAAAGCACCGTCGACACAGGTCTCAACCGCATGATCGATATCGGCATCGGCACGGACATAAGCGGGATCTTTTCCGCCAAGTTCTAACCCTACCCCAATAAATCGACCGCGACTTGCGCGTTCAATAATTTTTCCGCCTTCAACCGATCCGGTAAAGGCTACATAATGAATCGGCGCATGCTCTAAAATGGCGGTGGTTGCTTCATGACTTAAATGTAAGTATTGAAAAACATCGGGGGGCAATTTAGCCTTGGCAAAGGCAACCGCCAATTGCTCAGAGCAAAGTGGTGTTTGTGCCGATGCCTTTAAAATGACACTATTACCGGCCATAATTGCAGGAATAATGGTGTTAATGGCACAAAGGTAAGGGTAATTCCAAGGTGCGATAACAAATACCACCCCTAATGGTTCTCGGGTAATGTATCGGTCAAAGCCTGGTTTATGTGCCAATTGTATGGGTTCTAGAGCGTTTTCGGCGACCTCTATCATGTATTTAGCGCGCTCAATAACCCCATTAATTTCGCCTTTGCAATATTGAATTGGACGACCCATCATCCAACACAGTTGTGTTGCTATTTCGTCACTATTAGCAACAAACGCATCGAGCATAGCAAGACAAATGGCTTTACGTTGAGCCAAACTGGTTTTTTTCCACGACCTTTGTGCTGTTACCGAGCGTGAGATAACTTGTTGAATTTGAACTTCATCCGCCAGTTCACGTTCCACATACACTCGACCATCAATAGGTGAATAGGTAATTTGTTTTCTAGTTTCTAATGCCACCATAGCTTTACCTTAGATGATTTCAAAATAACGGTTTAATTCCCAATCAGTCACGTGCTTACGAAATGCTCGCTCTTCCCACTCTCGCGTCGCGACAAAATGATCAACAAAAGCAGAACCAAACATCTCTTTGGCTGTTTTAGATTGTTTCATACGCATGGCGGATTCCATGAGGGTATTGGGGAGGATAATTTGCTCAGGCAATGTTTGTTTATAAGCATTGCCTTTGACTTGTGCTAACGGCTCAAGCTTGTGCTCAATGCCATAAAGGCCTGATGCTAAAGCTGCCGCTAATGCTAAATAGGGATTGGCATCGGCTGAGCCTATTCTATATTCAATACGCTGTGACTTTTGACTACCGGGAATCACCCGCAAAGAAGTGGTTCTATTTTCGACCCCCCAACTGGCGTCAAGAGGGGCCCAAAGTCCCGGCACCATGCGAGAATAGCTATTGATCGTTGGGGCAATCATCGCCAAAAATTCAGGCATCAATTGTTGTTGGCCGGCCAGAAAATGACGCTGAGTATCACTCATGTTGTGTGGTTTATTAGCATCGTAAAAAACCGATTGGCCCTGCTCGTCGGTTAAAGACACATGAATATGGCCACTTTGCCCGGGTAACGTTTCATTCCATTTAGCCATAAAAGTTGCCATTAATTGCTGGCGTTGAGCCCAAACTTTAGTGAACGTTTTAAATAAAGCCGCATTGTCTGCTGCTTTTTTAGCATGGTCATAGGTCAGTGCAGCTTCAAAAACTCCAGGACCTGTTTCTGTATGGATGCCTTCGATAGGTATGTTCATGGTCTCGCATAAGGCCAGCAAACTGTGATATTTCTCGCTATGTACTGAATTTCTTAGCATTGAATAACCAAAGGCGCCTGGCGTAAATGGCGTCAAATTCTTAAATCCTTTGGCTCGCACGGATTCAGGTGTTTCATCAAATAGAAAAAATTCGTATTCAAATCCAGCGAAGGGAACATAGCCCATATTATGGCAACGCTCTAATACTCTCTTTAAAACATTTCTTGGACAAATACTGCCAGCTTCTTGTTCAAACTCTAATAAAAACAGCAACATATTGTCTTCATACGGTAATGCTCGACAGGACGATGGGATGACTCTAACCTGTGCATCGGGGTAGCCAGTGTGCCAACCGGTATAATCGACATTATCGTATAACTCATCATTACTGTCCCACCCCAACACCACATCACAAAAGCCAAAGCCAGACTCTAGCGCACTAAAGAATTTTTCTTTGCTGATGTATTTACCGCGCATTATTCCATCAATATCAAAAAGTCCAACTTTGACATGAGTAAGGCCTTTTTGCTCAACAATAAGCTTGGCATCGCTGAGTGTTTGCACGGAACTGGGTGTTAGCATGACTATCCTTAATTATTATTCGGTACAAGTCGTTTTTAGGTGAAAGTAATTTGGTATATTTTTTCTCCCTTACATTTCAGTTTATACCAAAATAAAAATTGTCCATTGCTGATTAAAAAATTTTTATAATTATTTTATGCTCTAAATTGCAAAGCCATATTTCTTTTTATTTATTAAATAACATGAACTTAGGTTTTAGTTACGATAAATAGATAAAACCCATAAATAAGCAGGAAGAATCACTACAAGGGAGATGAAGTCAGGTTTGTTATTGAGCTTATAAACACTCAAGGGATATGACAAAGCCTCAACTCTCAATTATGAACAAATGAGAATTGAGGCTTAAAATTTATACGGTATTCTAAAGAGAACTGATTAATATAACGGTTATTTATTCGTAATCAGCAGAATAAGTTTCAGAATAGGTATGTGAATATAATTCAAATAAGTTACCAAATGGGTCTTCTAAATACACCATTTTATAAGGCTTGCTGTCGTCTTCAGGGTGATAGCGCATAATATCCATTCTCACTTTGCCGCCAAACTCTTCTGTACGAGCAATTGCACCTTCAAAATCATCTGTTTCCAAACAAAAATGGAAAATACCAAGACGAGTAAAGTCAACAATATGACGTTCTTGACGGTTTTTCATTTCAAACAATTCAACACCTATGCCATCAGAGGTAACTAAATGTGCAATATTGAAGCCTTCAAAACCTTCACCAAAAACCGCAATACACATTTTACCAATTGCGGTTTCGCGTTCTTCTTCCACTTTGGTTTTGTTCATTACAATGTTTAAGCCTAGCGCTTTGGTGTAGAACTCAACAGCCACATCCATATCGCCAACCATAATGCCTACGTGATTCATTTTCATAATATATGTTCCTAAAAAAAAGTAATTCGCCTGTTGCGTGAATGAGGCTAGTATAGGGAGGAACTTAGATTAGGTGAAATTATTAAAAATAATCAAAATAATAATATTTTGTTATAGAGCAAAAGATTCACTATAACGACATGAACCCCTAACATCTTTATGCAGTTATTTAACAGATTGTATTGTCGGCATACTTAATATGGCTAAGCATCAGTCTACACTGTGCGCTTTTGAATAATATTAACTAAGGCCGGCATAGCATATATTCTGACGCTCGATATGACCCTTACTCACAAATACCTGTAATTCCAGAGCAAGAATGAGGTCAATTTTTTGCGCAGTTAGGATGAAATGGATGTTGCCTCATTTGGAAACAGGGCTTTTGGCAAATTAACTGTAAGAGGATTTATTTAATAATCTTGTACACTTTATTAAAGCATAGCTATGAAGAAGTAAGCTTCTGCACCATAGTCTGAAAGTAACCACGCAAGAGATGCGACATTAATTAAGGCGGTGATCCAAAACATACCTCGAAACTCACCTTTTTTCGATTTATGCCTTAAGGCTTGTTGTGCTATTGCCGCACCTGGCCAACCACCGGCAAGAGCCAGAAGATGCAGTGTGCTCTCTTTTGTTCGCCAAAGTCCTTGCCTTGCTTTTGATTTGTCGATGGCGTAGGCGATAAAGGTGATAACACTCGTTGCAAAATAGATATACAAAAGATTAATAGTGATCAGGCCGGAGAAGTATGCACCGATAATGAACAACAAAAAACCTATTGAAAGATAGTAAGGAAATCGATTGGCTTTTTGAGGTTCTTTTTTCTTAAGCTTTTCGCCCGAGTAGGTTGCACTTACCGCACAGACCCGGCCACGTTTATCGGTGCTTAGTGAGAAAGTGATAACATCTTGAACAGAAGGGATGCGCTGCTTATTTTCAAAAGCAGATATGTGAATAAAAACATCAGGACCGCCAGTTGGCAAAGCGATAAAACCAAACCCCTTATCGGCATTCCATTTAATCAATTTCCCTTTTAATCTTTTCAACTTAGGCCCTTTTCAAGCAACATATTGCTTTAATAACTTACCATTATTTATCTACAAAATAAAAATTTAAAGCGCATTGAGACAAATTAGATACAATAAATTTAATTGCTTAAGAACATACACATTCGTTTTCAGACAAAAAAATAGCGCCATAAGGCGCTATTTATCTGGGGTTCTTTCTTAGAATGGCATTTTAAAGCCTGGAGGCATTTGCATACCACCAGTAACGCTGCCCATCTTAGTTTTGCTTTCTTCTTCAACACGACGTACTGCATCGTTAAAGGCTGCAGCGACTAAATCTTCAATCATGTCTTTGTCGTCTTCCATTAGACTTTCGTCTATTTCAACACGACGTACATTGTGGTTTCCGGTCATCGTTACTTTAACCATACCGGCACCGGCTTCACCGGTTACTTCCATATTGGCAATTTCTTCTTGTGCTTTTTGCATCTTTGCCTGCATCTGTTGGGCTTGTTTCATTAAATTGCCCATGCCGCCTTTCATCATAATAAAATCTCCGAAAATAATGCCTCTAAAGTAAGGCTTTTACCAAACAAGAATGTCAATAAAATGGCTCAATTACACTCTCGTTTGGGCTAAAACTGATGAGCTGATCATATCGTATCAGCCGATGATTGTTAATTGTTTTGTCGGTTACTTAGCTTGAATTGATGTTTCATCTATCTCAGCAGCAAATTCACCCTGCATCCGTTGTACAAAATCATCGGATTTGATGATTAATATGGCGTTTTCATGGCGCTTTTGATCAATAATGTTTTGAATCAACAATGGGGTATAACCAGGATCTTCAACTATGTGAATATCTACCTGCGCATCATGTTGTACTAACAGACTATAGCTTTGTTGAATACTTTGCAGAGCAGAAGATGAATTAATATGACTGTAGCTTTGCGCCAAATTAATGATTAAATGTTGAGCGTTACTGCTCTCATCTAGGGTGGCGTTTAAGGTCAACTGCCTAACTCTACCGCCCAATTGCATCGCATCAATTAAATGAGCCCAAAAGTCTATTTGGGCCGCACGAGTTATAATATTTGGGTTAATTGTATCTGCAGAAAACACCGTGCGATGTTGCCAATTAAGAGTTACTGCCTCAGATTGCCCTTGGGTTGGCTGCACCATATTTTGATCAGCTTGTGTTAACTCTGGTTCAGCTTCTACTTTATATGAAGGAGCTAAAGGAAAGCCCTCCTGACTGGCAAAAGACGATGTGTCAACCTGAGGCCCTTCTTGCGATTCCATTGCTTGGCTAGTAGCTTGTTCATTCGCATGAGGACGTTCTGGTATTGTTTCTACAGCCGAGTCGCGTTGCTTGTTAGACTCAACTTGTTCAATGTGCTCTGTTGCAGACATTGACGTAGGTGCAACGGTTTTACCCGTTGGTTGTTGAGACTTCAGTTCAGGCTTTTTTGCCCTACCCTCCGAAGCTTTTTTACGGCTTCTAAGTAGATTGCGAGTTTGCAGTAATCGTTCTGTATCAGTGCTTGGATTTGAATGCGCTTGTGCAGCACTGGGTTTAGCATTATCAGACGTAACTTGCTCAGTATGCTCTTGTTCTACACCTACAGGTGCTGAATCAAGTAGCTCTTGGCTTTGAGCAACTTCTGCAGATTGAGATTGCGGCTTTATTGGCGCATTGTCAGTGTACTGCTCTGCGCTCATTTGCTGAGCCATTGACTCAAGCTCTTCTTGCTGCGCATTAAGTGAATTTATATCTTCACTTGGTGTTGGTCTTGCCAAAGTCTCTGATGGGGTCAAAGACTCTGTCGCCATATTTGTGGTTATAACGGCAGATGTGTCATCTTCGTCAGTACGAGTCTGTGTTGGCTCGTTTGCCCCGGTATCTTGAGGAGTCGGTTCAGTAGATTTTGCAACCACTGACTGTGGTTGCTGATGTTGAGCATCAGGGTGCTGGCGATTGTCAACAAAGTCCGTTTGCGTTGCAGGCTTAAACGCCAACAACCTTAACAACACCATATCAAAACCTGCTTGTTCATCACCACTGTAGGGTAAATCCTTGCGCCCATTTAGCACAATTTGATAATACAACTGTACATCTTGGGGTGACATCGCATTAGCAAACTTATGCAATAATGTGGCACGTTGCTCGTCAACATCCACCGAATTTGGCACTAATTGCCACATTGCAATTTGATGCAATAACTGCAACAGTTCTGCTAATAAACGATGATAACTTGGGGCATAACTTGCGATGGTTTGGCTTAATGAAAGCAGTTCTTGTGGTTGTTGCTTTATAAGAGCGATTAAAATCTTATAAATCCAGGATTGATCTACGCCACCAAGCATAGCTTGCAAATTATCAAGTTTAAGGTGACCTTGACCCTGAGCAATTGCTTGGTCGGTTAAACTTAAAGAGTCGCGCATACTGCCACGAGCCGCTTTCGCTAATAACGCGAGGGTTCCGGGCTCAAAGCTCACCTCTTCCGCTGTTAAAATTTCTTTTAACTTTTGCTCAATTTGCTGAGGGGTTAATGCTTTTAAATGAAATTGCAGACATCTGGATAAAACCGTCACCGGCAGTTTTTGCGGATCGGTTGTGGCTAAAATAAATTTGACGTGTTGCGGGGGCTCTTCCAAGGTTTTTAATAACGCGTTGAAACTGCTTTTTGACAACATATGCACTTCGTCAATAAGGTAAACCTTAAAACGTCCTCTTGACGGGGCATATTGAACGTTATCAAGAATTTCTCGGGTATCGTCGACTTTGGTACGTGAGGCCGCATCAATTTCAAGCAAATCAATAAATCGACCGGCATCAACATCCTGACAAACATCACATTGACCGCAAGGGGTTGACGTAATGCCGGTTTGACAATTTAAACTTTTAGCAAAAATCCTAGCGATGGTGGTTTTACCCACCCCGCGAGTGCCGGTGAAAAGGTAGGCATGGTGTAACCTTTCTTGGTTAAGTGCATTAACCAGAACAGTAACAACATGCTCTTGACCCATGAGTTGAGAAAAATCTTTTGGTCGCCATTTACGAGCAAGAACCTGATAACTCATAATGTGATACTTTTCACCCTGTATTGTTATTTTTATCGTTATTTAGGATTGTACTAAAAGATGAAAGAATTAATCACCTAAATATTCAATCATCGAATAAACATTGACGCCCAAAGCCTCTAAACGCTCATGGCCCTTAAGATCGGGTAAGCCAATCACGAAAGCAGACTCCGTTACCTGAGCGCCAAGGTTGCGAATAAGCTTCGTCGTGGCCTCAATGGTACCGCCTGTCGCCAGTAAATCATCAACCATCAACACATTGTCGTTTTCATTAAGAGCATCTAAATGAATTTCCAATGTATCTTGACCGTATTCTAAATCGTAGCTTTGAGCACACGTTTGACGAGGTAATTTGCCTGGTTTACGAACCGGTACAAAACCTACGCCTAATGCTAACGCTAATGGGGCACCAAATAAAAAGCCACGGGCTTCAGTACCAACGACTTTGGTGATGCCACGGTCAGCAAACTTTTCTTTTAATCGATTGATACAAAGAGAGAATGCTTTGGTGTCTTCTAAAATGCCAGTGATATCACGGAACATGATCCCTTCAATAGGATAATTCGGAACATCGTGGATTACGCTTTTTAGGTAAGAAATTTCGTTTTCTGTCATCATAAATAAAAAATAAAAATGTTTGACTACAGGATAATCGAAAATGAGTAACTTTTATAGTAAGAATTTATAAATGATTGTTGTCATTCGGTAACGAAATTAGGCAACCGCGCAGGATTGACCAACAAGTTGTTGCACATTTTCAAGGAAAAGTTGCTGGCAAATGGGTTTCGCTAAGATCTTAAATCCAAGCTGTGGCGCAAATAATGGCTCAACTTCAGCAAGATCTTTTGTGGTCAAAAAAATAACCGCCTTTGGTGCGCCATTGTCCATTGTATTGAGGTTTTTTACAAAGTTAACGCCATTCATCAATGGCATTAAATGGTCGACGACACACAAGTCAAAATGTTCTTGTTGAACCTTACTGTAGCCGTCTAAACCATTGGTCGCTGTCGTTACATGATACCCAGAATTAGCCAGTAATTCTGAAAGTTCTTCCCTTACATGTTCGTTATCTTCGATTAAGAGTATTTTAACGGTCATAATATTTCCTTTTTGACAGCGTTTAGAGTGATACCAAGATTAAAAGTGCGTGAACCACCCCATCAACATTGGTAACAAAGGCATAGCGAAAAGTGCTAACAATGCGATAAATAAGTGACGTTTTGACGTAGATTCGGTAAAAGAGTTTTCGTGTGACATATTATAACTTCTAGCTAATAAAAAATTGCGCCAAATGATACACCAACAACAAAAAACTTGATATAGAACAAATAAAATTTTTATCTGAACTTATTGTAACCAAAAATGAACGCCTAAAAATCAACCAACAAACCTTTAATTATGCTAAAAGCCAGTTTTAGAAACATTAAATAAACGTATTACTTATCTGGTGTTAACTTTGTTGATTCTCTTTTATATGGGGCTTCTATTTATGTGTAAGGTGCTCAGAAATTCATTGTTCTTGTAGATTGAATCGAAACCCGCTTTAATACCAATCCCACTAAGTCTTTTCAAAAGATGATCATTCTTTGCTGATAAGACGAGTTTTCAAATAAAAAGTTTCAATAATTTTTTAAAATTTGAAATAAAAAACCCGATCTTAGATCGGGCTTTTAACGTCAAATCATTTGTCTATTATTTCGACTTTTCTTTAGTCGTAGCTTTTTTGGCGGGCTTTTTAGCAACTTTCTTTTTGGTTTGCTCTTCTACCCATTTACCATCAACATATTTAGCAACCCAACCGGTAGCTTTGCCATCAACTTCGGTCATCACATATTGTTCTTTGGTCTTACGAGCAAAGCGCACAATAGCTTCATTGCCATCAGGGTCTTTTTGCGGTGCATCGGCTAAATAATAAAACTTAGGTGAAATACGATCACGAAAACGATGCAATTCAGCGACTTTAGGCGCTCGTGTTTCCCGTGATTTAGGGAAAGTACTCGCTGCTAAGAAAATCCCAGCGGCTCCATCACGTAATTTGAAAAAAGCGTCTGACTTTTCACACAACAGCTCTGGTAAATCGACAGGGTCTTCTTTTGGTGGCGCAGCTTCGCCGTTGGCAAGTAATTTACGCGTATTTTTACAATCTGGATTAGTACAATCAAAGTACTTACCAAAGCGACCGTTTTTAAGTTCCATGTCAGACTGACAGCGATCACACTCAAGCACTGGGCCATCGTAACCTTTGATTTTAAACTCGCCCTGCTCAACTTGGTAACCATCACAAACTGGATTATTACCACAGACGTGTAGTTTGCGTTTTTCGTCAATAAGGTAGCTGTCCATCGCCGTGCCACATTTGTCACAGCGACGCATGGCTCGAAGGGCTTCGGTTTCCTCATCAATCGAGGTTACGTTTTCAGCTTCATCGCCTGGGGTTAAGTTCATGGTCTGAGTACAGCGTTCTTTGGGCGGTAAGCTATAGCCAGAACACCCTAAAAACACCCCGGTAGATGCGGTGCGAATCCCCATCTTACGGCCACAGGTTGGACAATCTATGTCGGTTAACACAGGCAAGTTTGGCTGCATCCCACCTTGTTCAACATCTTTATCGGCTTGTTCTAGTTGCTGAGTAAAGTTTTGGTAGAACTCGCTAAGAACATTCTTCCAATACGCTTTATCGGCAGCAATATCGTCAAGCTTGGTTTCCATATTGGCGGTAAAGTCGTAACTCATTAAGTCTTCAAAGCTACCAGATAAACTGTCGGTAACAATCTCGCCCATTTTTTCGGCGTAAAAACGTTTACCCTCTAAGCGCACGTAACCACGGTCTTGAATGGTTGAAATAATTGAGGCATAGGTCGATGGGCGACCAATACTGCGCTTTTCAAGCTCTTTTACCAAAGATGCTTCGCCGTAGCGAGCCACTGGCTTGGTAAAATGTTGCGTCGGTTCAAGGTGCTCTAAGGTGAGCGCATCACCAACGGCTAAATCCGGTAAGTGAACATCTTTTTCACTGCCAGTTTTATTGGCAGCAAGACTATGTACTTTGGTCCAACCATCAAAGCGCATCACTCGGCCTTTCGCTTTTAAGTCATATTTATCTGCACTAACGGTTATGGTACTAACATCATAACGAGCAGCCGTCATTTGACAAGCAACGAATTGACGCCAAATAA
Organism: Thalassotalea sp. 273M-4; assembly: GCF_041410465.1. Classification (NCBI taxonomy): domain Bacteria; kingdom Pseudomonadati; phylum Pseudomonadota; class Gammaproteobacteria; order Alteromonadales; family Colwelliaceae; genus Thalassotalea; species Thalassotalea aquiviva. The sequence goes on from NZ_CP166961.1 coordinate 1,896,393, forward strand.
GATCATACAATCTGCGAGCATCGGCTTCCATATTATCAAGCATGGCGGCTTCAACAAACACATTCGATGGACGAATAGCCTCATGCGCTTCTTGGGCGTTAGACTTAGCACCATACACTTTTGGTTTATCGTGTAAGTAATTCTCACCAAAGTTTTTCAAAATATAATCACGACAGCTATCAACCGCATCTTTGCTTAAATTGGTTGAGTCTGTTCGCATATAGGTAATATGACCGGCTTCATATAAACGTTGTGCTAAGCCCATAGTCCGCTTTACCCCAAAACCTAAGCGAGTACTCGCCGCTTGTTGCAAGGTAGAGGTAATAAAAGGAGCTGAAGACTGACTTTTAGACGGTTTGTCTTCTCGTTTACTGACTCGATATTGGGCTTGTTCTAGGGTTTGAACAGCATTTTTGGTATCAGTTTCATTGTTTGGCTTAAAAGCTTTGCCATTGAAATGGGTAACGTCAAGCTTTAACGCTTGCTTATCTTTAGACAAGGTGTCTGCTTCAATTTCCCAATATTCTTCAGGAACAAAGGCTTTAATTTCACGCTCACGCTCAACAACCAGCTTTACCGCCACCGATTGAACGCGCCCGGCAGATAAACCACGCGCTACTTTTTTCCACAGTAAAGGGCTGACCATAAACCCCACAACACGGTCTAAAAAGCGACGCGCTTGTTGGGCATTAACCCCATTAATATTAAGCTCACCTGGTTCTTTAAACGCTTGTTGAATAGCACTTTGGGTAATTTCATTAAATACCACACGGCGAAAACGCTCTTCGTCGCCACCAATAATTTCTTTCAAGTGCCAAGCAATGGCTTCTCCTTCGCGGTCCAAATCGGTTGCGAGATAAACCTTATCGGCTTTTTCTGCCAAAGCTTTTAGTTCATTCACCACCTTTTCTTTGCCCGGTAATACAGAATACGTTGCTTCCCAATCTTTTTCCGGATTAATGCCCATGCGGTTAAATAAAGAAATCTTGTCGCGCTTTTTCTTATATTTTTCCTTTTGCGCTGGCGTCATCTTGCGGACCTCGGCCGGAGATTTGGTAGGTGCCTTTTTACCGGTCCCACTTGTTGGCAAGTCACGCACATGCCCTACACTGGACTTTACAATGTAGTCTTTACCAAGATATTTGTTAATTGTCTTCGCTTTAGCTGGCGACTCGACAATTACCAGAGATTTTGCCATAAGTGTATTCTTTCCTGTTCATCAGGTTTGCTTATTTACTGTTTCTATAAATTTCTGTTTATCAGAGTAAATAAATCAATCAGCTGTAAATTTATGAATTGCTATTAGGTATATATGGAAAATTTCCCAGTTACAAGCAATTATTTTCACTTTGAGAATTTCTTTTTTTCAATAAAAGGTTCATTTTCAGTGTTTTTCTCGGCGCCATCATAATAAAGAACCTAGTTAGATTTAAAGCAATATTTCGATTTTTTCTGATTTTCATAACTGTTTGTCTATAAATTAAACATAAGCAAGGTTTAGCTTTAAACCTTTCTCCTTAAACAAAAAAGGCTTCTATTAAGAAGCCTTTTAACTAACTGTCCATTTTTTTAAGGTGTCACTGGTGCTGCCGCTGTTATTTCAACATCAATTCCTTGATAGACAGTACTAATACCACTAGGGCTGACTACTTCTACGATTAACTTACCATTTTTAGGTTCTTCAGAACCGACAATTGATACAGCGAAGATACGCCCACCATTAGTGTTTTCACTTGGCCAAACAAATGAGTCTGGACCTTCTATAGTGCCTGCTGTGGTCGAGAATTTCACTGTCGTACCAAATGGCATTGGTTGACTATTAATGTCAGAAATAAACACACTGGCGCCTGCTGTGCCTTCACCTGTAATATTAACGACTGTATCGCTTGAGTTATCAATCGACTCGTGATCATCTGGCGTTTGATCTGCTGATATGAGGGCTTCACCACTTGCCATTATTAACACAAAAGAGCCGCGAACATTTAAGGACTTGAAATTATCTGTACAATTACCCGTATTATCCGCAGCACACAAACTACCCGTGTATTTCCCATCGGCCGGATCAAACGTACCACTTTTGTTGAAATCGACAAAATCGTCATGCCCATCAGAGGCTATTTCGTCGAACTGGCCATCTTCATCACTATCTAAAAAGGCTTCCGGTAAATCATATGGGGTACCGCTAACATCTTTGCCGGTATAACCGTTCTGACCTTTAAAGGCGTCCACGTCTGCTAAATCAAAACGGCCATTTCCATTTAAATCTGCAAACGATTCTTCACCAATTGCGGTTGCTAAAACAGTCACTCGACCATCTATTGGACGTGGGTTTTGACCAGTCCAAGTGACAACACAACGACCATCTTCTGTCACACATGAAGGTTCGATAACTCCACCTTCGGTGGTGAAATATACCGCTGTGCCATCAGGAACGGGGTTGTTAAATGCATCGCCCAGACGCGCTGTTATTTCTACGGTGGTATCATCAATATTCCAAGCTTCAGCATTATAGTATTCAGCCGACAATGAAAAACTGTCTTGATCTGGAATACCCGTAGAAATAACCAGCATGCTTGATTGAGTCGCTATTCGTGGTGATGAACCTCGGATCTCTGCAGTAACTCGAACTGAAGTTGCAATCGTGCCTGAATTAACCACAGTTTGTACGAAACCATTTTCGTCAGGTTTTGCTGATGGCGGGTCTAGGGTTATACCACCAACATCCGTATTTAGACTAAAATCAACATCGACATCAGTATCTGAAACAGGTTTGCCGTTGGTATCTAAAAGTTGAAATATAACAGTTGATGTTTCATTACCGCCAACACCTTGCAATGATATATTTTCAGGTGTCGCACTAACAAATTGAATGCTGCCAGCACTTGCCGGTTCAATTTTAACGGCCGTTGTTGCGGTTAAATTAATCCCACCAGCATTGGCGCTTACAGTAATTTGATCATCACCAACACAACCGTCGGCTCGATAAGTACTCGATGCTTTTCCAGCTCGGCTTATTACCGGCGAGCTTAATATTGCTTCACCAGAAATCGCACAATTAGAACTGAAGAATACTTCAACTGGCGAGTTATATGGCGTATAGATAGGCTCGCCAGTTATACTGTCTAAAGCCTGCTCTCCTGTTACAGGATCTATTTCAGGAACCAATATATCAACACTTACAGAGGTTGTACCACCGGCTGATATTGTTGCTTCTCCAAGCTCTGCTTGGCCTTTAACAAATGGTGTGCCACTACCCATTTCTAGATTAGTTGCACCGACCACAATCAAGGCTTCACCAAATTCGCCATCTTTTAATCTCGCCGTTATAGTCCCTGCACCTAGTTTATCACCTGCGAAAATATCAATAATCGCTTGATTGTTTTCGTCAGTGATGGCCGTTGGGATAGGGATTTCACCAATGTCACTACTAAAGGTCACAATAACCGGTGAATCAATCCCCTTTACGGTAGCAATAAGTTGCCCAGGGGTGGTTGTATTAATCACTGTAATTTCATCAGTTGTATCTGGTGTTACCATGACCACATCAACAGTTATTTCGGTGGTTTGGTCACCTTTAGTATAGAAACTCACGGCACCTTTGACGTCTTTGCTCGTAGCCGTTAGCACTGATGCACCTTCAACAGCACCCGCTGTTAGAGTAATCGATGCCACACCATCAGTCAGCACACCATCTATTTCAACAGTTTGGGTTAATGCGGTACCAAAAACTGGATCGAGAATACCTAACACAGTTTCAAAGGCAATAACTTCACCATTAATGCCATCACCATTAGCATCCTTCAAAATGGCGATTACTTTTGCAGGTTTAGTTTTGTCAATAGATGACGTTTCATTACCTGCATCGTCAAGAAGCTTCAACTCTAAAGATGTCCCTATTGGCGCGGTATCGACTTCTGCATCGCCTTCTGTTTGAAATGCTAAACTGTCACTAGCCCCTGTTGATAATGTTGCCGTCAACATACCAGCTCCTTTTATCGAGCCAGCGGTGACGGTAATTTCAGCAATACCCTGTTCATTGGTTAAGGCTGTTCCTGAAAATGGATCCAGTTCACCAATTGTTGCAGAAAACTCTACAATCTCGCGTGCAACGGGTAAGCCATTCTCAAAAACCCTAGCTTTAGCCGTTGCTGGACTCTTCGCATCAATATGCGTAACCGGCATGCTAAGAAGGATCTCTTTGCCAATCACTTTTGGAGTATCACCCAAGGTTTCAAAGCTTAAACTGTCGCTTTCACCACTAACTAATTTAGCGCTAACAATACCTGTACCTTTAACGCTACCCGCTTTAAGTGTTATGCTCGCTTCACCTGATGCATTAGTCATAGCTGTCCCGGTGAATGGAAAAAACACACCGATACTGGATGAAAACTCAACTACTTCTCCTGAAATTGGAATGTTAGCAGCGTCTGTTACTTTAAAAATCACTTCAATAGGTTGTGCATCACTAATAGGCTCAAGTGATGATAATCTCATCGCTACAACTTTAGTGTTAGGTACTGAAGGTATAGCTTCAGTTATTTCATAATCAACGTAGGCTGTGGCTTGATTCGTTAACGTTGCGGTAGCGACACCAGCACCGTTTTCAGAACCTGCGAGTAAAGTAATAGTAGCAACCCCCAAATCATCGGTAAGTGCTGTTCCAGAATTTGGTGAGAGCTGACCTAATGTAGAGGCAAAGTTGACCACTTCACCAGCCATTGGCACCGTGTTTTCTGTAACAAGTACCGTTAAGGTTGCTGGTTGAGTAGGCGTAACTGAGGATGATGAAATATGAATTTGTACATCCTTGCCAACAACTTTAGACTCATCGCCTTCTGTTGCAAAACCTATGGTATCAAATTCTTGCGTCGTTAACGTCGCGCGAATTAAACCGGCACCTTTTATTTCACCAGCCGAAATATTAATGGTTGCATAGCCGTTTTCATCGGTTAACGCACTGCCAGACGTCGGATTTATCACACCTAACGAGGTAGAAAAGTTAACGACTTCATAGGGTACACCACCTTGCGAATCAGTGACATATGCAGTAACTGTTGCAGGGTTTTCTGCACTCACATTATAAGAAGAGATGCTCAGTGAAACCGCTTTGTTACCTTCAGCTAATTGATCGCCTAGGGTTTGAAAAGTAACGGATGCCGTCGCACCATTGTCAAGTGTTACGCTCGCAACACCCGCACCCTGAGTAGTACCTGGAGCAAGCTTAATAAACGCAACTCCACTGTCATTGGTTAACGCCGTACCCGACGTTGGGAATAATGAACCAAGGGTTGATGAAAAATTCACTACTTCGCCAGAGGCATTGCCATCACTATCAGTAACCGTTGCTTTTAACGTCGCAACATTGGTTTTGCTAATCGCATTAGTCCCAATTGCTTGCCCCTGTGAATCTATCAACTCTAGCGTAACCGTCTTATCTAAAACAGGGACCACATCACCTTCAGTCTCAAATCCAATCGAGTCAAATTCACCACTGGCAAGCGCTGCGGTAAGAAGTGCTGCACCTTTTACCGTACCCGCTGTTAAAGTAATTTCAGCAATACCACCGTCTTTGGTTAATGCACTACCCGATACTGGGTCGAACACACCTAAGCTGCTTGAGAAGTTAACCACTTCATCGTTAAGACCAGCACCTTTTTCATCGCTCACTTTAACGCGCACAATCGCCTCTTCAGTGGCACTGATGGTGCTGATAAACAAACCGGTGTTCTTACTAACTAAGCCAACAATCTCAATTTGCTTACCCGTAACCGCTGCATTGCCATCGCCTTTTGATGCGAAGTTCACTTGACCTACCGCACCCGATGGGATAACCGCGGTAATCGTACCCGCACCTTCAACGTCTCCTGCGTGTAACTGAATACGTGCTGTACCATCGGAGCCAGTGAGTACGGTACCTGATGATGGCGACAAGAAGCCTAAGTCGGTGGCAAAGGTCACTACTTCATTTACTCTTGGAGTTTCAAAACCATCAACCTTATCGGTTAACTTCACATTTACCCAAATAAACTCTTCACCCGTTACTTCTGTTACAGTAGTTTTTGAAGTATCAACATCTGACTGTTTGGTTAATGTTAATGTCACTTTTGTTGGCTCTGGTCCTGTGACAATGATTTCATCACCTGCGGTTTCAAAACCAATACTGTCGGTAGCAAAGTTGCTTAAGGTTGCAACCACCGTACCCGCACCTTCAATGGTACCTGCACTTAACGTAATTCTGGCTTCACCCGAAATATCGGTTAATGCCGTACCCGAGACTGGACTTAGCAAACCAAGCGATGATGAAAATTCAACCACTTCACCTTTAACGCCATCGCCATTTTCATCAGTCACTTTCGCAACGATGGTAGCGCTGTAATTCGCGTTTATCTTGTTCTTATTGTCATCTGTAATGCTTGGATTGTCTTGTGGTAGCTCAATATCAAGCGCTACTTTGTTACCTTCAACAAGCACAGTATCACCTAAGGTTTCAAACCCTAAGTTATCGGTTTCACCTGAGCGCAATTTCGCGGTAACAATACCCGCACCTTTTACACTACCCGCTTTTAACGTGATGGTCGCAATACCATCTTTATCCGTTAATGCGGTTCCAGTGAATGGGTCTAGAACACCAAGGCTTGCTGAAAACTCAACAACCTCTGCTACGACAGCATCGTCATTTTCATCCGTCACTTTAACCGTGATGGTTGCAAAGTTTGCATCTGAAATGGTATTAGGCGCATCCGCATTAGGCTCTTCAAGAGCCAAACTCATCTCAAGAATTTTACCTTCAGCTAATTGATCGCCTAGGGTTTGAAAAGTAACGGATGCCGTCGCACCATTATCTAAAGTAACAGTCGCAACACCCGCACCCTGAGTAGTACCTGGGGCAAGTTTAATGACTGCAACACCATCTTCGTTCGTTAACGCCGTACCCGATGCTGGAAATAATGAACCTAAGGTTGATGAGAAATTCACTACCTCGCCAGAGGCATTGCCATCACTATCGGTAACGGTTGCGATTAACTTAGCCACATTGGTTTTGCTAATTGCATTAGTCCCAATTGCTTGCCCCTGTGAATCTATCAACTCTAGCGTAACCGTCTTATCTAAAACAGGGACCACATCACCTTCAGTCTCAAATCCAATCGAGTCAAATTCACCACTGGCAAGCGCTGCGGTAAGAAGTGCTGCACCTTTTACCGTACCCGCTGTTAAAGTAATTTCAGCAATACCACCGTCTTTGGTTAATGCACTACCCGATACTGGGTCGAACACACCTAAGCTGCTTGAGAAGTTAACCACTTCATCGTTAAGACCAGCACCTTTTTCATCGCTCACTTTAACGCGCACAATCGCCTCTTCAGTGGCACTGATGGTGCTGATAAACAAACCGGTGTTCTTACTAACTAAGCCAACAATCTCAATTTGCTTACCCGTAACCGCTGCATTGCCATCGCCTTTTGATGCGAAGTTCACTTGACCTACCGCACCCGATGGGATAACCGCGGTAATCGTACCCGCACCTTCAACGTCTCCTGCGTGTAACTGAATACGTGCTGTACCATCGGAGCCAGTGAGTACGGTACCTGATGATGGCGACAAGAAGCCTAAGTCGGTGGCAAAGGTCACTACTTCATTTACTCTTGGAGTTTCAAAACCATCAACCTTATCGGTTAACTTCACATTTACCCAAATAAACTCTTCACCCGTTACTTCTGTTACAGTAGTTTTTGAAGTATCAACATCTGACTGTTTGGTTAATGTTAATGTCACTTTTGTTGGCTCTGGTCCTGTGACAATGATTTCATCACCTGCGGTTTCAAAACCAATACTGTCGGTAGCAAAGTTGCTTAAGGTTGCAACCACCGTACCCGCACCTTCAATGGTACCTGCACTTAACGTAATTCTGGCTTCACCCGAAATATCGGTTAATGCCGTACCCGAGACTGGACTTAGCAAACCAAGCGATGATGAAAATTCAACCACTTCACCTTTAACGCCATCGCCATTTTCATCAGTCACTTTCGCAACGATGGTAGCGCTGTAATTCGCGTTTATCTTGTTCTTATTGTCATCTGTAATGCTTGGATTGTCTTGTGGTAGCTCAATATCAAGCGCTACTTTGTTACCTTCAACAAGCACAGTATCACCTAAGGTTTCAAACCCTAAGTTATCGGTTTCACCTGAGCGCAATTTCGCGGTAACAATACCCGCACCTTTTACACTACCCGCTTTTAACGTGATGGTCGCAATACCATCTTTATCCGTTAATGCGGTTCCAGTGAATGGGTCTAGAACACCAAGGCTTGCTGAAAACTCAACAACCTCTGCTACGACAGCATCGTCATTTTCATCCGTCACTTTAACCGTGATGGTTGCAAAGTTTGCATCTGAAATGGTATTAGGCGCATCCGCATTAGGCTCTTCAAGAGCCAAACTCATCTCAAGAATTTTACCTTCAGCTAATTGATCGCCTAGGGTTTGAAAAGTAACGGATGCCGTCGCACCATTGTCAAGTGTTACGCTCGCAACACCCGCACCCTGAGTAGTACCTGGAGCAAGCTTAATAAACGCAACTCCACTGTCATTGGTTAACGCCGTACCCGACGTTGGGAATAATGAACCAAGGGTTGATGAAAAATTCACTACTTCGCCAGAGGCATTGCCATCACTATCAGTAACCGTTGCTTTTAACGTCGCAACATTGGTTTTGCTAATCGCATTAGTCCCAATTGCTTGCCCCTGTGAATCTATCAACTCTAGCGTAACCGTCTTATCTAAAACAGGGACCACATCACCTTCAGTCTCAAATCCAATCGAGTCAAATTCACCACTGGCAAGCGCTGCGGTAAGAAGTGCTGCACCTTTTACCGTACCCGCTGTTAAAGTAATTTCAGCAATACCACCGTCTTTGGTTAATGCACTACCCGATACTGGGTCGAACACACCTAAGCTGCTTGAGAAGTTAACCACTTCATCGTTAAGACCAGCACCTTTTTCATCGCTCACTTTAACGCGCACAATCGCCTCTTCAGTGGCACTGATGGTGCTGATAAACAAACCGGTGTTCTTACTAACTAAGCCAACAATCTCAATTTGCTTACCCGTAACCGCTGCATTGCCATCGCCTTTTGATGCGAAGTTCACTTGACCTACCGCACCCGATGGGATAACCGCGGTAATCGTACCCGCACCTTCAACGTCTCCTGCGTGTAACTGAATACGTGCTGTACCATCGGAGCCAGTGAGTACGGTACCTGATGATGGCGACAAGAAGCCTAAGTCGGTGGCAAAGGTCACTACTTCATTTACTCTTGGAGTTTCAAAACCATCAACCTTATCGGTTAACTTCACATTTACCCAAATAAACTCTTCACCCGTTACTTCTGTTACAGTAGTTTTTGAAGTATCAACATCTGACTGTTTGGTTAATGTTAATGTCACTTTTGTTGGCTCTGGTCCTGTGACAATGATTTCATCACCTGCGGTTTCAAAACCAATACTGTCGGTAGCAAAGTTGCTTAAGGTTGCAACCACCGTACCCGCACCTTCAATGGTACCTGCACTTAACGTAATTCTGGCTTCACCCGAAATATCGGTTAATGCCGTACCCGAGACTGGACTTAGCAAACCAAGCGATGATGAAAATTCAACCACTTCACCTTTAACGCCATCGCCATTTTCATCAGTCACTTTCGCAACGATGGTAGCGCTGTAATTCGCGTTTATCTTGTTCTTATTGTCATCTGTAATGCTTGGATTGTCTTGTGGTAGCTCAATATCAAGCGCTACTTTGTTACCTTCAACAAGCACAGTATCACCTAAGGTTTCAAACCCTAAGTTATCGGTTTCACCTGAGCGCAATTTCGCGGTAACAATACCCGCACCTTTTACACTACCCGCTTTTAACGTGATGGTCGCAATACCATCTTTATCCGTTAATGCGGTTCCAGTGAATGGGTCTAGAACACCAAGGCTTGCTGAAAACTCAACAACCTCTGCTACGACAGCATCGTCATTTTCATCCGTCACTTTAACCGTGATGGTTGCAAAGTTTGCATCTGAAATGGTATTAGGCGCATCCGCATTAGGCTCTTCAAGAGCCAAACTCATCTCAAGAATTTTACCTTCAGCTAATTGATCGCCTAGGGTTTGAAAAGTAACGGATGCCGTCGCACCATTATCTAAAGTAACAGTCGCAACACCCGCACCCTGAGTAGTACCTGGGGCAAGTTTAATGACTGCAACACCATCTTCGTTCGTTAACGCCGTACCCGATGCTGGAAATAATGAACCTAAGGTTGATGAGAAATTCACTACCTCGCCAGAGGCATTGCCATCACTATCGGTAACGGTTGCGATTAACTTAGCCACATTGGTTTTGCTAATTGCATTAGTCCCAATTGCTTGCCCCTGTGAATCTATCAACTCTAGCGTAACCGTCTTATCTAAAACAGGGACCACATCACCTTCAGTCTCAAATCCAATCGAGTCAAATTCACCACTGGCAAGCGCTGCGGTAAGAAGTGCTGCACCTTTTACCGTACCCGCTGTTAAAGTAATTTCAGCAATACCACCGTCTTTGGTTAATGCACTACCCGATACTGGGTCGAACACACCTAAGCTGCTTGAGAAGTTAACCACTTCATCGTTAAGACCAGCACCTTTTTCATCGCTCACTTTAACGCGCACAATCGCCTCTTCAGTGGCACTGATGGTGCTGATAAACAAACCGGTGTTCTTACTAACTAAGCCAACAATCTCAATTTGCTTACCCGTAACCGCTGCATTGCCATCGCCTTTTGATGCGAAGTTCACTTGACCTACCGCACCCGATGGGATAACCGCGGTAATCGTACCCGCACCTTCAACGTCTCCTGCGTGTAACTGAATACGTGCTGTACCATCGGAGCCAGTGAGTACGGTACCTGATGATGGCGACAAGAAGCCTAAGTCGGTGGCAAAGGTCACTACTTCATTTACTCTTGGAGTTTCAAAACCATCAACCTTATCGGTTAACTTCACATTTACCCAAATAAACTCTTCACCCGTTACTTCTGTTACAGTAGTTTTTGAAGTATCAACATCTGACTGTTTGGTTAATGTTAATGTCACTTTTGTTGGCTCTGGTCCTGTGACAATGATTTCATCACCTGCGGTTTCAAAACCAATACTGTCGGTAGCAAAGTTGCTTAAGGTTGCAACCACCGTACCCGCACCTTCAATGGTACCTGCACTTAACGTAATTCTGGCTTCACCCGAAATATCGGTTAATGCCGTACCCGAGACTGGACTTAGCAAACCAAGCGATGATGAAAATTCAACCACTTCACCTTTAACGCCATCGCCATTTTCATCAGTCACTTTCGCAACGATGGTAGCGCTGTAATTCGCGTTTATCTTGTTCTTATTGTCATCTGTAATGCTTGGATTGTCTTGTGGTAGCTCAATATCAAGCGCTACTTTGTTACCTTCAACAAGCACAGTATCACCTAAGGTTTCAAACCCTAAGTTATCGGTTTCACCTGAGCGCAATTTCGCGGTAACAATACCCGCACCTTTTACACTACCCGCTTTTAACGTGATGGTCGCAATACCATCTTTATCCGTTAATGCGGTTCCAGTGAATGGGTCTAGAACACCAAGGCTTGCTGAAAACTCAACAACCTCTGCTACGACAGCATCGTCATTTTCATCCGTCACTTTAACCGTGATGGTTGCAAAGTTTGCATCTGAAATGGTATTAGGCGCATCCGCATTAGGCTCTTCAAGAGCCAAACTCATCTCAAGAATTTTACCTTCAGCTAATTGATCGCCTAGGGTTTGAAAAGTAACGGATGCCGTCGCACCATTGTCAAGTGTTACGCTCGCAACACCCGCACCCTGAGTAGTACCTGGAGCAAGCTTAATAAACGCAACTCCACTGTCATTGGTTAACGCCGTACCCGACGTTGGGAATAATGAACCAAGGGTTGATGAAAAATTCACTACTTCGCCAGAGGCATTGCCATCACTATCAGTAACCGTTGCTTTTAACGTCGCAACATTGGTTTTGCTAATCGCATTAGTCCCAATTGCTTGCCCCTGTGAATCTATCAACTCTAGCGTAACCGTCTTATCTAAAACAGGGACCACATCACCTTCAGTCTCAAATCCAATCGAGTCAAATTCACCACTGGCAAGCGCTGCGGTAAGAAGTGCTGCACCTTTTACCGTACCCGCTGTTAAAGTAATTTCAGCAATACCACCGTCTTTGGTTAATGCACTACCCGATACTGGGTCGAACACACCTAAGCTGCTTGAGAAGTTAACCACTTCATCGTTAAGACCAGCACCTTTTTCATCGCTCACTTTAACGCGCACAATCGCCTCTTCAGTGGCACTGATGGTGCTGATAAACAAACCGGTGTTCTTACTAACTAAGCCAACAATCTCAATTTGCTTACCCGTAACCGCTGCATTGCCATCGCCTTTTGATGCGAAGTTCACTTGACCTACCGCACCCGATGGGATAACCGCGGTAATCGTACCCGCACCTTCAACGTCTCCTGCGTGTAACTGAATACGTGCTGTACCATCGGAGCCAGTGAGTACGGTACCTGATGATGGCGACAAGAAGCCTAAGTCGGTGGCAAAGGTCACTACTTCATTTACTCTTGGAGTTTCAAAACCATCAACCTTATCGGTTAACTTCACATTTACCCAAATAAACTCTTCACCCGTTACTTCTGTTACAGTAGTTTTTGAAGTATCAACATCTGACTGTTTGGTTAATGTTAATGTCACTTTTGTTGGCTCTGGTCCTGTGACAATGATTTCATCACCTGCGGTTTCAAAACCAATACTGTCGGTAGCAAAGTTGCTTAAGGTTGCAACCACCGTACCCGCACCTTCAATGGTACCTGCACTTAACGTAATTCTGGCTTCACCCGAAATATCGGTTAATGCCGTACCCGAGACTGGACTTAGCAAACCAAGCGATGATGAAAATTCAACCACTTCACCTTTAACGCCATCGCCATTTTCATCAGTCACTTTCGCAACGATGGTAGCGCTGTAATTCGCGTTTATCTTGTTCTTATTGTCATCTGTAATGCTTGGATTGTCTTGTGGTAGCTCAATATCAAGCGCTACTTTGTTACCTTCAACAAGCACAGTATCACCTAAGGTTTCAAACCCTAAGTTATCGGTTTCACCTGAGCGCAATTTCGCGGTAACAATACCCGCACCTTTTACACTACCCGCTTTTAACGTGATGGTCGCAATACCATCTTTATCCGTTAATGCGGTTCCAGTGAATGGGTCTAGAACACCAAGGCTTGCTGAAAACTCAACAACCTCTGCTACGACAGCATCGTCATTTTCATCCGTCACTTTAACCGTGATGGTTGCAAAGTTTGCATCTGAAATGGTATTAGGCGCATCCGCATTAGGCTCTTCAAGAGCCAAACTCATCTCAAGAATTTTACCTTCAGCTAATTGATCGCCTAGGGTTTGAAAAGTAACGGATGCCGTCGCACCATTATCTAAAGTAACAGTCGCAACACCCGCACCCTGAGTAGTACCTGGGGCAAGTTTAATGACTGCAACACCATCTTCGTTCGTTAACGCCGTACCCGATGCTGGAAATAATGAACCTAAGGTTGATGAGAAATTCACTACCTCGCCAGAGGCATTGCCATCACTATCGGTAACGGTTGCGATTAACTTAGCCACATTGGTTTTGCTAATTGCATTAGTCCCAATTGCTTGCCCCTGTGAATCTATCAACTCTAGCGTAACCGTCTTATCTAAAACAGGGACCACATCACCTTCAGTCTCAAATCCAATCGAGTCAAATTCACCACTGGCAAGCGCTGCGGTAAGAAGTGCTGCACCTTTTACCGTACCCGCTGTTAAAGTAATTTCAGCAATACCACCGTCTTTGGTTAATGCACTACCCGATACTGGGTCGAACACACCTAAGCTGCTTGAGAAGTTAACCACTTCATCGTTAAGACCAGCACCTTTTTCATCGCTCACTTTAACGCGCACAATCGCCTCTTCAGTGGCACTGATGGTGCTGATAAACAAACCGGTGTTCTTACTAACTAAGCCAACAATCTCAATTTGCTTACCCGTAACCGCTGCATTGCCATCGCCTTTTGATGCGAAGTTCACTTGACCTACCGCACCCGATGGGATAACCGCGGTAATCGTACCCGCACCTTCAACGTCTCCTGCGTGTAACTGAATACGTGCTGTACCATCGGAGCCAGTGAGTACGGTACCTGATGATGGCGACAAGAAGCCTAAGTCGGTGGCAAAGGTCACTACTTCATTTACTCTTGGAGTTTCAAAACCATCAACCTTATCGGTTAACTTCACATTTACCCAAATAAACTCTTCACCCGTTACTTCTGTTACAGTAGTTTTTGAAGTATCAACATCTGACTGTTTGGTTAATGTTAATGTCACTTTTGTTGGCTCTGGTCCTGTGACAATGATTTCATCACCTGCGGTTTCAAAACCAATACTGTCGGTAGCAAAGTTGCTTAAGGTTGCAACCACCGTACCCGCACCTTCAATGGTACCTGCACTTAACGTAATTCTGGCTTCACCCGAAATATCGGTTAATGCCGTACCCGAGACTGGACTTAGCAAACCAAGCGATGATGAAAATTCAACCACTTCACCTTTAACGCCATCGCCATTTTCATCAGTCACTTTCGCAACGATGGTAGCGCTGTAATTCGCGTTTATCTTGTTCTTATTGTCATCTGTAATGCTTGGATTGTCTTGTGGTAGCTCAATATCAAGCGCTACTTTGTTACCTTCAACAAGCACAGTATCACCTAAGGTTTCAAACCCTAAGTTATCGGTTTCACCTGAGCGCAATTTCGCGGTAACAATACCCGCACCTTTTACACTACCCGCTTTTAACGTGATGGTCGCAATACCATCTTTATCCGTTAATGCGGTTCCAGTGAATGGGTCTAGAACACCAAGGCTTGCTGAAAACTCAACAACCTCTGCTACGACAGCATCGTCATTTTCATCCGTCACTTTAACCGTGATGGTTGCAAAGTTTGCATCTGAAATGGTATTAGGCGCATCCGCATTAGGCTCTTCAAGAGCCAAACTCATCTCAAGAATTTTACCTTCAGCTAATTGATCACCTAGCGTTTCAAAACCAACCGATGCTGTTGCACCATTGTCAAGTGTTACGCTCGCAATACCCGCACCTTCCGTTGTACCTGCGCCAAGGGTGATCACAGCCACACCGTCTTCGTTTGTTAATGCGGTACCAGAGCCTGGGTTTAATGAACCTAAGGTCGCTGAGAAGTTAACCACTTCACCTGGTACACCAACACCATTTTCATCTGTTACGGTGGCCGTTAACGTTGCAGCATTCGTAGAAGTGATCTTGGCTAACGGGAAGACAGCATCTGGGTCTGTATCATCTGCTGGCGTCGCAATGGTTAATGTGACGCGATTACCCAATACAGGGCGTGCATCACCTTCGGTCGCAAAACCTATCGAGTCAAATTCTCCACTTGCAAGGCTGGCTGTCACAAGACCGGCCCCTTTTACGGTGCCCGCCGTTAAGGTAATGGTTGCTGTACCATTTGCATCAGTCAATGCCGTGCCTGATACAGGATCTAACACACCTAATGTTGAGGAAAAATTAACCACCTCACCAATAACATTTTCAATACCATCGGTGACTTTAACAGTAACAGTGGCTGGATTGTCTGCTGAAATTAGGCTTGTACCATCTTTTGTGGTGTAACTGATATTAACTTGTTTACCAACAACCGTGCCACCATCGCCTAATGATGCAAAGTTGATTTGGCCAATAGCACCCGAAGGAATAGCGGCTGTAATGGTACCCGCGCCTTTGATGTCTCCAGCATTTAGTACAATCCTAGCTTGGCCGCTTGTATCCGTTAACACCGTACCCGATGCTGGTGTTAAAAACCCTAAGTCAGTAGAGAACGTGACCACCTCCCCAACTCGCGGTATACCTGAGTCGGTTAACGTTGCTGTAACAGTGACTGGGTTAAGAGAAGATATTGGGTCGCTTAGGTCAATATTTGGGTTTGAATAAGATAAACTCATCTCTACTTTGGTTGGCTCAGGCCCAGCAACGAAAATTTCATCACCGGCTGTTTCAAAACCAATACTGTCGGTGGCAAAATTGCTTATCGTTGCCACAATGGTGCCAGCACCTTGTATAGTACCTGCACTTAAGGTAATTCTCGCTTCACCGGCAGCATCCGTTAAGGCTGTACCCGACGATGGGTAAAGTAAACCAAGCGATGACGAAAATTCTACCACTTCATTACGAACGGGTTGGTCATTTTCAGTCACCTTAGCGATAATGATAGCGCTGTATTTAGCATTTATTTTATTTGCATCAATAGTAGGATCCGATGGTGTGGCAATACGAAGCTCTACCTTTTTTCCATCTATTACTGGGGCATCCCCTAGAGTTTCAAAACCTAAACTGTCGGTTTCGCCTGAGCTCAATCTGGCTGTAATAATACCTGCACCTTGCGCGATACCCGCTTTAAGTCTGATTTGAGCGACACCTTGGTCATTGGTTAATGCAGTTCCGGTAAACGGATTTAATACACCAAGACTTGAAGAAAAATCAACAACTTCACCTTCTACAGGCTTTTCAATATCGCCCATGGTTTCGGTAACCGTTACGGTGATGATAGCGTCGTTACCATCTTTAATGGTACCGGATTCATCTGAGTTTGGCTGTTCTAGAGCCATACTCATCATAAGTTTCTTACCTTTAGGTGCTTGATCACCTGCCGTTTCAAAACCAACTGATGCTGTCGCATTATTGTCCAAAGTGACTGATGCAACACCCGCACCTGGGACATTTCCAGCCTCAAGCTTGATTATGGCGACACCTTCACTATTCGTTAAAGCAGTACCTGAATTAGGTGATAAAGCACCTAAGGTAGATGCAAAGTTTACAACATCACCTACAACAGGTTGGCTTACTCCGCCTACAACTTGAGTAACCGTTGCTGTTAATGTCGCAGAATTAGCTTCTGATATCGAAATTGTTGAAATGACAAGACTAACGTTTTTACCGATAACATCGTTGGCGTCACCTTCCGTTTTAAACCCTATCGCATCGAACTCACCGCTGGCTAGTGTGGCACTAATAAGCGCTGCGCCTTTTACAGAACCAGCCGTTAAGGTGATTGTTGCAATACCCTCATCATTTGTTAAAGCACTGCCAGATACAGGGTCAAGCAAACCTAGCGTGCTTGAGAAATTAACAACTTCGCCTGCAACAGCACCGTTTTCATCGGTGACTTTAACCGATACAGTCGCTGGATTATCATTGCTAATCTCATTGCGACTTAGACTTATTTTTACTTGCTTACCGGCAACAATGCCACCATCGCCAAGAGTTTCAAAGCTTATTTCACCAAACTCTCCAGTTGATGTTGATGCGGTGATAGTACCAGCACCACGTACATCGCCAGCATTTACTTGAATCGATGCTTGGCCATTACTATCGGTTAAAGCCGTACCCGAAGAAGGTAACAAAAAGCCCATGTTAGAGCTAAAGGTAACAACTTGACCCGCTATAGGACCTTGTAAGTTAGAAACAACGGCTGTAACCGTTGCTGGAGAGTCCGCGGTAATGTTATGGGAGGTCATAGTTAACACTACAGTGGTAGGATTTATTACATTTTGATTTGCACCATCGCCTTTAGTTTCAAAAGTAACTTCAGCACTTTCGCCGGATTCAATTGACGCGGTTGCTTTTGCGGCCCCCTCAACGGTGCCGGCTAACAAACCTATGGTGGCAATACCTTCGCTGTTAGTGAGAGCCGTTCCAGTTTCTACATCTAAAACCCCTAGGCCCGCCGTAAACTGGACAACAACACCAGCAACAGGGTCATCACCTTCAGTTACCGTTGCGGTTAAGGTTGCGGGATTTATCGCTGAAACTTGGGGATTATCAATCGTGAGCTCTATGGTCGTTGTTGGCACTATGGGTGTCGTACCACCATTGCCCCCATTTCCGTCAGGATTCCCACCATCACTAATGGGGTCACCACCACCACAAGCACTCAGAGTTAATAAAAGGATCAGATAGAAAAAGTACTGTAAACGCTTCATAGAAGCTGACTCCCTAGTTGTTATTATAATTTTCTCTCATTTCATCATAACTGATTAATAAATAAAAAGTTAGCCTTCTTTTAAAAAAATATATTATTGTTGAAATCTAGTTACATTACTGGTCAAATTACGGGTATTACAGGGACTTGTTATAATAAGCCCTCCTGCAAACATGTTGCAGTTTGTTAGAACTGCTATTATTAAACAATCAAAATCACAAAGAACATTTTATGAATAAAGAAAATGCAAAAGGCTTAACCCAACGAATTGTTATCGGCATGATAGCCGGGATTTTTCTTGGTCTCATCTTCCAATTTTTCCTCCCTAAGGATGGCGATTTAGTTATTCCACTATACTTATTTGACTTTCATGTCCGCGGTTTTTTTATTGATGGCCTATTTGAAATCGGGGGCAAAATATTCATCAACAGCTTAAAAATGTTGGTGGTACCTTTGGTTTTTGTTTCTCTAGTGTGTGGTACTTGTTCATTAAATGACACCTCAAAGTTAGGTCGAATTGGCGGGCGCTCTATCGGGATTTATCTGATGACCACAGCAATTGCTATTACCTTAGCTATTTTTTCAGCGGTGATCATAGGTCCTGGTGAAGGGGTTAACATGACTGCCGATGTTACCTATGGCGCTAAAGAAGCCCCTTCGCTTACGCAAGTTATTATTGGCATGTTCCCCTCCAACCCATTTAATGCTTTTGTCGAAGGCAATATGCTGCAAGTGATTGTTTTTTCTTTATTGTTTGGTTTAGCGGTAGCTTTAGCTGGAGACGCTGGGGAACGTGTAGCGAAACTGTTTGAAGACTTTAATGAAGTTATCATGCGTTTGGTTGTTATTTTAATGAACCTAGCACCTTATGGTGTATTTTGTTTAATGACCACCTTGTTTACCCAACTTAAATTGGATGACATCCTCAGCTTGCTCGAATATTTCTTCTTAGTATTGGCTGTGCTTTTACTGCATGCCCTTATTACTTACCCAATAATATTAAAAACATTCACCGGATTGAGTCCGGTTATTTTCATTAAGAAAATGCGCACGACGGCGTTGTTTGCCTTTAGTACCGCAAGTTCGAATGCCACCATACCTTCAACATTGAATACCGCTACTCGAAAAATGGGAGTAGATAATTCCATTGCATCATTTACCGTACCTTTAGGTGCCACCATTAATATGGATGGCACGGCGATTATGCAAGGGGTAGCGACGGTGTTTATTGCCCAAGTATTCAATGTTGACCTAACGCTTACCGACTTTTTAATGGTGATATTAACCGCCACTCTAGCGTCTATTGGTACCGCAGGGGTGCCTGGGGTTGGGCTTATCATGCTCGCTATGGTGCTGGCACAAGTTGGTCTACCTGTTGAGGGTATAGGCCTAATCATAGGGGTTGATCGTCTTCTTGATATGGTACGTACAGCGGTCAATGTAACAGGTGACTCAATGACCACCATCATCGTTGGTAAATATGAAGGTCAACTTAATGAGGACACATTTAACAATCTTGAAGTTGATAGCGGTGATGATATTGATTTTCATCATTTGAAAGAATAACCGCCAAAAGCATTAAAAAAAAGGGTTGCGATTTAGCAACCCTTTTTATTTTGTTCGGTGGTTATTTGCGGCTAATAAGGTATAAAGTTTCTTTTAATTGACTGACACTGAGTTGAATTCTGGCAAATTTCTTTCCCGTTAAATCACGCTCTGCCAACTTTTCAATAGTAAAGCCCTGAAACAAAGTCTTAATCTCGTCTTGTTCCACACTAAATGGTGGGCCTTTCATTTGCGTTTGATCAAACTCTAGTGATAACAAAAATACACGAGTGTTGGGCAACATAAAGCTTTTCAGATGCTCTACATACTGTCGACGCATTAATTCAGGCAAAGCAATAATTGCAGCTCGGTCATAAATCCAGTCAACGTTGGGTAAATCTTGCGCGTTTAAGGAAAAGAAGTCACCTTGATACAAAGATAACTGATCTGACTGATAGCGTTTAAACGCCCCCTCTTGTATAACCGAGTATTCAAGTTGATTTTCTTTAAAGAAGTCCAAACATGCAATATCACTGAGTTCATTAGCCACCACGTCTAAATGATTTTTAAAAAATAATAAATCTGATGACTTTCCCGATAAAGGAACTAAAACACAGGTGTCGGTTGGTTTACATAAGGTGGGGAAGTATCGCGCTAACAGCGGATGAAACTCGTCTTGGTGAAAACCAAGACGAGAATGTTGCCAGCAATTAAGCCAAAAGTCATGATCCATCTAACAACAGATCCTTATTTGGGTAAAACTTGGTTTTTCTGCCAAAGTTTGCCCACTAGATTTTCAAGTGACATCGATGCGGCCATTGAAAACTTTTCGGCTAAACCTTTTTTCATATTGTATTTTATCGACAATACCTTGCAATCTTTTGCCGCCGTTTGTAAATAATCGTCACTGGTAGAAATCTCATCAACCAAGCCAAGTTCTTTGGCTTTTAAACCAAACCAATGCTCACCTGTTGCGACCTGATTTATATCCAAACTGTCTCGGTGTTCAGATACAAACTGTTTAAATAGTTGATGGGTCTCTTCCAATTCTTGTTGAAACTTCTCACGAGCCTTGTCGGTGTTTTCACCAAACATGGTAAGGGTTCGCTTATATTCACCCGCGGTCAATTGTTCAAATTCAATATTGCTCTTTTTAAGGAGCTTATGAAAGTTTGGAATTTGTGCCAACACCCCAATCGAGCCAAGAATCGCAAAAGGTGCTGAAATAATTTTATCTGCGACACACGCCATCATATAACCGCCACTTGCAGCAACTTTATCGACCGATACGGTTAACGGGATCTCACGTTTACGAATACGATCCAGTTGTGATGAAGCTAAGCCATAGCCATGGACCATTCCACCACCACTTTCTAGTCGTACCAACACTTCATCATTTTGGTTCGCTACCGATAAAATAGCGCTCACTTCTTCACGTAAACTGTCTACTTCTTTAGCGTCAATAGAACCGTTAAAATCAACAACAAACATGCGTTTTTTCGATTCTTGTCTGCCTTCCTTTTTGGCTTTTGCGTCTTCTTTTTCTTTCTTCTTTAATGCTTTTTCATGCTGCTTCATCTCGTCTTTGTCAAGCAGATGCGCAGTCATGTATTCTTCCGTTTCGCTATATTGTTCCGACAGGTCGTTAATCTCTAGCTCGCCTTTTT
Source organism: Thalassotalea sp. 273M-4 (assembly GCF_041410465.1). Classification (NCBI taxonomy): domain Bacteria; kingdom Pseudomonadati; phylum Pseudomonadota; class Gammaproteobacteria; order Alteromonadales; family Colwelliaceae; genus Thalassotalea; species Thalassotalea aquiviva. The sequence continues at coordinate 1,917,742 of NZ_CP166961.1, forward strand.
TATGTTTTTGTTTTTGGGCTGCACCGGCAACAGAAGCAATGATCACCACAATAGCAACGACAAACGTCATGACTTTGGCAAAGAATAAGCCGTATTCATACAAAAATTCCAAGTAATATCTCCTAAACTTGAATGTTAACTTAATAGCGTGATTTTACACGAATATACCATGGATGCGATAAAAAAAAGGAGGCTCAGCCTCCTTTTACAACACCATGATTTAGTGTTTTATTGCAATACAACTTCTGCATCGTTGACAGGAATAACCGTCGCGCCCGTTGCAAAGTAGGTTGCAATTTGTGCTTGCATTTCTTGGGTAGCACGAGATGTCATCTCTGCATCTGGTGCTTCAGGTCGAGTAGAAGGGTCTAAAACAGAACCATGATGACCTTTTACATACTTAACTGCACCAGAAATTGGCATACCATCTGAAGACATGACTGTCTCACTAACCACAGGGGTACCCAGTAATGTGATTAATGGGCTAGAGCCAGATAAAGGATGCGTAGATACGGTATTAGGCACCACCTGATCGGATAAATTATTCATCCCATCACCAACCACTTCAATAAGGTGCAATGGTGTACCATTGCCGCGAAGTGTTGTTACATAATTAAGCGGATCACCTGCACCGGTTATCGTTTGCGCAGCAAAGGTATATAAACTAAATACGCTATTTAGCTCAGCCAGTTGTACTTCATCTAACATGGCAACAAACTGAGGCCAAATAGCAACCAATTGCATAGGGTCTGCTGCCAACTCACCTAATTGTGCATCGGCAAACGCTTTAAATGCTTCCGATGAACTGTAGGCAAGGTTTGGTTTTATTAGGGCCGAAAACGAAGGTGATTCCATCATAAAATTGGCAATACCTGCACCAGGCATCGCTAACGAACCAGCATGAACTTTAAAGAAAGCATTTGCTGCTCCTAATTTTTCGTTTTCATCGTTGGTTAATGCGAGAAAGTTTACACCCGTTATTGCCCCTAAAGAGTGACCTAAAAAGTGTACCTGAGCTGAATCAATCATCGCACCTTGCGTAAAGTTAAGACCAAGGCGAAACGCCATTAAGTCTGCGGTACTTTGACGCAAGTTATCACGGGTATTGAGTAATGATGCAATATTGATATAAGCAAAAGGGTTTGTGACTGCATCGATATCGTTATTACCGTCCATATCTAAATCGTAACCACGACTGTTATGTAATGGGTGGTCAATGGCGGCAGTAGCAAAACCATTAATTGATAACATACCGGTTATTGCTAGCATATCTTCTTTACGAGAGGTTACACCATGTTGCAGCATTACCACCGGCCAACCATTTTCTGGCATCGTCATTTCAGGCATACCTAATTGCGCACGAACGGCATTAGCCACAGCTAAATCTGGCGTGGTCATTTGCACATCAACGGTTTGCATTTTGGTCATTGCTGGGATGGGATTGAATTTGGTTAGATTGCGCTCGGCGTCAATGCCTAAATCACGAAGTCCAAAGCTCATACATATTGCATCGCTCTGACTTTGAGGTTCAGCTGGTAAATTGGTTGCAAAAGCTAACATAACACCTGAATCACACATTGCCTTCCACGGTACATTGGTAGGCGCAACGGGGTTTTCAGCACTCGGCACACCTAAATAGTTTGGTATGGTCACACTACCGACCATGTAATTGGCACTACCGTATAAACCCATCAATTGTTGATTCATTGGGTCAATCGCGCCTTGTGAAGCCAGAACTTGTGCCACACTTAAACCGCTATCTTGTACTTGTACCATTGGCTTTGCAAACAATGCTTGTTCGGTTAATGATGCTGCCAACAATTGTTTTGTCACCTGCAAAGTATTATCAATTGATTGCGTGGTCATTGCCATGGTGTAGGTAATATCATCCGCATTAACCCCAATCTCTTGGGCTAAATTCTCGTAACTGTTGATAATATTTTGCAAAAGCAATTGTTCAGGGTCAGCTAGTGGTAGAGTATTCACATCTTGTCGCACCAACTCATAAACCTCTGAGCCTAAAATTGGCATACCTTCACTATCTTTTAGCGCTTTGGTTAAGGCCAAAATATAGGTGGTTTTTGCTTTAAGAGGTCGCATTGGAATCACAACTAAGTCATTACCGCGAGCTTGTACAACGTAGTCCTGGCCAAAGATTAATGGTGCAACGGCTTTACAACCAATAGCTGCCGGTACTGACGCACAGTCGGCATCGGTTAAACTTGCGCCCATCACCGCCTCAAACATCACCACAGCACCAGATTCTAAAAGAGATGCGGGATCTAGACTTACCCCTTCAGCAAAATCAAACTGTAAAACAAACGGCTGACTCGTCGACCAGCCATCAAGGGCATTTAGCGCTACTCGTGGATTGGCAAAATCTGTCGGGTCATCTACTCCAAAATTTAGCGTACCATCTTGGGTATCTGAGAAAACTAAATCATTCGGAATAGAAAGTCTTTCCGCTTTTGGGTCAAACACAACCCGAGAATTTGGTAACAGGGTATCAACATTACCCGTATCATTTTGTACATCATTAATCGTTTCATCATCACAGCCAGTTAGGCTGACAGCGCTTGCAACAGCAAGGCCTAACAAAAGTTTTTTCATTTTTTCTCCCCAAAGGACTTCATGTCTGTATCTAATTTATTATTTTTATACAGTAACTTATTGTAATAATTGGTCTAACTGTCGAGTTTATCGACAATTTATTGTCTTCTGCATGTATTTGTTTTTCACAAGTACGACCAGAGCAAATTTGGTTAACAATAACTTAACGTAAGTTAGACTTGTGTGCTACATTTTTTTTCACATCGATGATAAATTTCATTTTTTTTCGGCTATGGCTCGAAACCTTACTGCGCTAAAGGTAGAATAGTGACAAATTCCATAATTGATTCAGAAAATGTACCCATATCAAGCAAAAGAAAATTGTTTACAAGGCAAAGTATTATTGGTCACCGGTGCCGGAGATGGCATTGGTAAGAGCGCGGCAATGCATTACGCTAAGCACGGCGCGACAGTCATATTGTTGGGTCGTACCGTTAACAAACTTGAACAGGTATATGATGATATCGTGGCCAAGGGCTATCCAGAGCCAGCTATTATCCCATTAGATATGAAAGGCGCCACTGCTAAACATTACCAAGACATGGTCACGACGATCATCGAGCAGTTTAAGCACCTTGATGGTGCTTTACTCAATGCCTCAATTTTAGGGGAGTTAACCCCTTTCACCCAAATTAATCAGCAAATCTGGGACGATGTTATGCAGGTGAATTTAACCGCACAACTTCAACTTGCCCAAGCCTTAATTCCAGCCATGGTAGGCGATAAACCATCGTCCTTAGTCTTTACCACATCTGGTGTGGGTAATAAGGGCCGTGCTTTTTGGGGACCGTACAGTATTTCTAAGTTTGCCACCGAAGGCATGATGCAAGTAATCGCCGATGAATACGAAGGCAGTAACTTACGAACCAATGCGATTAACCCTGGTGGAACAAAAACTAAAATGCGCGCTACGGCTTTTCCAGCCGAAGACAAATCACAGCTCCCTGAGCCAGATGACATTATGCCAGCCTATTTATTCTTAATGAGTGATGACAGCATTGGGATCAATGGTCAACGCTTAGATGCGCAACAACACTAAACTTGCCAACCTATGTCGACAATACAATGCTTCAATAATGCTTATTGTGGCCTTTTAGAATTTTCATCCGTGCTTATAAGATGAAACTTAGCTAATGCGCTAAGCTCATAAATAACAAAAAAATGAGCAGTTCTCTGCTCATTTTTTTGCTTGAGGCTTTGGCTGCGAATGCATTTACCTCTCCCCATTACAGGTAAATACAGCAGGCTTAAGGCAAATAACCCATGGTTATTCTAGGGTTATTACCATAATCGATAAAACTTTCAATCTGAATATAACCCGCTTGTGCTAATAATGCCTGAACATGAAGATGTTGCTCAAAACCATGTTCTAGATACAATTGCCCACCTGATTTTAAATACCTTTTACTGGTGTTGATGATATGAATGATATCGGCAAACCCTTGCTCAGAGGCTACCAAAGCCGAACTCGGCTCAAATCTCACATCGCCATGCGATAAATGCTGGTCGTTAACATCAATATAAGGAGGGTTTGAAACAATCAAATCAAATAATGGCTGTTGAGGTATCGAACTAAACCAATCACTTTGATAAATACGTACGTTCTTAATGCCATGGTGTTCTGCGTTTTTTTGCGCTAAGGCCACCGCATCTTTATTAAAATCAACGGCTTCTACCGACCAGGTTGGGTTTTCAAACGCCAATGCCAATGCAATAGCACCAGTACCTGTGCCTAAGTCTAACAAGCGTGTATTAGGCTCTGGATTTTGATTAAGTACTTGCTCAACCAATATCTCGGTATCGGGCCTAGGGATTAAGGTACATGGGTCAACAAAGAGCTCCAATGACCAAAATTCGCGCTTGCCGGTGATAAAGGCAACCGGTTCGCCTGCTCTGCGCCGTTCAACACTCTTAATAAATTGTTGATACTGACTTGTTGTAAGCATTGTGTCGGACCAAGCCAGTAAATAACTGAGCGGTTTATCCACAACATGAGCCATTAAAACTCGAGCATCGAGTTTGGCATCTTGCTTTGACTCAAACGATAAAAAACAGTCGATGGCGCGAGCCAAAGACTGTTCAATTGTTTGTGGGGCTTTAGGAAATCCATCGGCCCCTTTCGATGTGTCGCTTAGCACAAGCTTAATTTTGTTCAGAAAGAGCGGCTAACAGATCCGCTTGGTTCTCGAGCATAATAGGTTCCATCACCAAGTGTAAGTTGCCTTCCATAACCTCATTTAATCGATATAAGGTTAAGTTAATGCGATGATCTGTCATTCGTCCTTGGGGGTAATTGTAGGTACGAATACGTTCAGAACGATCACCACTGGCGACTAGATTACGTCGCGAAGATTCTTCTTCACTGCGACGTTTCTCATCTTCGGCTTGTTGTAAACGCGCTTGCAGTACAGACATTGCTTGCGCGCGGTTTTTATGTTGAGAACGTTGGTCTTGACACTCGACAACGACGCCCGTTGGAATATGGGTGATACGAATAGCGGAATCGGTTTTGTTAACGTGCTGGCCACCGGCACCAGACGCTCGGAACGTATCAATGCGCAAATCGGCTTTGTTTATTTCAATCGCTTGTGATTCTGGAATTTCAGGCATAACAACGACCGTACAAGCCGATGTATGAACTCGGCCTTGGGATTCGGTTTCAGGTACACGTTGTACCCTGTGACCACCGCTTTCAAACTTCATTTGGCCATAAACTTCATCACCAGAGATTTTTACAATGATCTCTTTATAACCGCCCTGCTCACTTTCATTCATATTGATGATTTCAGTTTTCCAACCTTGTTTTTCCGCGTAGCGACTGTACATACGGTATAAGTCGCCAGCAAAAATGGCGGCTTCGTCACCACCAGCACCCGCGCGGATTTCAACAAAACAGTTATTGTCATCGTTAGGATCTTTTGGCAGTAACAGAATCTGCAACTCTTGTGTCAGCTCTTCAATCGCAGATTTGGCTTCTTTGTACTCTTCTTGCGCCATTTCTCGCATATCAGGATCTTCGTCTTTAAGCATATCTTGCGCTAGGGCATAATCATCTTGTGCCGTTTTATATGCGCCAAACACTTTGGTAATTTCCTCTAACTGAGAAAATTCTTTTGATAATGTTCTAAATTTTTCCTGATCGGCTATGGTATCAGGGTCAGATAATAAGGCCTGAACTTCTTCGAAACGTTCTACTAAGCCTTCAAGTTTTTGATATACAGATTCATTCATGTAATTTTTTCACCAAAGTGTCATTTTAAAAAGGTGTGTGTTTGGTCAAATTGAATAGGGTTAATCGTCTTTATTATCTAATTCAAACACATCACGTAGGTAAATTATTTTATCGAGTTCACCGCCTTGGGCGGCTGTTTGTAATGCACGAGTTGGCGCGTGCATTAAATTATTGGTTAAGCGTACCGCTAATTCGTTTAAAACCGCTTCCGTTGGTTTTTCTTGTGCTAATTGCTGCATCGCCTTTTGCAATAACTCATCACGTTTTGCCATACACTGATTACGATAAGTAATGACCGCATCTTGGGTATTCAAACCTCGTAACCAGGCCATAAAATCCGTTGTTTGACTGCCCACAATAACTTCGGCCTGTTGCGCGGCTTTACGACGATTTTCCATATTTTGAGCGACGATACTTTGTAAGTCATCGACGGTATATAAAAACACATCTTCTAAACTGCCAACTTGCTCTTCAATATCTCTTGGTACTGCAATATCGACCATAAAAATAGGACGATGTTTACGATGCTTCAACGCATCTTCAACCATACCTTTACCAATAATCGGTAACGTTGAGCCTGTTGAGCTGATCACAATATCGGCATCACCGATATGTTCTGGGATTTGCGCTAAGGTGATAACATCGGCGCCCACTTCTTTGGCAATGTTTTCAGCTCGTGCCACGGTGCGATTGGCCACCGTAATTTTACTGACATTGTTGTCGTATAAATGCCGAGCAACCAATTCCATGGTTTCACCAGCACCAATTAACAATACTTTACTTTTACCAAGGTCATCGAATATGTGTTTTGCAAGATGCACCGCGGCAAACGCAACTGATACCGCACTCGCGCCAATTTCGGTTTCTGTACGTACTTGCTTAGCAACGCCAAAGGTACGCTGAAATAAACGTTCCATAATGACTTTCATTGAACCAGCAGCTTTGGCTTGCCCATAGGCTTGCTTCATTTGCCCTAAAATTTGAGGTTCGCCTAAAATCAGAGAATCTAAGCCACAAGCAACTCGCATCATATGAGTGACGGCTTGTTGTTCATGGTGCCAATATAAGGTGGGCTCAATAATGCTGGCCGGTACTTTATGATACTGCTCGAGCCAAGCGGTAACCTCCGTTTGCACTGCGGCCAGTGGTTTGTCTTGCACAAAGTATAACTCAGTGCGATTACAGGTCGATAAAATCGCGGCTTCTTTACACTGCAGATTACCTAGCATTTCCTGCAAGGCATGCGTTAGGTTGTCTGGAGAAAAGGCAATCTTTTCTCGGACTGACACAGGTGCCGTCTTATGATTGATTCCGACTGCAAAAATGGACATAAATGAAAGTTACTAGCCTAATAAACGTGAAAACAAAGTTGCATTTGCTAGATTATCTTATATTTTGAGCAAAACTGATAATACTAGATGCAAATTGGTGATAATTTTACGTAATTTGCGCAATGATTGAAAGTATTGCGAGAAAGTGTTGCAATATATCAATAAAAAAATGGGAAGCCTCAGCAAATATGTTCAAAAGTTCACCATACTGGTTCATTTTATTAGTTATTTTGCTAAATGGTTGTGCGAGCCAATACTCAACACAAGAGCTATTTCAAGATAAAAACCAACGAAGCCAAGAGCTCAAAGCATTGAATGACTGGACAATTAAAGGCAAAATTGCTTTTTTGACGACCAATGATAAACAAAGTGCTAATTTTTATTGGCAACAGCAAGATGATATCACCCATCTTAAATTAACCACGTTTCTTGGTGTTAGCCTGCTGTCGTTAACGCATGACGGTAATACCTACCACCTTCATTCTAACGGTGAACATTGGCAAGATGACAATCTAAACACCCTATTAATGCACGCAACGGGTTTAAATTTGCCTGTTTCATCTTTGATCTATTGGCTTAAGGGCCTTAAAGCAAGCTCTGATGACAGTATTTTATATTCGCCAACGACTCAACTTCCCCTGTCGTTGCATGCCAACAAGAACAATCAGCCTTGGCAAGTCAACTATCAGCACTATACCCTAGTCGAAACGTATCGACTGGCTGATAAGTTAACCGTTGTGCACCCACAACTGACCATTAAAATGGCCATTTACAATTGGGAATTAAATTAGTGAAACCAACCTTTTACACCTTTTCATCGGTTGCCAAAATCAACCGTTTTTTACATATTAATGGCCAATTAGACAATGGCTACCATGAATTACAAACCGTTTTTCAATTTATTGATTATGGGGACACCCTTAAGTTTCAAGTCAATGACTCAGGTAAAATCAATTTATTAAACCCAATTGCCGGGGTTAGCGAGCAACAAAATTTAATTTATCGAGCGGCCAAACTAATACAGCAACATTGCCACCAGCCTGTTGGGGTCAATATAAAACTCGATAAACGCTTACCGATGGGGGGTGGCTTAGGTGGCGGTTCTTCAAACGCAGCCACGACCCTGTTAGCGTTAAATACATTATGGCAAGTGGGCTTGTCGGTTGAGCAATTGGCGCAATTAGGTCTCACTTTGGGCGCCGATGTCCCTGTATTCGTGCGCGGGTATAATGCATTTGCCGAGGGCATTGGCGAGAAATTGATCCCGATTGAATTAGATACCCCTTGGTTTTTAATTACAGTGCCTGACTGTGAAATCAGTACGGCTGCCGTTTTCACCCACCCAGATTTACCTCGAAATACAACAAAATTGTCACTTAGTGAGTTAAATATTGACCAATGCCATAATGATTGTGAAAACCTTGTTATTAAACTCTATCCCGAGGTTGCCAAGCTCATGGCTTGGTTGTTAGAATACGCTCCGTCCCGATTAACCGGTACTGGTGCCTGTATTTTTTCAACGTTCGAAGATAAACAAAGCGCAATTTCCGTTCAATCAAAGCTACCACAAGGCGTTCGCTCGTTTGTAGCTAAAGGGTTAAGTCAATCACCTACTCTAGCGGAACTGGACACGGTGTTTGCTATTTAAAAAACATTCATAATACCAACAAATGTTTTTTACTGCCGCGTTGCGGTAATGCTAACCTTGGTTAGCCCACACAGCATTGGCCTGTTTTGGTCTAATGTATAAAGATAAATGTTGTCTAAGTTTCTGAGGAACTGACAGTGCCTGACATGAAGATTTTTGCGGGTAACGCCACCCCTGAACTGGCTAAAAAAATTGCAGACCGATTATACATGGGTTTGGGAGATGCAAAAGTAGGCAGTTTTAGCGATGGTGAAATCAGCGTTGAAATTACCGAGAACGTTCGTGGAGCGGATGTTTTTATCATCCAATCAACTTGTGCTCCAACCAATAACAACCTAATGGAACTTATCGTAATGGTTGATGCCTTACGTCGAGCTTCTGCGGGTCGTATCACTGCGGTTATGCCTTATTTTGGCTATGCCCGTCAAGACCGACGCGTGCGTAGTGCCCGTGTTCCTATTACAGCAAAAGTGGTTGCTGACTTTTTATCTAGCGTAGGTGTTGATCGTGTATTAACCGTTGACTTACACGCAGAACAAATTCAAGGGTTCTTTGATGTGCCAGTAGACAACGTCTTTGGTACACCAATTTTACTTGAAGATATGGAAAACAAAAACCTCGACCGCCCTGTTGTTGTTTCGCCTGACATTGGTGGTGTGGTTCGTGCTCGTGCCGTAGCCAAACTACTAAACGATACTGACTTAGCCATTATTGATAAACGTCGTCCAAAAGCCAATGTATCACAAGTGATGCACATCATTGGTGATGTCGATGGTCGTGATTGTATTATTGTTGACGATATGATTGATACCGGTGGTACTTTATGTAAAGCCGCTGCGGCTCTTAAAGAACATGGTGCTCGTCGAGTATTCGCTTACGCTACTCACCCTGTTTTATCTGGTGATGCGCCAGAAAACATTAAAAACTCGGTGATTGATGAAGTGATTGTTACTGACTCAATTCCATTATCGCCAGAAATTCAGGCATTAGATAACGTTCGCCAGTTAAGCTTATCAGGTATGCTTTCTGAAGCCATTCGTCGTGTAAGTAACGAAGAATCTATTTCGGCAATGTTTAAAGCCTAAGTTTTACGGCTCAATAGAGCGCATTTGCTTGCTCTTATAGCGAGCAACTATGTAAAGCTGGGTTTTTACAGTAAATCACAAAAAGTGCGCACTTATGCGCACTTTTTTGTTTGTTAACCCAGTGAAAAATGTTATCATTCTGCGCCTTTTCTACTTTGGCTTTATTTTTAGGCTCTTAGTAAAGAGGCAATCGGCCTGTGAAGGCCTGTGTGATCACTCTTTGGTCGCGAAGAGTGGTTTAATTTTTATTTTTTAATATAGAGAATTCATTATGGATTTATTTACTTTAGATGCTGAAGTTCGTACAGATATGGGGAAAGGTGCGAGCCGCCGCCTACGTCACGCGAACAAAGTTCCAGCAATCGTTTACGGTGCAGGTCAAGAGCCAGTATCTATCACTTTAGCGCACAACAAAGTATGGCGTGCACAACAAGAAGAAGCTTTCTACTCTCACGTTCTATCATTGAACATTGGTGGTGAAGCGACTGAAGTTGTAATCAAGGACATGCAACGTCACCCGTTCAAAGAACTTGTAATGCACATCGACTTTTTACGCGTTGACGCGAAAAAAGAACTACACACTTCAGTGCCTCTACACTTCATCAACGAAGACGTAGTAGCAAAAACTGGTGCAAACTTATTACACACAGCAACTGAAATCGAAGTAGCTTGTTTACCAGGTAACTTACCAGAGTTTATCGAAGTTGACGTTAAAGACTTAACTGCTGGCAACTCTATCCACTTATCTGAAATCGTTCTTCCTAAAGGCGTAACTTCAGTTGAGTTAGCTAAAGGTGAAGATCACGACATCGCTGTAGTTTCAGCACAAGCTCCTAAAGGCGGAAGCGAAGCTGCTGACGCTGAAGGTGAAGAAGCCACTGAAGAATAATCGCTGAGGTCAAACCTTGACGACTAATATTCAATTGGTTGTGGGCCTGGGTAATCCAGGCCCTGAATACACCAAAACTCGCCATAATGCTGGTGTGTGGTTCGTTGAAGAACTCGCTAGGCAATACAATATTTCCCTAAGTCCGGACAAAAAATACCACGGTTTATATGGTAAAGGACTGATTGGAAATACTGTTGTACACTTACTTATCCCTACTACCTTTATGAATCGCAGCGGTAAAGCTGTCGCGCCTCTCGCCAATTTTTTTCGTATTCCAGTTGAGAACATTCTGGTAGCCCACGATGAAATGGATTTAGATCCGGGTGTTTGTAAAATCAAACTCGGTGGTGGTCACGGCGGCCATAATGGCTTACGTGATATTATTGCGTGTATGGGAAATAACAAAGATTTTTATCGGCTACGGATCGGCATTGGCCATCCGGGGCATAGAGACAAAGTAACAGGTTACGTATTGGGCAAAGCGCCCGCAACGGAGCAAAGTTTGCTCGATCAATGCGTTGATGAAGGCTCGAGATGTTTTGAGATCTGGCAAAAAGACGGCATTAAAAAAGCACAGAACCGTTTGCATTCGTTTAAAGCAACCTAACGGCTAAAAGATAACACAGGAACTGATCATGGGATTTAAATGTGGCATCGTCGGTTTACCTAACGTAGGTAAATCCACATTATTTAACGCACTAACGAAAGCGGGTATAGAAGCCGCCAACTTTCCTTTTTGTACAATTGAGCCAAATACAGGTGTTGTACCTGTTCCAGACCCTCGTTTGGATAAACTTGCAGAAATCGTTAATCCTCAACGTGTACTGGCAACAACAATGGAGTTTGTTGATATTGCCGGTTTGGTTGCTGGCGCTTCAAAAGGTGAAGGTTTAGGTAACAAATTCTTGGCGAATATTCGTGAAACAGACGCCATTGGTCATGTTGTTCGTTGTTTTGAAAACGAAAATATTGTCCACGTTTCAGGGAAAGTAAACCCTCAAGAAGACATCGATGTGATCAATACCGAATTAGCTCTTGCCGATATGGATACCGCTGAGCGTGCTATTCAGCGTCAAAGCAAGCGTGCTAAAGGTGGTGACAAAGAAGCCAAGTTTGAAATTCCTGTACTGGAAAAAATTCTTGCACACGTTGAAGAAGGTCACATGATCCGTTCATTAGAGCTAAGTAAAGAAGAAAAAGCAGCGGTAAGCTACTTAAACTTTTTAACGCTTAAGCCGACCATGTACATTGCCAATGTCAACGATGACGGCTTTGAAGATAACCCTTATTTAGATCAAGTTCGTGAAATCGCCGCTGCCGAAGGTGCTGTTGTGGTGCCGGTTTGTGCCGAAATTGAAGGCGAACTGTCAGAAATGGATGAAGAAGACAGAGCCGAGTTCATGGCTGATCTTGGCATTGAAGAGCCAGGCTTAAATCGTGTGATCAACTCTGGTTACGGCTTGTTAAACTTGCAAACTTACTTTACCGCAGGGGTAAAAGAAGTTCGAGCTTGGACAGTGCGCGTAAATGCAACCGCGCCACAAGCTGCAGGGGTTATTCATACCGACTTTGAAAAAGGCTTTATTCGTGCCGAAGTAATTGGCTACGAAGACTTTGTTAGCTGTAACGGTGAAGCTGGTGCTAAAGAAGCCGGTAAATGGCGTCTTGAAGGCAAAGATTACCTCGTAAAAGATGGCGATGTAATTCACTTTAGATTTAACGTTTAAAGTCCTTTTACCGATTCGATTTAAAAACCGGGGCATCCCGGTTTTTTTAGCTTTATTGGATCGACCTTTTTTAAGCTGCATTTAAACAATATGTCGGATATTTTTACACCCGTATATCCCCTAAAAATAAAAACCATAAAAAACAACAAGTTAAAAGTTGGCACAGTATCTGCTTTATATAGAGTACTTGGAATCTTTAAAGAGTGTTAATAAAGAAATTTCGATTTCTTATCCACTAACATTTTTGAAGGGTGAAAAGTAACCTTAGATTTAATATTTTAACCGGACGCCCGTCCGGTTTTTTTTGCCTAAATATTTTTAACTTACTCTACCATAGTCGACTTTACCTATATCGAGAACTTAATCCGACAAGGATGTATTCAATAGCACAGGTTTGGTTGCATTTACTACCCGTGTCGTTGTCTTTACGCTAGCGCTTGTCTTCACCACTATGTTTTTCTCAATTGGCAAGTTTGTTGAGCGAGTTTGCTCACTATACTTTACTGGCGATGGGATTAAGTCTTCTGCAAGATTCAAGTTTTGCTCGGTAGGTTGAACAGATATGCTAACGTCATCGACCCTAGAATTCAGCTTAGAGTAAGTGATCACCCAAGGAGATAATAACGCTGTAAGGATGCAAATAACGGTCAGTAATTTCATTTTGTCAGTACAAGCTTATTATTGAATTAATATTTTGAATTATGACAATATAGTAAAGGTAAGCCCTAACTGTATTTTGTAATGACTTTGTAACAGCCTATGCAAAGTCATAAAATTACGGTTCTATCGCCGTTAAGAAGTATTCTATCTTCAACAAAATAGCGAACGGCTCGGGCCAATGCAGTCGCTTCAATATCATGGCCAATTTCTTTCATATCTTGAACCGTAGTGGCATGATCGACAGGTTTCACTTCCTGTACAATGATAGGTCCCTCATCTAAATCGGCGGTAACGAAATGCGCCGTAGCCCCTATTATTTTTACTCCCCTATCATGAGCCTGCTGATAAGGATTTGCGCCCTTAAATCCTGGTAAAAATGAATGATGAATATTTATAGCCCGCTCTTGTAACTGCTCGCATAAATCATTCGATAAAATTTGCATGTATCGAGCAAGCACCAATAAATCGGCTTTTTGTTGCTGAAATATTTGCATTAATTTCTGTTCTTGCTCGCTTTTGCCGTCTTTGTTAATGGGCAAAAAATAAAATGGTATTTGATGAAATTCGACAATATCGCGACAGTTTTGGTGATTTGAGATCACGGCAACAATGTCTGCATTTAAGACACCCGATTTATACTTAGTCAGTAATAGGCTTAAACAATGATCTTCTTTACTAACCGCCACGACGATTTTAGGCCGAACAGTTTTACGGCGTATATGGTAGGTAATTTCTAACTCTCGAGCTAAATCAGCCATAGCTTGACGAAAAGTCGTGTCATTAAAACCAACGGTGCGATCATCATATTCAATGCGCATATTAAAGATTTGCTGCTGTGGATCTGCATAATGCCTAGCATCATTAATAAATGCCCCCTGCTGAAAAAGCTCAGCGGTGATCCGCGCCATAACCCCTAGTCGATCAGGACACTTTAATTTTAAAATAAATTGATTAAAGCCCGAGGATGGTGATTCTCTCATAATAAATCCTTGCAAGGTTTTATTACTACCATATTAAGTGTTTCAGTTTTAATCAATAAAAAATCAAACTTATACTAATCCGGTTATGGACCCTATTGTGTGCCCTAGGCCCTAAAAAAAAGGCAGACCGTATAAGGTCTGCCTTTTCAATTTTTTTGTTACAAAAGCTTACTGCGTCGCTTGAATCGCGGTCAAAGCAATGGTGTAAACAATATCGTCAACTAATGCGCCACGAGACAAGTCATTAACCGGCTTATTCATACCTTGAAGCATTGGGCCTAAGCTCACTAACTGAGCTGAACGTTGTACCGCTTTATAAGTGGTGTTACCCGTGTTTAGATCTGGGAAAATAAACACCGTAGCTTTACCGGCAACCGGTGAATTAGGGGCTTTTTTCGCCGCGACATTTTCCATAATGGCTGCGTCGTACTGCAATGGTCCGTCAATAATCAGATCAGGACGTTTCTCTTTAGCAAGCTTGGTTGCTAACGCGACTTTTTCTACGTCTTCACCGCTGCCTGAACTGCCGGTAGAGTAACTGATCATCGCAACTCTTGGTTCAATACCAAACGCCGTTGCCGAATCTGCAGATTGAATCGCGATATCTGCAAGTTGCTGAGCATTAGGCTCTGGGTTAATCGCACAATCACCATAAACCAATACTTGCTCGGGCAATAACATAAAGAATACCGAAGACACTAATGAACTACCTGGCGCCGTTTTAATAAGCTGTAGGGCCGGACGAATGGTATTAGCCGTGGTGTTTACCGCCCCAGATACCAAACCATCTACGTGCCCCATTTGCAGCATCATAGTACCAACAACAACAGGATCTTTAAGTTCCTCTTTGGCAACTATTTCAGTCATTCCTTTGTGCTTACGTAGCTCAAGTAACGGCTGGACATAATCGCTTTTAACCACCTTAGGATCGGTGATAATAACCCCAGGAGGTAAATCAATACCCTGCTGCTCAGCAATACGCAAGATTTCATCTTTGTTACCAAGCAACTGACAACGTGCAATTTTACGTTCAGCACAGATTGCCGCCGCTTTAATCGTACGAATATCATTACCTTCAGGTAAAACAATAAGTTTGTTCGCTTGACGAGCTAAATCCGTTAACTTGTAACGAAATGCCGGAGGCGATAATAACTGACCTTTAACATTATTACTGATAAAGTTTTCTAACCATTTTTGATCAATACTATCAGCAAAATGTTGCTTAATCAGCTCTTGACGTTGAGTATCACCAGATGGGATTTCAGGGTTAAAATTCATCAGATGACGCGCTGTTTCCCATGTATCCCAAGGCACTGAATAAACCGGCAAACCGCCTTCAAACGCTTGCTTACATAAGTCTAATACCGAATCGCGAGGCTTCGAACCATTGGTTAATAACAAAGCGCCAATTTCAGTACCATTAAGCGCCGATAAGCAAGTAGCAATGATAATATCGGTTCTATCACCTGGGGTTACGATTAACCGACCTGCAACTAAGTGACTCATTAAGTTGCTGACACTGCGAGCACAAAAGCTCACACTGCGAATGCGTCGACTCTCGCTTTCACCTTCATTAATCACTTCGGCTTGTAAGTATCTTTTCACATCCAAAGGACGTGGTGCGACCAAGTCTAGATCCCAAGTAACCGTACTGATCAATTCAAAGTATGGTTTTTTAAACAAAGGTAAATCTAACCAAGGTTGTAAATCAAACTCAGAAGAATATTCGTTGTCTCTAGGCAGTAAACCAAACTCTTGTTCAGTTGGTGCATTCATTTTATTAATGATACAGCCTTTAACACGCTTATCTTTAACGCCACCAAATACTTTTGCACTGACTTCAATTCGGCTTTGAAATTGTTCTGGTGTATCATTTTCTGGTGTCGCCACCAAAATAATATCGGCACCTAGCGCCTGTGCAACCAATTGGTTAATTCTGGCCGCATAAGGGTGGCGTTTGGTTTGAATAAGACCTTCAACAACCACCACTTCTTCAGTAAAGGCTTCGGCATTACCAACAATTTCTTCTAAAATGTCATCAATTAAGTCAACACCCACTTTTTCTTCAACATAGCTAAGCGGAATAGAACGCGTGGCTATCGAATCAAATTCAGATGGTGATGTTGAGTCATTTGACATCACGTTTCGTGACGGTTGGCTAATTGGCTTAAAATAGCCAACATTAATACCAAGTTGCTGTAGCTTATGGTACATACCAAAAGATACCGATGTTAGGCCGACACCAAAGCCTACCGGCACTAACATGATACGATGGGCCATATTAATTCTCCTGAATTAAATCAAATGTTTGTTCAGCGATAACTTGCTCTTCATTGGTTGGAATAACCATACAATTGCGAGAGCCTTGCGCCGAAATAAACCCTTCTTTACCAAAACGTACATCGACGTTTTTCGCTTCATCAAGGTTTAAGTTTAGCAAGCTTAATGAACGAACGATGCGTGAACGAACAAGATCTGAGTTTTCACCAATACCACCGGTAAAGATTAACCCGTCAAAATGGCTCAATGACGCCATGTAAGAGCTGATGGTTTTAGCGATACGGTAACAGAAAATATCCATGGTCAAGTTAGCGCGAGGATTGTTATCGTTTAAAATCGCATCTTCAATGGTACGACAATCGTTGCTCATTTCAGAAATACCCAATAGACCACTTTCTTTGTTCAGAATGTGCGATACTTCTTCTATGCTGTAATTTAATTTTTCCACTAAATGGAAAATAACCCCAGGGTCAACATCCCCAGAGCGCGTTCCCATAACCACACCAGCAAGTGGTGTCAGTCCCATACTGGTATCAACACTTTGACCATTTTCAATGGCAGTAACACTGCATCCATTACCTAGGTGAGCACTGATAAAACTACTTTGCTCATATGGTTTGTTAACCAATTCGGCTGCACGTTTTGACACAAAGTAATGACTGGTACCGTGGAAACCGTAATTACGAATACCGTGTTGCTCATAAAAGCTGTACGGTAAACCTGTTAAGTAAGCTGTTTTTGGCATTGTTTGATGAAATGCCGTATCAAAAACCGTTACTTGCGGTAATGATGGGAATGCTTTTTCCGCCGCTTCAATACCAATTAAATTAACAGGGTTATGCAGTGGCGCAAGTTTGGCTAAATCACCAATAGATGCTTTTACGGCATCGGTTACTAAGGTAGGAGCGGAATAGGTTTCACCACCGTGAACAATTCGATGACCAACACCAATAAGCGACTGCTCTAACTTGTGTTCTAATAAGAACGACACAATCGACTCTAACGCGGCTTCATGATCATGATTACCACCTAAGGTACGCTCTGTTTTTTCACCATTGTATTTAATTTTAATAAATGCTTGATCGGTTAATAAACGTTCTGCGATACCTGAAACGATAAGTTCAGAAGATTCAGGTTTAATTAAAGAGAATTTTAAAGAGGAGCTACCACAATTGATAACTAACACAGCATTTTTTGACATGTAAATAATCACCTTTCTTTTAGATGGCGTCATTATATAGGAAAACAACGAAAATAATTTGTTTTATCACAAATAAAAACGCCTAAAACTGGCTTTTTTTCTATAATTTGTTGATCAAATTACATAATCTGATTATTTTTTTATCAGATAACTGTCGGTAATCAAAATAAGGACAAATAATCAGATTTTCATTAGGGTTAAAAGCGAATTCATGATCTATCCAAACCAGCCCTTCTGATAACTGCGGTTGATCATTTAATATGGTGCGAGCAAACGTTTTCCCCATCACCAGTTTGATAATCCCTTTATCCAGTTTTGTTATTACTTTAGGGTTAAATAGTAGCGCTAAGCCAGACCCAGTCTGTAATAAATAGTCATCCCTAAGTTGCTGCCAAGACGAATGCTGGGTCTTAGCAAGAGCGAACACAATTTTAGCGAAGACATTAAATATTTTTCGCCAATGATTGCCGGTTTGCTGACCTATAAACGAAATTTCACTGTCTTGTAAGTTATGAAGTGTAGTTAACTGTTGGTATTGTTCAAGCTCAGGGCGATGCTGGCTAAACACAATCAAGGTGGGATTTTCACAGCCCAAGCCCACAAGTTCATTTTTATCGACTAAACTGGCCACAATGATTTCCTATGCGAAGAAGGTAAATACGCATCTCACTTCTCTTTATTTTCCTAATAACATTCACTTTGTTTACTCTAACCAAGCGCAAACAAAAGTCATCTCAACACGACAGTAAAAACAGGGTTAATTCGGTTTTATTTTATGATGCTATACGCCGTCACATAAAAGACGACACCATTACGGTTGTTGACGATGGCAATCATACCTTTTTCAACCGCAAAATTAATGCCTATTTATCATCCATATAGTTTTATTTCACCAACAGATTTTAACTGTATGGGCTATGCAACGCCAGCTGCTATAGCGTGTAAGTTAGCCGCCCCAGATAAAGACGATGTGGCCATAGTCGCTAACGGTGCCTTTATGATGTCCTGTATGGAATTGGCAATAGCAGTAGCACATAATATTGGCGTTGTGATTTGTGTATTTAACAATAGCGAGCGATCCCAACTCTCACAAGCCCAACAAATCTCATATAACAGAAAAACGTGTACCGTATTACCGCAAGCGAAAGTCAAAGGAATCGCGATAGCAACAGGCGTTAACGTTCGCCAAAACCAATAAACCGGTTAGTTTAGATATCAATATTGATTACTCTAAAGCCAGCGCACTTACCCGAGGCATTGTTAAGACAAACTTCAAAAGAATGCCATTACCAACAAAAATGCGGATGATTGGACGGGTTCTATATCGAAAACTTACCGACAACTAAATGATCCACTTGAAAACATATTATTTGTCTAAAATGTCGGCCGGTTTGAACAGGCTTTTTTATGGAAATAAACATGGCTGGCAATTTATTGTTTAGATATAAAACAATAACTGTATAAAAAAACAGTAAAAGTTATTGCATTAGGATAAATTTATAAGTACTGTATATTTAAACAGTACTTATAGTTCCATTTATTTTGGCTTTAGGAGATTTTTTATGCCGACATCTTTGTTAAATGCAAACCAAGCTTCAAAATTGGTCTCTCCCCCCTTAGAACAAGAGACGTTAACAGGCATAAAACAGCCTAATTTATTAGCCTCAAGATCTGTTTTAAAATTATGCACCCCATTTAGCGCCAACAAACACGCCGTGTCTCTTTCGAGCAAACAAACTTTAGAAAATAAAGCCGTTAACAAGAGCGCAAATAAAGCTCAAGGTAATATTCATCTTATAGAAACTTTTAGCAACACGGTTTTAAGCGAGCGTATCTATTCAATCTGTAAACCTAAAGTTGATGATAAGCGTTGGTTATTATGCATTGGCGGGAGCGACGAAATGATTGCAGACATGGCATTAAAGACTGCTAATCCATATATATTAAAGGTCAATTCGGTTGGCCAAAAAGTAAAATTTGAACAATTAAAACGCGCATTATTAAAAGGTAACTTAGCGACTTTGGTGCTATTTAACAGCTCATTTGACCAAAAGCGATTAAGTGAATTGTCTGATTATGCGGTTAAAGGCAACACGCAATGCATTGTCATTAACCCTTCTCTTACGCTGCATTAATATGACCTTGTATGTCTAAATATCTAAATTGACAATAAAAACCAATCGTATCTAACTTGTTTGGCTTTGATTTACTTCAAATGGTAATATAATGGTTTGTTGAACTGTTGGTTTTATTAAATAATGCAATGTCCTTGTGGTTCTGAGTTAACTTATAATCAATGTTGTGCTCCTATTATCAATCAAGAAAATGTCGCGCAGACTGCCGAACAACTAATGCGGTCACGCTATAGTGCTTACCATCAAAAACAGAGCCAATATATTGCTGATACATACGCCTTGGCTCAACAAAAACATAACCCATTAGCAGAAATAGATGCTTGGGTACAACAAACAACTTGGTTAAAATTAACCATTATTGATACCGACTATAGTGATCCTATTCAACACTACGTTGAATTTTGCGCTCGCTATATTTGTGATCAGCAGGTGATGGAATTTCAAGAAAAATCGCGCTTTATCCAAGAACAAGGACAATGGCGATATATTGATGGCGACATTACTCGACAAGACCAGTTAGACACATTAACACGCAACTCACCTTGCCCTTGTGCCAGTGGAAAAAAATACAAACGGTGTTGTATCAAATAATTCATCAAGCCAGTTTTGTTCGCCTTTAAACGGTATTTAGACTAGATGCTGATTGTGCTTTTTAGGTAACGAAAGAATAAATTTGGCGCCACCTAGTTCACTGTCTTCTATAACAACTTGCCCCTTATGCCATTGCATGATTTTATTGACGATGGCTAAGCCCAAACCAAAACCACCGGTTTCACGGGTACGACTCTCATCGTCTCTAGAAAATGGGGCAAAAATAACGTCCTTGAACGCTGGTGAAATACCAATGCCATTATCTTCGACCACAATCAGACATTGATCGTTTTGTTCACTCACGCTGACCACAACTTTACCATGACCATATTTTATTGCATTAGCGATTAAGTTACTGACCGCTCGATTGATAAAATACTCATCACACTTAGCAAAAATGTCTGATTTATTGTCGATAAAATTAATCTCACCAGAGAAGTTAGAAAAACTCTCCACTTGTGCTTTTACTAAAGTAGAAATATTGGTTGGATTGAGTTGTATATTGGGTTGTTCATTTTCAAAAGCCGCATAAACTAACAGCTCATTGACCAGTGATTCAAGCTCCTCTATATCGGAAGATATCTTGTTTAAATAGATTTGACGGGTGTTCTCATCTTTTGCCTGTCGTAACAGCTCTAATGAAAATTTGCTGCGAGATAATGGTGTCCTTAGCTCATGGGATACCGCATTAGTAAGTTCTTTATGGGCTTCTATCAAACCATTAATTCGAGCGGCCATCATATTGAAGGTGTTCATCATTGGCCTCACCAAGACCGAATTCCCACCAGACACTTTAGCGTTAAAATCTCCTTGGCCAAACTTATGAACGGTGTCATTGAGTTGATCTAAATCTTTTGAAATAGGCCAAACCCAAAAGAAGATCACAATCCCTAAAACTAAAACAATAAATACCCTGATCAGAGCTTCGGTGCGAGGACGAGTTGGTGACTGAACGGGCCCCAATACGAGTACCAAATCGTGATTGCTGATTGGACGAAACAAAAAGATTTGGTCATTATCATAATAAACCGTTGTTTCTTCCGATTTTACAAACTTTAAATCAGGGATCAGGGTTTCGACATTGTCGGCATCAACTAACAAGAGCGGTAATTCATAGCGCTCTTTTTGTAGATCAATACGACTTTGCCATTGCGCTTGAGGAAATGACGCTAAGTTAATCTCAAAGGCCTTTAAAAGTGTTTTATAGCCGGTATAAGACTCAATTTTTTGCTCAACTTGTATGCTCCACAATTCGTCTAGAATCCAGTTTAATCCGCCAAAACAAGCAATAATCAAAAAATACAGACTAAAAAATGAGCGCCCAAGATTCATTCATTATTCCCACGCATCAGGTACAAATAAGTAACCCTGTCCCCATATGGTTTTGATCCGAAATGGTGTTTCATTTGAGTCCATTAACTTCTTACGCAAGCGAGAAATCCTAACGTCTACACTCCTATCCATGCCATCGTATTCCCGACCGACAACCGCTTTGTATATATAATCACGATTTTGCACTTCACCCGCTCTTGTTGCCAAT
Source organism: Thalassotalea sp. 273M-4 (assembly GCF_041410465.1). Lineage (NCBI taxonomy): Bacteria > Pseudomonadati > Pseudomonadota > Gammaproteobacteria > Alteromonadales > Colwelliaceae > Thalassotalea > Thalassotalea aquiviva. The sequence goes on from NZ_CP166961.1 coordinate 1,939,651, forward strand.
AACCAAAGTAAGTCAAACTCTTGGCTCGTGAGCTCTATATTTTCACCATCAAGTAAGACCTGCCTAGAGTTACGATTCACTTTCAATTTACCGCAAGTGATCTCTGACTTGTCTTGTCCTCCTTTGGGGAGTTGACCACGACGTAATAAAGCATTTATGCGGGCAAGCAATACCCTTGGTTCAACGGGTTTTGCAACATAATCATCGGCACCAATTTCCAAACCAAGTACTTGGTCAAAGTCGGTACTTTTGGCGGTTAACATTAAAATAGGGTTACTAAATGATGGACGCAAATCTCGACATACCGCAAAGCCATCTTTTCCCGGTAACATGACATCTAATACAATCAGATCAGGTGAAAAATTCTCGACTGTTTTAGCGACAGTATCGCCCCTGAACTCTTGCTTTACATGAAACCCTTCGGTGACAAGAAAGCCCTTAATAAGATCTGAAAGTTGACGATCATCTTCAACTAACAGGATTTTTTTAAGGCTAGTTTTATTTTGTGACATTCAATTCTGCTCCATCTTAAAAAATACACATAATGCATTGATTATTTGATTGTTCGATTGTAGCTAAGGTGTTCTAACAGACATTCAGTCTCACTAAAACCGACAGCAAATGCCTGCTTTAAATAGCAAGGTAAAGTCAGAGCAATCTCAATGACTCGGCTACACAATAAGTCGGTACAGTGCATTTATTAACGCAGTTATCAATTACTTGCGAAAAGCGATGAGTCGCTAAAAATTACACTGTGGCTAAAATATTTAATTTGCTCTTGGTTACATTTTAGTTAATTGATTTATAAAGGGTTAATTTAACCCTAAAAAAAATGACTTTTTCTTTTATTTTGCTAAAAAACAATGGCTAGATAAGTTTGTTGGCATCCTATCGACCTGCTAGCGCATTCATCGCGCGTAAAACGTCAAAGACCTTGAGAAAGCGATAAACAGGGTTGCAGCACAAGCCAAACACATAGATAAAAATGGGAAATCTATTCACCCTAATTCTGTGATCTGATAGCATGGCTAGATATTTTAAACTTCAATGTTGAAGTATTACCCAAATAGAAATAAAACTATGAAAATCATCTCATTTAACATCAATGGCCTACGCGCTAGATTACACCAACTTCAAGCCCTTATTGACAAGCACCAACCAGACATTATTGGTTTACAAGAAATCAAAGTACACGATGAAGCATTTCCTTTAGAAGCCGTTCAGGCAATGGGTTATCACGTATATTTTCATGGCCAAAAAGCGCATTATGGGGTTGCTATTTTATCGAAGAAAGAAGCCGACATTATTGAGAAAGGCTTCCCGAGCGATAATGAAGAGTCGCAAAAACGAATGATAATGATCACTACCACCAATGATAAGGGTGAGAAGATTAAAGTATTAAATGGCTACTTCCCACAGGGAGAAAACATTAACCATGAAGTGAAATTTCCGTATAAACGCAAATTTTATAGCGACTTAATGCACTATTTAGAGCAACATCATCACCCCGATGAAAATATTGTGATCATGGGCGACATTAATATCTCACCACTCGACTTAGATATTGGTATCGGTGAAGCGAATCGCAAACGTTGGCTAAAAACAGGCAAATGTAGCTTTCAACCAGAAGAAAGAGAATGGTTAGCAACTCTTATGAATTGGGGGTTTAAAGACACTTTTCGTCAACTGCACCCTTTAAAAGAGCAACGTTACTCTTGGTTTGATTATCGTTCCCGAGGCTTTGATGATAATCGTGGCCTGCGTATCGATGTTATTTTAGCTACCGAGAATTTATCAAAAAAGTGTATTGAATCCGATGTTGATTACGAGCTAAGAGGTATCGAAAAACCGTCTGATCATGCTCCTATTTGGTCAACATTTGCTGTTTAGCGCTTCAGAGAATGAATAAGATGAATAACAGCCTGTATATTTGCCCGCTATGTCAGCATCCGTTGCTTATGCAAAACAACATTTTTCGCTGTCAAAATAACCATTGTTTTGATGTTGCCAAAGAAGGCTATGTAAACCTTTTGCCCGTTCAGCACAAACATTCTAAAGACCCAGGTGATAACAAAGCCATGGTAAATGCTAGGCGAATGTTTTTAGAGCAAGGATTTTATCAACCTCTGCGAGATAAAATTGTTGCTCTGTGTCAACACTATATTAATGGAAAAAACATACTCGACGCTGGTTGTGGCGAAGGTTATTACACCCATGCACATCAACAAGGTAGACAAAATGTTTATGGCGTTGATATAGCAAAAAACGCCGTAAAAATAGCGGCAAAAAAATATAAATCTTGTCACTTTAGCGTAGGCTCTATTGCTAGTTTGCCGTTTAAAGATGAGCAATTTGATTGGTTGTACTCCATCTATGCGCCGATTAAAATCGAGGAATTTCATCGTCTATTATCTTCTGATGGTTATTTACTTACGGTGACCCCTGGAGCAGATCATCTATGGGAGCTCAAGCAATTGATCTATCAAAACCCGTTAAAACATCAGGTGACGCCTGTTCAATATTCGGGATTTGATTTGATTATGGAAGAGAACTTAGACTATGAAATGACATTTAACGACAGTCAGCAAAGCTTAAATTTATTAGCGATGACGCCGTTTGCGTTTAAAACATCTAAGAACTTGATCGATGAATTGTCATCGTGTGGTGAATTTCGTTGTCGGGCGGACTTTAAGATCAGGTTGTATAAGAAATCAGCTCAATCTAGTGTTCACCAAGCCTAAAGATCCTCGGCTTGGTGGGAATACGAGTAATCGAGTAATTTAGCCAAGTCCATAAAAGTTGGCTTTTGCACCAACGTCAATTTGTTTTGTTGTTGGTGCTGATTGAGTTTTTCTACCCCTTGACGATACCAAGATGCTAGGGCTAACGGTAAATGCTCTTTAGACTTTTTAGCCATCAGGAACAACGCTTGTACCGGCAATGAGGCAATGAAAATACCATACACCAAGGCCTGACTCAGAAAATCTGGACCGAGAAACATTATGGGTAAAATAATCGCCAACAAAGCCAGAGGCGGACAATATTTTAATACAAATCGACTACCAACTACGGCGTTATATTCAGCAAAGTAATTGGCTAATTCCGGTGTATTGGGCCACAACCGGATGTATTTGGCACCATCTTTTAAAAAACAATATATTTTTCTGTTCATTTTCAAAGCACTTTCTTACTTAACTCTCTATATAAACGAGCATGGCAGGATTATAGACCATCTCATTTATATAAAGATAACACACAATGGTGAAATTTATCCCTAAGACATGCGTTTAAACGCGTCTAGTCCCTGCTCATTTTACTTTAGAGAGTGTTTTTTGACTAGAACAAGGCCCCAACATGTATATAAACACAGTAGTAAAAAGCCGTTAAAGAGCATAATAAACATTATTTTTTGGCGATTACAGAAAAATAAACACATGAAACCAATAAAACTCCTATTGTGGATAAAAATATGCCTCACACCAAATGGTTAAAAAAACACCTTTAGTAAATTATCCTTATAAATCAATGCTATTGAAAACTTATAAATCGTTATGAACAATTTTATCCACACCTTTTGTGGATAGTTAATAAAATTAAGATGATCTAAGAAGTTGGTTCTTATATTGAAAACTATTAAAAATACTTACTTCAATAAGGTTTATGACTAAATTGTACTTCTTATCCAATTAGTCCGTTATAGCTAAGCAACAGTATCAATCAAAAAACAGCTTTGTTATAGTAACTTAACTCGTACTTTGGCATCTTTTTAGCCTAAAAAAACAAGGAGTGGTGATGGCCAATCAAACCCTGAGACTGTTAAACGAAACGTTTCATATTCACAGCTTTACCCCTGAGACGCCAATTCCAGAACAGGTATTTAACGCCAAGATATTTTTTATCAGTAAAACCTATGATGAGCTTTCTGTGGTCGTACCCGATGATTTTAACTTGCCAAGTATGGAAGTCGAAAAAGACTGGCGAGCGCTTGAAGTTTTAGGCCCTTTAGGCTTTTCTCTAACCGGAATTTTATCTAACATATCCGGGGTTTTAGCAGAAAATAAGATCAGTATTTTTGCTATCTCAACCTTTGATACCGACTACATTCTGATCAAACAAGATACTGTAAAATCGGCCATTAGTGCCCTAAGATCTAATGACTATATGGTCATCGATGATTAACATAAAGTAAACCATAGAAACAGGACTTTAGAATGACAACTTTATATGGCATCCATAATTGTGACACCGTTAAAAAAGCACGTAAATGGCTAGAAACTGAAGGCATCGACTACGTTTTTCATGATTTGCGCAAGGATGGCTGTTCCAGACAACTGATCGAACAGTTTTGCACAAAGGCCAGTTGGGCTGAGTTAATCAATAAACGCAGTGCGACCTTTCGAAACCTCCCTGAAGAGATTAAACACAGCCTTGATGGCGAGGTTGCAGCCGAGGCGGTATTACAACAACCAACGTTATTAAAACGACCATTATTGTTAAACAATGAACAACTTCACCTTGGTTTTAAAGCTAACACTTACCAAGAGCTGTTTAACAAATGAGTATTGAGACCCCGGTTATAGAGCTCACTAAAGAGCTTATTGCAAGAAAATCAATCACCCCTCTAGATGAAGGTTGTCAAAACCTGATGGCTGAGCGCTTGGCTAAATTAGGTTTTAACAATGAATCGATGATTTTTGAAGACACCACCAATTTGTGGTCAAGACGTGGAGCAGAAGCACCGGTATTTTGCTTTGCCGGCCATACCGATGTGGTGCCACCTGGACCTGACTCAAAATGGCATACCCCACCTTTTGAACCAAGCATTAAAGATGGCTGGTTATATGGTCGAGGGGCAGCGGATATGAAAGGTTCATTGGCCGCGATGATCATTGCAACAGAGCAATTTGTAAGTCAATATCCTGATCACAAAGGCTCCATTGCGTTCCTAATCACCAGTGATGAAGAAGGCCCATTTATTAACGGTACCACTCGCGTCATTGATACATTGGAAGCGCGAAATGAAAAAATTGATTGGTGCATTGTGGGAGAGCCATCAAGTTCTCATACCGTTGGCGATGTGGTAAAAAATGGGCGTCGAGGCTCAATTACCGGCGATGTGATGGTGCATGGCATACAAGGGCATGTAGCCTACCCTGAACAGGTTAAAAACCCAATACATCAAGCGCTACCGGCGTTTGCACAGCTAAGCCAATACCATTGGGATCACGGTAACGACTACTTTCCTCCCACCAGTTTTCAGTTATCTAATTTTAACTCCGGCACAGGGGCTACCAATGTTGTACCTGGAGAGCTTCACGCCATTTTTAATCTAAGGTATTCTACCGAAATTAACGATCAAGTTATTATTGATAAAGTGAATGAAGTATTAGGGGCCTATGACCTTGACTACGATATAAAATGGACCTTTAACGGCAAACCATTTTTAACCGAACCCGGCAAATTACTTGACTCGGTAATCGAGGCGATAAAAGAAACCAATGGTGTTGACTGTAAACCTTCAACATCAGGTGGTACTTCTGATGGTCGTTTTATTGCACCAACAGGAGCGCAAGTTGTAGAATTAGGCCCAACCAATGCCACTATCCATAAGGTTAATGAATGCGTTAACTGCGATGATTTAAATAACCTAGTGCAAATGTACTATAAAGTTTTGGTCAAATTATTAAGCTAATGAATCATTCAGTCCCAAATCACCGCTGCTTAACCGGAGAAAGTGAACAACATATTCACTTTCTCAATCCAACCTTAGGCATTCATAAGGATATGATAAACGCATGGCAGGCCTTGCAACAAGCAGCCAAGTCCGATGGTTTAGATTTGCAAATTGTCAGTGGCTTTCGCTCTTTTAAAAAGCAGCAAAGTATTTTTGAAGCGAAATTGAGCGGTCGTTTGCCGGTATTTGATTTAAACCAGCAAGCGGTTGATTTAAAGGGGTTATCCTTTGAAGATAAAGTAGAGCAAATTTTGTTGTTTTCGGCTTTGCCTGGGGCAAGTCGACACCACTGGGGGACCGACATTGATGTGTTTTCCCCCTCACTAATAACCAATGAAAAATTACAACTTGAGGGTTGGGAGTATTTACCCGGTGGACATCAATGGCCACTGACCAAATGGCTAGATAGATATATGATGGATTTTGGTTTTTTCCGACCTTATGCCAAATATCAAGGCGGTGTGGCAAACGAGCCGTGGCATTTATCGTATCAACCTTTAGCAAATCAGTTCCAAACACGGCATAATAGCGATTGTTTAAAAGCTTGCCTGCAAGCATCTGATTTGGCGGATAGAGCAAAACTTATTGACCTTGTCGATACGCTGTACCCCAAATTTATATCCAACATTACCGAACCATAAAGAGACTATCGATGGACTTTTGGACAATCGTGATCATTTGCGGCTTAGCCCTAGCGGCTATTATAGGCAACTTATCTTTGTTAAGGCGCTCTAATACGCCGTTACGCAAGACCCCTTTAAATGAGCTCAAAGAGACATTACCAAGAAATAACAAATTAAGTAAAGACAAAGACTCAAAAACACCAGAGAAATAAAGCCATACCTAGAGCACAAAAAAGCCGATATGTTGACACATATCGGCTTTTTAAATGCTATCGCACGGTTAAAATCGGCGAGCCTCAATTACTCTTTAAAAGATAATGCCGGCTCTAAAATATCAAAGTTGTCCAATAATAACTCTTCGCTTAACACGTTATTTTGGTCATCGCTTATCACCAACGCGGTTTTGCCATCAAAAGGCTGAAGATGAAATTCATAAGTACCATCTTCCAATTCAACAACCGGTAATTCATCACCAAAAATACTGTCCCAAACGCCTGTTTCAGGTTTGGTGTAATACACTTGATAAATAAATTTATCTTCATTTAAATCGGTCACTTTAAAGCCATACTTTTCAAAAAAGCTCGGAATATAATTCCAATACTGCTCGACAGGGTAATCGATGATCAACGCCGGCTGACCATTTTTTGATTGACCATATTTGACCAACTTCATGTTCGCACGAGCGATTCTGTCTTCACGATTATTTACCCGATAGATATAGCCAAGCTGAGTCGTAATGTCATTTACCATCGCCATTTCAACTCGAGATTGCTCAATCGGGTCAATGTTGGTGACTAGACCTTCGTCGCTTTTTAACACATAGTCAATTAAGTCAACATTTAAACCAATGCTGCGGCCATGTGGTTTAGTCAGTAAACTGTATTTAAAACGCCAGCTTTCACTTGCTTCAACACTATTCCAAAATAGAGATCCTGATTCATGGTCATGTTTTACCCAATCAGATTCGAAGGTGTTGTTTTGCTCATCCGCTTTAATGAGAGCAACACCGTGTTCATCAAGGTAATCTGTGATCGCTTGAACCACTAATTGTTTTAAGTCGCGATTATCATCAACTTTGTCAAACCAAATAGTGGCTGTTTTATCAAACTCATCAACACGGCTACCTGTCGCTGTTGGTAATGCCAATGCCGGTGCTCTGATGTCCACCGCTTGACCAACAGGTTGGTCTTGCTTGGTCACATCAGGGATATAGAAAGTGTCATTAAAATCGGGTTTATCTAAATTTTCAGGGATAGTCAAAGTGGAACCCTGAGTTAAATCTACGTAGTTAAATTCGCCATTTGCCTGTTTGCGGGTTTCATAGCTACTACAAGCCGCTAATGATAAACTCATTAAAGAAAATAAAAAAATACGGCGATCCATTGATACTCCTGAGGATTTAAGCCTGTACCCGGTGTTTGACACTAGTACATTCAGTTAAGGTTCTTTGCTCTAAACATAAACTTTTCGCATTTATTAATGAGGAAAATTAAGCATTCACGTTCGGCAAAAAATTATTGTTATTTGGTATAAATCAAACAGATACTTGGATTTGATAACTAAAAAAAAGTTCCGTCAGCCAAAAAATTTTCAATATTGATCTGTTTTTATCGCGGTTTATGGTACTTGTAAGCCCCAATAAAAACAAGTTTTACAGGGAAAAGAATCAGAAACTATAATTGTCGTTAATTTGCTTATACAATAAGCTCTGGTTAAAAAGAATAAGATAAAAAATATGACTCAATTTTTGGTATTTACTGCGGTTGGCACAGACAGAACAGGTATTGTCAGTGAAATAACCGAACTGGCAAGCGATTTTGGTTGTAATATTGTCGACTCGCGTATGGCCATTCTAGGCAATGAATTTACCCTGATCATGCTATTAAGTGGCAAACGTTCGGCCATTAACCAGTTTGAAACTCGGCTGCCTCTTTTAGCGCATTCATTGCAATTGCTTACCATAAGCAAACGCACCAGTGAGCATGAGCCTAAGTTTGTTACCAAGTATTTAGAAGTTAAAGTAACCAGTAAAGACACTCCGGGTATACTCAAAGACATTACCCGCTTTTTTGCCAAAAGAAATATGGACTTGTCGTCATTAAAGTCGATAAGTTGCAAAGATGATAGCGCCCAAATCAATCTTTCCATTGATGCCACTACCGACGTTAATACCGAACAATTAAACCAAGACTTTCAAAACCTTTGTCAACAATTACAAGTGAAAGGTGAAATTTTTATAACAACAAACCCAACTGTTTAAGGGATATTTATGAAAACATTAGTCGCTGGCGATAACGCCCCGCTATTTACATTACAAAACCAAGACGATGAAACGGTTTCTCTTGCCGAATTTATTGGTAAGAAAAAAGTACTCGTTTACTTTTACCCTAAAGCAATGACCCCAGGTTGTACGGTTCAGGCACAAGGCCTTCGTGACAGCAAAACCGAGCTCGATAATGCCAACACGGTCGTCTTTGGGATCAGCCCAGATGAGCCTAAGCGCTTGCATAAATTTTGCTTGCGCGATGAATTAAACTTTACCTTGTTATCCGATCCAGATCATCACGTTGCCGAGCTATTTGGGGTTTGGGGGTTAAAGAAATTTATGGGACGAGAATACGATGGTATTCATCGCATCAGTTTTTTAATTGGTCTAGATGGAAAAATTGAACACGTATTCAATAAGTTTAAAACCAAAGATCATCACCAAGTGGTGCTTGAGACTTTAAATAGCTAATAAAAAGCACATTAAAAAGCCCTAAATTGTGATTCAATTTAGGGCTTTTTTCGTCGCTTAAAATGTCTCGATTCTAATGCCTACTGTAGGACTCATTCTAATTAAGCCGGCAACTTGTTGTCTGTTATTCACTCACTGACGGTTCTTCTGAGCTGAAACCGCTTTCAGGCCATGCGTTAATTACCGCCTTGACCAAGGTCGCTAATGGAATTGCAAAAAACACGCCCCAAAAACCCCATAAACCGCCAAAAATAATCACCGCGATGATAATGGCTACGGGATGTAAATTTACCGCTTCTGAGAACAATATAGGGACCAACACATTACCATCAAGAATCTGAATGATTGCATAGGCTAACATGACGTAACCAAACTCAGGGCTAACGCCCCATTGAAATAAAGCAACTAATAGCACGGGGAAGGTAACAACGGTTGCGCCGACATAAGGTACCAATACCGACAACCCCACTAATGCCCCAAGCAATACCGCATAGTTTAATCCAAGCAACGCAAAGGCAATGGTTGACGCGCCGCCAATGATAAGTATTTCAACCACCTTACCTCGTATGTAATTATGAATTTGATGGTGCATTTCGTTACCAACTTGCTTGGTTAAACGACGCTCTTTTGGCAAAAAACGACCTAAGTTTGAAAGTATTTCCGTTTTGTCTTTTAAGAAAAAGAACACCATGATCGGCACTAAAATAAGATAAATCATCAAGGCCACAATATCTGAAATAGAATTAAGGGATGTTTCTAAAATAAATTGGCCCAGTTCAAGGATCTTCTCTTTGATTGTTCGGATAACATTTTCAATTTGCTCTGGCTGAATTAAATCCGGATACTTTTCAGGCAACTCCATAATAAAGACATTTGCCTTATTAACCATGGCTGGAACTTCTTGTATTAAATTAGAGGTTTGGTTCCAAAGCACTGGTAGCAATCCTAAAAAGATCAGTAAACCGATACCGGTAAAGGCAATCATCACCAAAGTGGTTGCTTTATTTCGATTTAAGCCAATTTTCATCACTTGTTGTACTGGCCTCTCCAATAAAAACGCCAAGACCACCGCAACCAAAACTGGCATTAATAAGTCATTAAAAAAGTAGAGCACAGCGATGGTCACGATGATAAACAGACTTAAAGTGACCACGTGTGGATCCGCAAACTTTGCTTTATACCAATCAACAATGTATTCAATCATTGAATAAACTTCTCTTTATTAATAATAATTTCCACTACATCTTGCTGGTGATTTTGCGAGAACTCAATCCCTTGGCTTGTTAACCATTTGGGAATATCGGCAATCGAACCTGGATCGGTTAAAATCAGCTTTAATCTTTGCCCTGCGCCTAACTGTTTTAACAACAACTTGGTTTTTACCAGTGGCAAAGGGCAGCGCTCACCTTCTGCATTGTATTCTATCTCTGACAAAGCTATCATCAGCGTTTACATCCTCATTTACAACCACCCAAAATGGTACCATTGCCAGGGCTTAAATAAAACAAAGACAACAAGTGTAACTGTTATGGTACTTGAAAACTTACCCCTGTTACTCCACTATATATAAAAAGAGTCAGATCTCATAACTTATTGCAACTTTGTCAATTTTTAAGACTCTAAATTTTCATTTCCCAGGTATCGTTGCAGTTTCAGGATATTAATGACAGCAATAAATTACAATAAGCGTCGACCGTTTTGGGTGGCATTAATCGCGACTGTGCTTATTAGTCAGAGCGCAGCTTCTGCACAGGATAATCGAAATAAATTGCCCGAAATAGGCACTTCTGCGGTTAGTACTCTTTCCTTAGATAAAGAAGAGCGCTATGGCGACGCGATGATGCGTTCACTACGAGCAAGTCAGCCCATCGTGCAAGATCCCGTCCTTATTGAATACATTAATCATTTGGGTAACTCTTTGGTCCTCAATGCCAATGATGTTCATTATAAATTTCGATTTTTCATCCTAAACAATCAAGAAATTAATGCATTTGCTTTTTTTGGTGGCCATATTGGTATTCACACAGGGTTAATAACTCTTGCTGATAACGAGAGCGAATTGGCTTCGGTCCTTGCACACGAGATTTCACACGTCACCCAACGCCACCTTGCGCGTAAAATGGAGGCTCAAAGTCGCACCGCGCCAATGTCATTGGCAGGGATGATTTCAGGTGTACTGGTGTCTTTAGTTAACCCTGAAGCTGGATTTGCGATTTTAAATACTTCCATCGCAGCAGGCCAACAAGCGAGTATTAACTACACTCGAATCAATGAAAAAGAAGCCGATAGAGTCGGTATTCGGTTGCTTGCTTTAAGTGGATTTGACCCCAATGGGGCTCCCGAATTTTTTCGCAAAATGGCGAGTAAATATCGATACTCTTCAAAGCCTCCTGCTATGTTGTTAACACACCCCTTGCCTGAATCTCGTATTGCCGATGCCAGAAATCGAGCGCAAAGCTTGCCGCAAAAATTGTTGCCACCGAGTCTCGACTTTGAATTAGCTAAAGCTCGCATCCGTGCGCGCTATGAAGGTGACCCTAGTGACAACGTTAAAATATTTTTAAGCGAATTGGCCAAAAAACACTACCAAATAGAGCAAGCAGCTGTTTATGGTTTAGCGATGTCCTACTTTGAAGACAAGCAATATCAACAAGCCGAACTTACCCTAGAGCCTTTACTAGAACAAGATCCACAAAACTTGTTTTACGTAGATTTAATGACCGATATCCACTTACAACAAAAGCACTATCAGCAAGCCTTAACCATGTTAAGCAAACTAAACTTACTGATGCCAAATAATCAAGTGGTTACCCTTAATTATGCCAATGCTGCTCTGCAAGCAGACCAACTCGATTTAGCCAGCCAGTTGTTGCAAGACTTTATCATTGTCCAAGGTGATAATTTTATTGCCCATGACTTACTAAGCGACGTTTACAAAAAGCAGAAAAAAGATGCCCAGATGCATTCATCTAGAGCCGAAGTTTATGCTTTAATGGGGGTTTACCCTAAAGCCATTGACGAATTACAAACAGGCTTAAACCACACTGAACAACACAGTGTTATGTATAAACGGTTGAAAGCAAGAATTTTGCAATTTCAGGCTCAAGAAAAAGAACTGAAAAAGTTATAATCACTCAATTGTTCATTAGTAATCCAATAACCAGAAGAGAAACCATGTCTGTCTATACTATTTACCACAACCCAAGATGTTCAAAAAGCCGTCAAACTCTGCAACTATTAGAACAAGCAAATGTTGAGATAAACGTTGTCGAATATCTTAAAAATCCGCCGTCAGAAGAAACCATCAAAAACCTATTAAAGATGCTGGATTTATCACCACGACAAGCAATGCGCACGAAAGAAGTCGAATATAAAGAACAAAATTTATCGGACGAATCTGTTAGCGATGCCCGTTTAATTCGCGCTATGCACAACACGCCTAAGCTTATCGAACGCCCCATTGTTGTGGTCGATGATAAAGCCTGTATTGGTCGTCCACCTGAAAATGTTTTAGCACTTTTATAGAGCGTCTAATGAAAAACATATCGACTCAAAACCTGCGTAAACTGACGTTAGTTGGCTATTTTGGCCTATTATTTTTTATGCCGTTATGGCTTTTAGTGCTAAGCCCTAGCAAAGGCTTATCGCCTACCCTTTCATTGGTAATGTTTACCTTGCCGTTATTATTTCCAATGCGAGGGTTGTTACAAGGTAACCCATACACTTTTGCTTGGGCGAATTTTGTTGTAATGATTTATTTCTTACACAGTCTAACGACCTTATGGGTTGGCGAGGGTGAAAGAATTTATGCTTCAATCGAGTTATTTTTTGCAACAATGATGTTTGTTTTTGGTTCTTATTACAGTAAATATCGTGGTCAAGAGCTTGGTTTAAAAATAAAAAAACTGAAAGACGAACTAAAAGAAGAAAAAGAACGTAATAGCTAAGGCTAGCATGTTCGTTTGAACTACCCCAAATACCAATCTAAATGAGGACGTTAAGATGAAGTACTTGTCAGTGTTGTTTACTGTAATGTTTTTGAGTGCCTGCTCTGGCGGTGATTCATCCATTGAAGGGGGTAATGTTTCCCCAGTAGAACCAGGTAATACCTTCATCACCAGTAATGACCTTGAAATCTCTGCTGGCGACAGTGTAGAACTGATTTTATATCGCCCCGACGATGAAATAAGCAATATTAATTGGGTCCAGCTAAGTGGCGACCCAATTAATATTTTGTCTGCACAGGCAAAAGTCGTGTCTTTTACCATTCCTCAAAGTGGTAATTATGTCTTTGAAGTGGCTTATACCGCAGGCGGTGAGAGGCTTTCTGAACAAGTGCAAATCGATGCAGGTAACATCCGCCCTAAACTTGTGGCCAGACTTGGGCACAGTGTTGTAGAAGGTGGTAATGTTTCGTTACGTGCCTACTTTGACCAAGATATCAAGCTTAATACCATTAATTGGCGACAAATTAGTGGTCCAAGTCTGGTGTTTGATAACGACAACCAAGATCCAGCCTTACTTATTTTCGATGTCCCACAAGTCATCAAAGACACCATCGTTACCATTGAACTGCAAGGGCAAGATGATTCTGGCCAAGTTTACCGTGATTCAGTCTCAATATTGGTTGAAAATACGCCAACAATTCCAAGCCAAGCTTACTTTGACAGCGAACGCCTCGCCAAAGTACGGCCATACGATAGAAATTCCCCCTATGCGAACACTATTGTGGGGTGCGTTTATTCAAACCAGTTAACCTCATCGTGTGAACTTGGTGATTTACCTCCCCTTGGTGCCGATACCAATAAACAAACCCCAACTATTGAACAAGTAATGCAACGCGTTGTCGTCTCTCATGACTGGATGGGTGATAGATTTAAACAATACTTAGAAAACTTTGATCAACACGATGACTTTAAAAATTTACTTCGCGCCGCCACGGCGGTGGTGCTTTCATACGATGTTCGCCCATCCTTTTACTGGGCCGCAACTGGGGCGATATACTTAGATCCAAACAACTTATGGATGACTGCTCAAGAGCGCGATACCATAAATGAAGCACCAGATTATCGTTCAAATTTTGGCAATAATTTACAATTCATTATTCCTTGGCGCTATGTTAAGAACAACGACTATGTGACCTTTGATTACCCAATTCAAGATCGCGACAACCGCAACATGGCTGATATTCAATTTGAATTAGCCGATTTGCTCTATCATGAACTCGGACATGCCAATGACTATTTCCCCAAAGAAGAGTGGCAAACCTTTACCCTAGATTCTCGCTTTTTAGATGCTGCTTTGCACTTTGATGAAATATCAGAAGAAATGATCGCACTCTATCCTTTAACCAGTGATGAAATGAAAAATTTAGCCGCCGTTAGGTTTTTAGGTGCTGAGGCAACCCCTGCTCAAAAAGCCTACTTACCCGCAGATGTGGTTGAGTTTTACCACCCTGATTTTGCTAATGGCTTTTATAATTACACCAATGAAAAAGAAGATCTTGGTATTTTGTTTGAATCGTTAATGATGTCAATACGATATGGTATTCAACGTGATACTGCGGTGATCAGTAACCAACAAGATGGTTACCTTGTGAGCTGGGGGGAGCGTGGCCGCGTTGCGCGAGCAAACATTTTAGCCCGAGCCAAATTTATCGCCAAACGGTTGTTACCTGAGCTCGATGTATCTTTAGCCGACAGCTTGCCAGCGCCGACACCAATGAAAGCAGGTGTATCTTGGTTTGATAACTTAGAGCTCGACAATGGCATTCCCTCTGAGCAACTTTCATTAAAAGATAATCCAGGAGTACGCTCTCGAGATAGCCAGTTAAGAGAGTTTCATCAACACGGTAAAGCCTTGCCCAAACATTAAATGCAATGGTTAATAGCGAGTTATGCAACTTAATGGATTTGGTTTTATCATTAAACGCGGTGAGTTTTTGGGCGAATCGGTGCCAATCTAGGTTCGCCTTTATCCTTGCCATTTATCGCAAGCGAACACCAGACTTTCATTGTTTTTGTTCACATCAACACTAGGGATTGAGCTTGGCGTTCAATAGCATTAAAGCAAAATTTCTTTGATAAATGGTATGGTGATTTTACGTTGCTCTCTTATCGACGCTTTGTCGAGAATATCAAGACACTCCACTAATGACTTCATATCGCGCGATAAACGATTTAATAAAAATTTAGCGGTATCATTACTAAGCTTTATCCCTCGAAGCGTAGCACGCTGTTGAATCGCAATAATTTTTTCATTATCGGTGAGCGGTTTGACTTGCTCGGTATAACCCCAACTGATCCGAGAGACCAAGTCTGGTAAGGTAATATTTAATTCGTTGGCGCTGTTATTTCCGGTAATGATAATGCGTTTATTATTTTCAATAACACGGTTATATAAGTCAAAAACGCCTTGTTCCCACTCACGATTGCCCGCAATAAGGTGCAAGTCATCCAAACAAATAATGTCGATGTTTTCTAAATCGTTGAGTACTTCTACCGACAAGTCTTTAAGTTCAGAAAAAGACAAACAAAGTGAATGCAACTTTAACTGATAAGCAAGCGCAGTACTGGCATGAAGCAAATGAGATTTACCAACACCTGGTTGGCCAAATAAATAAAAGCCATTGACGTTACCGGCTTCGTTTTCGACAAAGGCTTTTAATTGGGCCAATAAGCTTTGATTCGCGGTAGAATAAAAACTGGCAAAGTTTTCATCATCAGGTAAGTGAACCGCCAGCGGTAGTTGTGATAATTTCGTCATTAACCGTTCCAATTAAAACTTAGAATGGCATTGGGATCGACTGCTGCCAATGGATCTTGGTTTAAACTCAAGCTTTTTTCCAACTTCAGCGCTTGCTTTATGGCGCTGGCATCGGCCACTATGTTTAATCGAAATAGCATTGTACTGCCTTCAACTTGGCGAAGTTGAACCTCAGAAACTAAGGTTAAATTGCTTAGGAATTCATTAATACGAACAAATGCTTTCATGTTGACAACATTGGTGATTTCAATATCAAGATACGAACGGTTGTTGGTGCTAAGAACAAAGGATTGATCATTATAAAGCGCATCCGCCAAATCATTTATCGCCTCGACCATTAATTTAGTTTTGTCTTGACCTTGATAGGATTGGTCGAAGCGTTTGCCATTAACCCACATCTGCCAATCAACCACATAGGCTTGACTGTTAAGCTCTGCTTCGTTTTGTCCTTGCATCAATTGTTGGTCATTTTGGTCAGCGCTAGCGGCTATATCGCTATTACATTTGGCACCACAAACAGGTTCACTCAATAAGGTTTTATTCGACACTCTGATCACCGCCATTGACTCGGCAAAGTAACGCGCTGATGCTTGCTCTAAGCTATCTTCAAAACGGCCCCAAACATCCGATTCTGATACAGTCATTGAGTCGGTTAAATCCCACAATGGAAAAATAAGCGGTAATCCACGTTTGCTGGCGACCTGAATAATAATATCTTTTGCTGCATTATTGCTTAAATCGCCAATAAAATTGCGCTCAACGCCATCTTCTTCCACCAACCAAATGGAGGTTAATGGTCGGTGTTTACTCCAAACTTTTACTTGTGCTCGTTGCAATAACCGGTTCACTTTATTTTGCTCAAAACTTGCCAACAAATAGAGCTGACCAGATTCTTGGCTGTAACTAAATTGGCTTAAATAATTTTGTGGCTTATTAACAGCCGATCTTAATACTCGATTTTGTTGCACAGGACGACTACCAGACAACTTTACCAATACTTGCTCTAAAGCAAGTTGCTGCGCTCTGGTTTTATCTTCTGGCGATTGCGAATTTAATTTTATTTTCGCTTGGTACAATCCGCTCACTTCAACCGCTGAAACCGAGCCAATTATGGCGAACACCCCAACAATCGAGCAAAAAACCAACGATATAAACACTTTCATCATATTCATAGGCAAATATTATCATAAAGATTAAGAATTTAACCAAGAATTGAAAATTTTTTCTCACAAAGATTTTAACCGCAGGCCAGCACTGGTAGAATACGCGCAATTTTATAACGTTTGGTCCAACTTTGGTTACAATAGCCATTAGGATTTTTTAATAATAAATAAAGGGTTTATCGTGAGTGAGCAAAAACAATCTCTGAGCTACAAAGACGCGGGTGTTGATATCGATGCAGGTAATGCGTTGGTTGAAAACATCAAAGGTGCGGTAAAAAGAACAACTCGTCCAGAAGTAATGGGTGGTTTAGGTGGTTTTGGTGCTGTATGTCAGCTACCTGCGGGCTATAAAGAGCCAGTATTAATTTCTGGTACCGACGGTGTTGGCACGAAATTGCGTTTAGCCATTGATTTGAAAAAGCACGACACCGTTGGCATCGACCTCGTTGCTATGTGTGTTAATGACTTATTAGTATTAGGTGCAGAGCCTTTATACTTTTTAGACTATTACGCGACAGCAAAGCTTGACGTTGAGGTAGCCAGTGCCGTTGTTAGTGGTATTGCTGAAGGTTGTGTGCAGTCAGGTTGTGCCTTAGTTGGTGGTGAAACCGCAGAGATGCCAGGTATGTACCATCAAGGTGACTATGATATTGCAGGTTTTTGTACCGGTGTAGCTGAAAAATCAGAAATTATTGATGGCTCAAAAGTGAAAGCTGGTGACCAACTTATTGCCCTTGCCTCTTCTGGTCCTCACTCAAACGGTTTTTCACTTATTCGCAAAGTATTAGAAGTAAATAACACCGATACCAGCGAAATGCTAGGCGATAAAACCATTGCCGATCACTTACTTGAACCAACAAAGATTTACGTTAAGTCTACTTTAGCTCTACTTAAAGACGTTAAAGCCCATGCCTTATCACACATTACTGGTGGTGGATTTTGGGAAAATATTCCTCGCGTATTACCACAAAATACCAAGGCAGTTATCGATGGTAAAAGCTGGCAATGGCCTGAGATTTTTAACTGGCTACAAGAAAAAGGTAACATCACGACTCACGAAATGTACCGTACATTTAACTGTGGCGTTGGGATGATTATCGTTGTACCTGCGGATAAAGTTGCCACCAGTTTAGATATTTTAACTCAACATGGTGAACAAGCTTGGCACATTGGTGCCATTGAAACAGCCGGTAATGACGAAGAGCAAGTTGAAATCAAATAAGGCGATAACATGCAACAAAGCAAACGCATTGTCGTTCTGATTTCTGGCAACGGCAGTAATTTACAGGCGATTATTGATGCCTGTAATGAGCAGCGAATTTGCGCGAATGTTGTCGGTGTGGTGTCAAACAAGGCCGATGCCTATGGTTTGACCCGCGCCAAAAACAGCAACATTGACCATGCTGTGGTTGCGCATACAGACTTTAGTGAGCGTCAACTCTACGATCAAGAGCTGATCAAAGTTATCGACTCTTATCAACCCGATTTGATTGTGTTAGCTGGATTTATGCGTATTCTTACGCCAACGTTTGTGCAGCACTTTGCAGGTCGCTTATTGAATATACACCCGTCATTATTGCCTAAATATCAAGGCTTAAATACGCATCAACGAGCCATAGAGGCCGGCGACAGTGAACATGGTGTTAGTGTCCACTTTGTGACGGAAGAACTAGATGGTGGCCCTGTTATTTTGCAAGCCAAGGTTCCAGTCTTTGATAACGACAAAGCGGTGGATTTAGCAGCCAGAGTTCATGAGCAAGAATACAGGATTTACCCGTTAGTGATAAAGTGGTATTGTGAAAGTCGACTTCAGATGAAAGACGGCAATGCCATCTTAGATAACAATGTATTACCCGCAAATGGCTATGCTAATGACGAGTAATGCAAACTAAAGCACGAGGGTATTTATGCGCAGTAAAATTCAACAATGTATTTTGTTTCTCAGTTTATCAGCAGCCTCTATTTATAGCGTCAATGCCAATCCACTGATATCGAAACTTGATGATTTTACTGCACATTACAATATTGTTCACGATGGTGACATTGTTGGTAAAGGTAAACGACAATTAACCCACTTAGACGATGGTAGCATCGATTTTAGTTACCAAACCGAAATTGAGTGGTTTATTTTCGAAGATCAGCGCGAAGAATTCACTAACGTTCGTATTATTAATGACACCGTCATCCCCAACAGTTATAAATCTACTCGCAAAGGTACTGGTAAAGATAAGTTTTATCATTGGCAGTACAACGCAGAACAGCAAAGCATTACCAACCTTAAGAAAAAGTCGTCAAAGCCAACATTAATTAAATGGCCTGAAGGCTTACAAAGCAAATTAAGTTATCATCTTCAAACTCGGCTGAACTTAATCAATGGTGTTAATGATTTTGATTTCGAGGTAATTAATACTTCAGGAAAAATCAAAACCTACCACTATGAATACGTTGGCAAAGAAGAAATTATGCTCCCGTTTGGCGTGATTAACACCGTTAAGCTGCAACGTAAAAAAATTAACTCAGAGCAAGTTACCTATGTATGGCTGGCTCCCGAACTTGATTTTGCTATGGTCAAATTGCATCAAATTGATGGTAGCCTGAAACAGTTCCATGCCGAGTTGTATGATTTTAACGGTAGTCAATCATTGGCTGAATATAAAAATCAGAGTAAATAATCGGTTGCTCCCGCCTACGCTTTTTTGACGGGCATATTAGTAGCAACCACCTCGCCTTTTTCAAAAACAATCCATTGACCTGTTTGCATTTTTTGCCAGCGCTCATCTTTAGTCAAGGGCAAAGTCGCCACCACGGTGACCACATCTTTGTCTGTAGTTTCTTTTGTAAAGTCGATAGACACGTCGGCATCTATAAGTTGCGCCGGACCAAACGGGGCTCGACGAGTGATCCAATGTAAGTTGGTACTGCAATAGGTAAAAATAAATTCACCATCAGTAAACAACAGATTAAACACTCCCATGGTTTTGATAAAATCAGATTTTTTGGCTAAAAATGCAAACAAGGTATCATTGTCAGGGCGCTGATCACCAAACGCTTGCCTAAGATTTTCCAGTAACCAACAAAATATCTGTTCACTGTCCGTAGTCCCTATTGGTAGCACATGTTTAGTCGCCAGTTTTTGTTGATAGTCTGAAAGTTGTCCATTATGAGCGTAAGTGATGTTGCGTCCCCATAACTCACGATTAAACGGGTGGGTGTTTTCAAGCGATACACCGCCGACATTGGCTTGGCGAATATGACCTATCACCGCTTCGCTTTTAATCGGGTAATGTGACACTAATTGAGCAATTTTAGAATCAAAGCTTGGGGTAGGATCTTTAAACGTACGACAGCCTTTGCCTTCATAAAAGGTTATTCCCCAGCCATCTTTGTGCGGACCGGTGTTGCCGCCGCGTTGCATAATACCGGCAAAACTAAAGCATATATCGGTAGGGACATTGGCACTCATAGCCAATAACTCACACATCAAGCAATTCCTCTAACTATTCTACTTAGATCCATGATAACCAATTTAACGTAATCATTAATAATAAATATTTAATCTAACTTAGTGGCGTTGATTGTTATCAACGTGATATTGGTTTTTATTCAGTCAACATATAGTGACAATTCGCTGAAATTAACAAAATAATAAAAAAAAAATTACATTGAAAATGTATAAATTTGTAACTAATATAAGTGGTACGTGGTCTGACCTGTCAGCACGATTATAAAAAAGTTATTACAAAAGGAGTTTTCGTGGAGTTTTTTATTTGGCTAATGGCTGCAGTCGTACTTACTGCATGCTTGTCTTATGTCAGAGCATCATTAGGCGTATTTACTGCGGCCTATGCGGGCTTGATGTTATTAGGTACTATTTTCAATTTCGTTGGCACCGTTGGATGGGTCATCTTCGCCCTCGTTGCGATTCCATTTAACGTCAGAAGTATTCGTAAACAACTGTTTTCTGAAAGTCTGTTGCGCGCATTTCAAAAAGTAATGCCAGAGATGTCGACAACCGAGCGTGAAGCCCTAAACGCGGGTACAACATGGTACGACGCAGAACTATTTAAAGGCGATCCAGATTGGAATAAGCTCCATAATTTCCCCCGCCCTCGCCTTTCAGCCGAAGAACAAGCCTTCTTAGATGGGCCTTGTGAGGAAGTCTGTCGCATGTGTGACGATTGGGAAACAACGCATGAAATCGCCGATATGACCCCAGAGGTATGGCAATACCTTAAAGACAATAAATTCTTTGCCATGATAATTAAAAAACAATACGGTGGTTTAGAATTTAGTGCATATGCCCAATCTCGCGTTTTACAAAAGTTAACAAGCGTATCCAGTGTGTTATCGAGCACCGTCGGGGTGCCAAATTCTTTAGGTCCTGGTGAGCTACTTCAGCATTATGGTACAAAAGAGCAACAAGACTATTACTTACCTCGACTTGCTAGCGGTGAAGAAATCCCATGTTTTGCCCTTACCAGTCCCGAAGCCGGCTCAGATGCGGGTGCAATCCCTGATTTTGGTGTGGTATGTAAAGGAGAATTTAACGGCGAAGAAGTATTGGGTATGCGCCTTACATGGAATAAGCGCTACATTACTCTTGCCCCCGTTGCAACCATACTAGGTTTAGCGTTTAAACTACAAGACCCAGACCACTTACTTGGTGAACAAGAAGACTTAGGTATTACGTGTGCTTTGATCCCTACCGATATTGAGGGCGTAGAAACAGGTCGCAGACACTTCCCGTTAAATGTACCATTTCAAAACGGTCCAACCCAAGGTAAAGACATCTTTGTACCTCTAGATTACATCATCGGTGGTGCCAAAATGGCTGGCCAAGGTTGGCGCATGTTGGTTGAATGTTTATCCGTTGGTCGTTCAATCACCTTACCGTCTACATCTGCCGGTGGATTAAAATCGACGTCGCTTGCAACAGGCGCCTACAGTCGAATTCGTCGTCAATTCAAACTTCCGATCGGCAAAATGGAAGGGGTTGAAGAAGCTATGGCACGTCTTGGTAGTGATGCCTACCTTTGTGACGCTGTAACAACCATGTCAACAGGTGCCATTGACCTTGGTGAAAAACCTTCCGTTATTGGCGCAATTTGTAAATATCATCTCACCGAAAAAATGCGCAGTGGTATTACCGATGCAATGGACGTTCACGGTGGTAAAGGCGTATGTTTAGGGCCTAATAACTACTTAGGACGCGCTTATCAGGGTTCGCCGATCGCGGTCACGGTGGAAGGTGCTAACATTCTAACTCGTAATATGATCATTTATGGTCAAGGGGCAATTCGCTGTCATCCTTACGTATTGGCTGAAATGGAAGCTGCTGCCAACGATAACTTCGAGCAGGCTGTCGATGATTTTGACCAAGCGCTATTTGGCCATATCGGCTTTACAATCTCGAATATGGTGCGTTCAATTTGCTTCTCTTTAGGTGGATCTCGCTTAGTGTCTGCGCCAGTGAAAGATTCTACCAAGCGATACTACCAACTAATGACTCGTTACAGCTCTAATCTTGCTTTAATGTCCGATTTAGCGATGGCCAGCCTTGGTGGTAACCTAAAACGTCGTGAGCGTATATCAGCACGATTAGGTGACGTATTAAGTTACTTATACCTAGCAAGCGCAACATTAAAACGTTATAACGACGAAGGTCGTCAACAAGAAGACAAACCATTATTAGATAGAGCTGTTCAAGATTGTTTATACAAAGCAGAACAAGCTATTATCGGTTTAATCGACAACTTCCCTAATCGCTTAGTTGCTGGATTATTCAAAGTGTTGGTGATGCCGTTTGGGCCTGCAATGAAAAAACCAAGCGACCAGCTTGATCACAAAGTGGCTCGTATACTACAAACACCTTGTAGTGCGCGAACGCGTTTAGGTCAAGGTCAATACTTAACTCGTGACAAAGAGAACTTATTAGGTCAATTAGAGGATACTTTAGATAATATCCTTGCCTGCGAAAAGATTATCGATAAGATCAATACGGCAACGGGCAAACGCCACCCTATTATCAACTTGGACTTGATTGCTGAAAAAGCCTTAGCCAATAAGCTTATCAGCGAGGAAGAAGGTGAGTTACTTAAACGCACCGAGGTTCAACGTAAAGCCGTTATTAACGTTGATGACTTCGACCCATTCGATTTAGTTGCGAACAAAGAAAAACATTTAAAAAATCACCAACTAAATTCTAAAGACCAAGCCGCATAAGCTAAAGCCTACGCTTATGCATAGTTAAGGTGACAAAAACCTAGCGTCAGTAACTTACGTTAGGTTTTTTTATGCCCGAACAGTGCAAAGTCAATAACAAATAAACATCAGGGAAAGGTTTGAGCCTCCGCAAAAACTTTAAATTGTTGCATATATTTAATCGATTGTTGTTTAAAGACGGTTGGCATTAGCATCGCAATAAGCTTTACAAAACCACTGCATTTAAACTGATTTTTACAAATCCAACGCGTGGTTATGGGATCTACTTCGATAAACGAGTTCTCAACCAAATTCCAAACATTAGAGGTTTCGTATACCCCAGAATGCTTGGTGGGTAACTGATTCACTGTAATAACTTCTATCATTTCCACTTCTTTGTTGCCCATTTTGTAAATGAGCTTAGTTTCAGCCCCCAACTCACCAGGGTTTCCACTGATTGCTTCAAAACGAATTAAATTGGGTTGCCAATGGTGTATATTATTTCTGTCATCAAATAGCTCAACCACCTTATGAATGGGGGCATTAATCTCTATTTCTAAGGTGTAGTTCATCTGCCCTCTCCTGCTGATTTTTTTCAGTGTCTATCGTTTTACTATGTGAACTTGGCTTAACCATAACAAAAAAGGTAATGTCATAGATTTAATCTTCGCTATCAAATAAACAACCGTATGCACAAACTTCAGTATAACGAATATCATTCATAATGCTTGAGCTGGGTTTGACCAGGCTTTTTGGCTGTTCTATCTTTATGATATAAAAGCTAAAATTTGGAAATACTGTGGACATTAAAGAACAATTAAATCAGTATCAAGCAGACCTACCTATCACGCTAGCATCAACCCCACCAAGCAGTTGGTATACGGACAGCAGGTTTTATCAACTTGAACAAAATAGCGTATTTAAATATAACTGGCTTATTGCTGGTCGTGTTGACCAACTCAAGAACATCGGTGATTACTTAGCAACGACAATTGCCAATCAACCTGTGCTATTAGTTAATGACGGCGAAATAAGAGCTTTTTACAATGTATGCCAACACCATGCTGCGCAAATAAAAGAAAACGGCGTGGGTTGTAGTAAAACCCTCACGTGTCCTTATCATGGTTGGACATATCAATTAAATGGACAATTAAAATCAGCGCCTTTATTTGGCTCTGCTGAAAATTTCTCAATTGAAAACATTCACTTAAAGCCAATTAAAGTCGCTATATACAAACATTGGGTGTTTATTTGTTTCTCTCCAATCGCTGCGGATTTTTTGCCCTTTATCGGCGCTCTAGCAGATCAAATTGAACAACTGCACATTGATCAGGTAGAGTTTTACCATCGAAGCAGTTACCAGCTTGATTGTAATTGGAAGGTCTATATTGATAATTATCTTGATGGGGGGTATCACGTGCCCTTTTTGCATAAAGGACTTAATAGCGCGTTAGATGGCAAACACTATCAAGTTGAAACTCAAGACCGTTATTGTCTTCAATCTTGTCCAACCAAAGCACGAGACAACGAATTCTCTAAAGTAAGAACCGGGATGGCGCGTTATTATTGGCAATATCCCAACTTAATGTTGAATGCTTATCAAGGAATTTTAGGTTTAATGATCGTGCAACCTCTCGGGCCTTCAAAGTGTGAAGTGATCTTTGAATACTACTTTGACCAAAGCATCGACCAAGAGTACAAACAACACAGTGTGCGTATTGCCGATACGATTCAAGATGAAGATCGCAATGTGTGTGAAAGTGTGCAACGGGGTTTAATGTCTGATGGCTACGATGTTGGTCGATTATCCCCGGCAAAAGAATTAGGTGAACAACTCTTTCATCAACTGTTACACGCCGATTTTAAAGCATACGTAGACAAGCGCTGATCGATAACAACACTACTCAATATTTATGAGCAGCGATGCGGTGATTTTGTCTCCATAGCGCTATCTGTGGTTATGCTTGATCTTGCTCGGTTTGGCCAAGGCTCTTGACGAGTGGATCCCCCTCTTGCCGTTTTAAGAGTTGGCCCTGAAGATAAAAGTATAGTGGTATACCACACAATAATAACACCAACCCCCAAGCAATGGCCTCAAAGCCGGTATTGATGATTATCCATAACGAAAAACCACAAGCAATGCAGGATAAAGCGATATGCCCTTTGATATGGCTTAGGTTGTTTCGCTTGTGTTTAATCAGCCAGAGATTAACGATAGTACAAACTAAATAAGGCAATAATGACGTTAAGGTGGAGAGTAAAATAACAAAAGTAAACTGCTCAACTAAGCTACGATGAAAATTCATTAACACAATCAACGACACTAGCACAGTCGAATAAACAATAGCCTTTGCAGGTACCCCGCGCTTAGACGTTTTAGCAAAAGATTGTAAGAATAATCCTTGCTTTGCAGGTGCCAATGAGACTTGACCTAAACATAAGGTCCAACCATTTAAGGCACCAAAGCACGATATTACAGCAATTGCAGCAATAAAATAGTATGCCCATGAGCCAAATAAAATGGCTGCGGCTTGTGCAAATGGTGCATTAGATTGCGCCAGTTCTGCGGGTTCAATAAGCCCCATTACAGCTATGGTGACCGGAATATATATCATCGCAGCGATCAGGGTTCCGAGGATAGCTGCTCGAGGGACATTCTTTTTCGGATCGCGAATCTCATTCGCCGGAATGTTGGCGGATTCAAGCCCTAAAAATGCCCACATAGTTATTGCTGCGGTGGCAGAAATGGCAGAAAGATTCGATTCTTGGCTCAAATTGAAAGGGCTAAAGTGATCTGGGTTTATGTAAAATAAGCCAACAATAGCAATAACTAACAAGGGTAGCACCTTGACCAGTGTGGTTACTAACTGTAACTGCCCAGCTTCTTTAACCCCACGAAGATTCACCCATACCAAAAACCAAATAATTGCCAGCGTAGTGATGGCGGCATAAAGATTATTCTCGGCTAAAATCGGCACAAACACAGTTAAGTAGCTAACTAGAGCTATGGCGATAGCCGCATTAGCGGATACAATACAAAACCAATACCCCCAAGCGACCATAAAGCCCCAAAAATCACCAAATGCTTGTTGAGTATAAATAAATGGGCCACCAGAGCCGTTAATATGACGGGCTAAATTGGCAAAAACATAGGCCAATGTCATCGCGCCCAAGGTGGTGAAAATCCAGCCCAACAAGCTGATGCCACCAAACACGCCCAAAGCCGCAGGTAGTAAAAAGATCCCACTGCCGACCATATTCCCGGTCACTAAAGAGGTGGCAGTCCATAAACCTAAAGGCGCTTTTTTTGTTGTCACGATACATCCTATTAAATGTTGGCATCCTCAGTCTTGGAACCGTTGTTTCATTTTACAACCCTCAAAAGATCACCAGTGCATAAATTATCAACAACCACCTTAGCGTTTGAAATCGCAAACTGCAACTTAACAGCCTTTATTTCGCTTTTAAGTTGCTGGCATGAAAATACCATGGTTCGAAAAAGAAACCGCTAGCGTGGGCAAAATGGCTGATGTTATGGGTTAATAACAGTGATGAAAGATAGATAATAGCAACAAAAAAAAGAAAGTTGACGACGACAAAGTGCCGTTCTTTTTATGGATAAGGTGCAGGCTAATAAAACACGTAATCTGTTACTTATATATTTTCTACATCACCTAACCTTTATCGTATTAACGCCAACGTAACGCCCAAACTTTCATAATATGGGCTTTTCTTAATCAAACTTTAATGGGCAGTGTGGGCGCTCTGTTAAACGCAAGTTGTATTCTTCTATTTTGGGCAAGTGCTGAGTTAACCCCTGTTTATGTGCCCAAATAGTGGTGAAGCCAACAATGATATCTGTGACCGAAAAATCTTCTCCTAACATGTACGAATGATGCGATAAATTACCATCAATAATGGGTAAAGAACTGGCCAGCTCTCGATTGTTTTGCTCAATTATCTCAGGTACTTTAAGGGCATCAGGATATATAAACGTATT
The DNA here is from genome assembly GCF_041410465.1 of Thalassotalea sp. 273M-4. Lineage (NCBI taxonomy): Bacteria > Pseudomonadati > Pseudomonadota > Gammaproteobacteria > Alteromonadales > Colwelliaceae > Thalassotalea > Thalassotalea aquiviva. The sequence continues at coordinate 1,966,874 of NZ_CP166961.1, forward strand.
TCGAGCAGTACTCCATAAATGCGCTTCAACTTCGGTGAGAGCGAACGATACCCACTGTTCATGCATTGCCCTCGCCCATGTGCCCGCTTTAGGAATAAGCCCCTTTTCTGGGTATTTGTCGGCCAAATACGTACATATTGCTGAAGACTCAAACATAGCGTGACCGTCAACCACAATAGCCGGTAACTTGCCGGTATGATTTATCGCTTTAAGTTCATCTGAACCAATAAGATGTCTATCGTTAACCGAGGTAAACTCTATTGCCATTTCTTTGAGTAACCAGCGAACTTTTGCTGAACGAGTGGGGGTATATTCATATAACGTGATGGTCATTTTTTTCTCCCTTGCATTATGCCTTTTAAAATTATGGCATAAAAAAAGAGAAGCAAGCTTCTCTTTTTAAATGGGATTTTAAATAAAATAAGGTCGATTATTCGACAATCAAATCATATTCTTTGCGCAGTACTTCAATGATCTCAGCTTTTGGATTATCTGAAATCACAATCTTCTTACCTGTGATTTTTTCAGCAATCGCTGTGTAGGTGTCAGATACCGCTAAAAATACCGATTCTGGTAACGCATTATCGCGCGCTAACGCAGTGCGTTCTGGCATACGATTTTTGTTTAACAAAATGTCTGGATCAGGGAAGTGATTTAACAGTAACTGTCTAAAGCCTTCTTTTGAGTTCTCAACAATATTGCCAGCGCGGTATTGTTCACCATCCCAAATACGAGAAGAATCAGGGGTGCCGACTTCGTCCATATATATCAGTTTATCATGACCTTTGGCGTCTTTGACATAGCCAAATTCAAACTTAGTATCGACAAAAATTTGGTCAATTTTAGCTAATTCAGCACTAATTAAGTCAAAGCCTTCGGTCAACAAACGCTCATATAAAGCAATATCTTCTTGGGCTTTGAAATTAAAAGCGGCAAAGTTTTCTTCAATGTTTTTACGGGTAATATTAACATCATCTTGGGCTGGTACACCTGGGATGCCCGTCAAAATCCCTTTAGTTGAAGGCGTTTGCAATAAGGTATCTAATTTACCATCTTTTGTCAGACCTTCGGGTAATTCAATACCACAGAACTCACGTTCGCCATTTTCGTATGCACGCCACATTGAACCTGTAATATATTGACGACAAATGGCTTCAATCATTACCGGCTTAGCTTTTTGTACAATCCAAACAAAAGGATGCGGAATATCAAGAATATGGCTATCAGCTAAGCCATTTTGCTTAAACAACTTAAACCAATGATTTGAAATCGCGTTAAGAGCAGCGCCTTTACCTGGCACGCCTTGTAAGCCACCCTCACCATGCCAAATACAATCAAACGCTGACATACGGTCACTGATCACCATAATAGCTAAGGCCGCATCGTCAGCGACATCATAGCCTTTTTCTTTGATTAAGCGCTTACTATCAGCGTCAGTTAACCAGTAAACAGAACGAACTTTACCGCTATGAACAGGCAAGTCAGTACGAATAGGTAAATCATTATTTACAGCTAAAACTTTATTAGCAACAGTCATTTCTTTCCCAAAATATTTTATCAGTTATAACCATTTCAAATTTATTATTGTGTTGAATTGGTAAGTTTCAAAAACCACAAAGATACACACGTATAATACATTAGGTGTTCTAGGGAGATCAGCTAAAGATTCTTATTTAAAGCAAGAACACTTAGGTGATCTGATGATAATAAATAACAGAACATAATGGTAAAGAAAAAAGGACGCCGTGGCGTCCTTTTTAAAAGTCTTAACTGATTATAGAGCCGCTTGCGCTTTTTCTACTAATACAGTGAAAGCTGCTTTATCGTATACTGCGATGTCAGCTAGGATCTTACGATCGATTTCAATAGAAGCCTTTTTAAGACCATTAATGAAACGGCTGTAAGATAAACCATTTTGACGAGCTGCAGCGTTGATACGAGCAATCCAAAGTTGACGGAATTGACGTTTACGTTGACGACGGTCACGGTAAGCGTATTGACCCGCTTTGGTTACAGCTTGGAAAGCAACGCGATAAACGCGACTACGAGCACCGTAGTAACCTTTAGCTTGCTTAAGAACTTTCTTGTGAGAACGGCGTGCTACTACACCGCGTTTTACTCTAGCCATTGTCTAAATCTCCTGTAATTAAGCGTAAGGTAACATGGATACTACTGACTTGATGTCAGATTTAGCAACCATACTTTTTGCACGTAAGTGACGCTTAACTTTGGTACGACGCTTCGTTAAGATGTGACGTAGACCGGCTTGTTTGCATTTAAAACCGCCAGAAGCAGTTTTCTTAAAGCGCTTTGCAGCACCTTTATTGCTTTTCATTTTAGGCATGGGATAACTCCGCATTGTTAATGCCAAAAGATAAGTAACATGGGGCGGATTAAAAAATCACTTGTTGAGCCTCTGTTACCGGTTAAATAAAGATAACAATGGTGAAAAGACCTTATGCCTAAGCAGAAGGTCTTTTACTTTAAAAGACCAGAAATTATCTTTTGATTGGTGCTAGTACCATAACCATCTGGCGACCTTCCACTTTACGTGGGAATGATTCGCAAGATGCTAAGTCTTCTAAATCCGCTTTAACACGGTTTAAAAGTTCGATACCTAGCTCCTGGTGGGCCATTTCACGACCGCGGAAACGTAATGTTACCTTAGCCTTGTCACCACCTTCAAGAAAGCGTCTCAGGTTGCGTAGTTTGACCTGATAGTCGCCTTCGTCAGTTCCAGGTCGGAATTTAATTTCCTTAACCTGGATCTGCTTTTGCTTTTTACGTTGTTCTTTAAGTTCTTTTGATTTCTCGTATAAGAACTTACCATAATCCATCACACGACAGACTGGCGGTTTGGCAGTTGGACTGATTTCAACTAAATCTACATTTGCTTTTTCCGCTGCATCCAGTGCTTCATCTATTGAGACGATACCCATGGCTTCGCCGTCCAACCCAATTAAACGCACTTCACTTGCCGTAATTAAGTCGTTTAACTTATGTTGCGGTTCTTTTTGACCGCCTCTTTGACCACCTTTAATAGTCTGTTCCTCCTAGAGAACTAATGTTAAGCCCGTGTTTTCACTTCATCAGTTAATTTTGCGATGAATTCGTTCACAGACAGTTTTCCTAAATCTTCACCTGAACGTGTTCTGATGGCTATTTCGTCGGCTTCCATTTCTTTGTCACCGACAACCAATAAATACGGTACACGTTTTAAAGTATGCTCGCGGATTTTAAAGCCTATCTTCTCATTACGCAAGTCTGCTTTTGCTCTAAACCCATTTTCTTTTAGTTTTTTTACAATTTGTTCACAGTATTCAGACTGTTTATCGGTGATGTTCATAACCGTGGCCTGAATAGGTGAAAGCCATGTTGGGAATTTACCTGAGTATTCCTCAATTAAAATACCAATAAAGCGCTCAAGTGAACCTAAAATAGCGCGATGAATCATCACAGGCGTATAACGCTCGTTATCTTCACCTACATATGTTGCGCCTAAACGAGCAGGTAAAGCAAAGTCTAGTTGTACTGTACCACATTGCCAGTGACGACCTAAACAATCTTGTAGGGTAAATTCGATTTTTGGTCCGTAGAACGCACCTTCACCTGGTTGGTATTCAAATTCAATATTATTGCCTTTAAGCGCATTCGCTAAGCCTTCTTCGGCTTTATCCCACACTTCATCACTACCGATGCGTTGTTCAGGGCGAGTAGACAGTTTTACAATGATGTCTTCAAAGCCAAAAGACTTATACACATCGTATACCATCTTAATACACTTACTGACTTCATCTTGTACTTGATTTTCAGTACAGAAAATGTGGGCATCATCTTGAGTAAAGCCACGTACACGCATTAAGCCATGTAAAGCACCTGACGGCTCGTTACGGTGACAACAACCAAACTCAGCCATACGTAGTGGTAAATCACGGTATGATTTTAAACCTTGGTTAAAGATTTGCACGTGACCTGGGCAGTTCATTGGTTTAATCGCGTACTCGCGTTTTTCTGACTCAGTAGTGAACATGTTGTCAGCGTATTTGTCCCAGTGACCCGATTTTTCCCACAACGCACGGTCCATCATTAATGGGCCTTTTACTTCGTCGTAATCGTATTCGTGCAGTTTTTCGCGAACAAATTTTTCAAGTTCGGTGTAAATCGTCCAACCGTCATTGTGCCAAAACACCATTCCTGGCGCTTCTTCTTGCCAGTGAAATAAGTCTAATGCTTTACCAATTTTACGGTGATCGCGCTTTTCAGCTTCGGCTAAACGTTGAATGTAAGCTTTTAGCTGTTTTTTATCTGCCCAAGCCGTACCGTAAATACGCTGAAGCATTTTGTTTTCAGAGTTACCACGCCAGTATGCCCCAGCCACTTTCATTAATTTAAAGTGGTGACAATGACGCATGCTAGGTACGTGTGGACCACGACACATGTCAATGTATTCTTCATGGTAGTACAAAGCTGGCGTATCTGATTTGTCAATATTCTCGTCCAAAATTTCCATTTTGTACGGCTCGCCACGCTCTTTAAATGTGTCGTAAGCGGTTTGCCAGCTGCCAGTTTTCTTAACAACTTCGTAGCCAGTACGGGCTAATTCGGTCATCCGCTTTTCTAATTTAGCCAAATCGTCGTCATTTAAAGAATGGTCTAAATCAACGTCATAGTAAAAACCATTATCAATGGTTGGACCGATGGCCATTTTTACATCTGGGTACAACTGCTTAATCGCATGACCTAATAAATGGGCACATGAGTGACGAATAATTTCAAGGCCTTCGTCATCTTTACTGGTGATAAGTTGTAAATCGGCATCTTCGGTGATCAATTCGCATGCATCAACTAATTGACCATTAACACGACCAGCGATGGTCGCTTTCGCAAGACCTGGGCCAATATCTAAGGCCACTTGCATAACGGAAACGGATTGTTCAAATGAACGCTGACTGCCGTCAGGGAGAGTAATTACTGGCACAAGAGTTCCTCAACAGTGGTGATACCTACGTAATATCACTTGTATTGTTTAGTTAACTTTTAAAACAGTTTTAGCCCATGATTAACGATGTAAACAATGGGATAAAATATTGTTTTGTGATTCATTTCAGTCATTTTCTGGCCACGACAGCGCAACCAAAAAAGTTTAAAAGAGGCATTCTAACCCCCCTTTTCATTGATGTACAGTGAAAGCTTACTTGCAACAGTAGCCGTTAGCAAAATTGTTTGCTAACGCATTCTATTCAAGCTAGGGGTAACGTATTTTCAAAAGCACAAAAGCGAAAAATAAAGACTAAGGACAAAAAAGAACAAGTTTTGTGATGTATTAGCGCATGCGAGCGGATATCACTTACCTTAAAACCTTAACTTTTCGCCTGCACATAAACTTGAATGAGTTTTTTTAATTTCCTCACAAGCTTGGCTAAATTGAACTTTGTTACCATAATTAATGAGTACGATGTACCATAATTCGTTGTTACCTTACCCGTTGTAGCTTTGCCCCCCAATTAGGGGTAGAGATTGCAACAAGACATATCAGTAAGGAGGTCTTATGCCTCAAGTTGTCAGCAGAAAAACCATCGAATGTCCTCATTGTGGCCATCACCTTCATGTTACCTTAGACACCAGTCAGGGCGATCAAAACTACTATGAATCCTGCCCGGCCTGTTGTAACGATATTCACATGACCGTAAGCATTGACGATTACCATCAAAAGATACGACTTATGGTAGACGCTGATGACGAGCAATATTTTTAATCACTCTGCTTTACTCTGCACAGCTTAGCTCAGCACAGCACAACTCAGCTTAGTTTTGCTCAGCTTAGTTTCGCTTTGCCATGATCCTTTCTATGCTATCTACTATGGTGATGGTCTGCTGATCAATTTCGATATTAACAGACTCACCCACACTTAAAGCCCCAAGATTGGTTCGTTGTAATGTTTCAGGGATAAGATGCAACGAAAACACAACGTGATCTGCCTGCTCCACCACCTTACCTAAAGTCAAACTGGCACCATTAATCGCAATAAAGCCTTTATGGAATAAATATTTTGCCCAACTTGAAGCTAGGGAAAAATCAAGCTGACAGTTATCCTCACTGTCAATACGACGTAACAACGTCGCCGTGCCATGAATGTGACCACTTACGATATGACCACCAATTTCATCACCGACTTTCATTGACCGCTCTATGTTTATTTGACTGCCAACACAAACCTCGGCCAAATTAGTTAACTTTAGGGTCTCATCAATTACATCAAATTCTATTTCAGCACGCTCGTTGTCGCACGATTTAAATCCAACGACAGTCAAGCAAACACCATTATTGGCGATACTGGCTCCCATCTCTAGCCCATCAATTAATCGCCTAGGTATTTCAATGCAAAAATGCTTAAAGTTATTTCTCGTTTCAATCGATTTAACCGTGCCTGTGCATTGCACTATTCCTGTAAACATATATATTATCTCTGTTTATTAACCAATGACGCTATTATCCAGATATTCAAGCATGACTCTAGAAAATTTTTTATCCGATACCAAGAGTTTAATTAAGTTAGCTTACCCTATTCTTATTGCTCAGCTTGTCCAAAACTTAATGAGCTTCTCTGATACCGTCATGGCCGGTCGGGTAAGTGCGACGGATCTCGCAGCGGTTGCCGTCGCCAGCAGTATTTGGTTACCTATTATTTTAACCATACACGGTTTAATGATGGCGCTAGCAGCCATTGTCTCACAATACGATGGCAGTAAAAATTTAGCGGCTGCGGCAAAGTCGACCATTCAATCTGGCTGGATCGCTTTGGTTTTATCTCTTTTGGTGCTCATTGCCATTGTGTATTTTGTCCCTATGTTGGAGCCTAAACTAACCCTTGAGCCTAAACTCAAGGAGTTGATGCTAGATTATCTGGTTTATATTGCTTGGGGTGGCCCTGGCTATTGTTTGTATTTGGTACTGAGAAACTTTTCCGAAGGCATGAGTTACACCAGACCGACCATGATTATTTCAATTATTGGGCTCATTATTAATATCCCTGCCAATTATATTTTTATTTATGGCGCATTTGGCATCCCTGAGTATGGTGGTGCTGGCTGCGGTATTGCAACCGCCATTGTCTACTGGGCGATGTTTATTGGCTTACTTATTTACGTGTACAGCTCTAAAAAACTCGCACAGGTTGAATTATTTAAACATTTACGCTGGCCTGACTGGGGCGAGATAAGCAAGATATTTAAATTAGGCACCCCGATTGCGTTCTCGTTATTATTTGAAGTGTCGTTATTTTCGGTTGTGGCCATTATTTTAGCGCCCCTTGGCACAGATACGGTCGCCAGCCATCAAATTGCGCTTAACTTCTCAAGCCTAGTCTTTATGGTGCCCCTATCCATTGCCATGGCGGTCACCATCAAAGTAGGTTTTGCGGTGGGTGAAAGCAAACAGCAAAAAGCCAAAGATATGTGCACAAGCTCGCTCTGGCTCGGTTTTATTATTGCCTTATTTACCGCATTTATCAGCGTGGCTTTTCGAGAGCAAATCGCAATGATTTATACCAATGAACCACAAGTGATTGCCTTAGCGGGTCAATTGATGTTTTTGGCCGCATTATTTCAATTTTCTGATTTTATTCAGGTGATATCTGCTGGCGCTCTTCGAGGCTATAAAGACACAAAATCGATTTTATACATTACCTTTGTGGCGTATTGGTTAGTTGGCTTAACGTTAGGGCTTGTCTTGGGCATGACCAACTGGTTAGTCCCTGCAATGGGTGCATCGGGCTTTTGGATAGGCTTTATTTTGGGGTTAACAACCGCCGCCATTTTATTGTATTGGCGATTAAAAGTAATACAAAAACGCTTTGCTTTGGCGGTTATATAAATAACTTTTCTGGTTAACAGGTGGGCTTTCATTGAAATCTCTAGGCCTGAACTATGTCATTATTGCTATAGCAAGGCAACAAAAGGGAAAGAGTTTGCGATAAGTTGAGGGCGTTTTGTTTAAGAAACAAGCAAACGATTTATTTTTTATAATTTTGCCAACAAAACCACTTGCAACAAATAAAACTCCTCGTTAATATAGCGCTCGTTGGTACAGCAATACCAACCACTGTATTTGGAAGTGTAGCTCAGTTGGGAGAGCATCTCGTTGACATCGAGAAGGTCGCTGGTTCGAACCCAGTCACGTCCACCATATTCAAGAAAAGCCGTTAAGTAGCAATACTTAACGGCTTTTTTCATGCCGAGTTTTTAAACGCGATAAAACACAATGCAACAGCAAACCTTGGCCAGTAAGCTGTAGCCTAATATCAACCCCAGTAAGTACTTGAAACCTAAACACCTGCTTGACGAGCAAAAGCAAGCGAATGATTTAATCGTTGTCTTGCTGATCTTTGGTGTCTCTTGTTCGGTTAACACCCGAGACTTACTGACCAAAGCACGACAATGATCGCAAAAAAACTGTACCGCTCCACACGCCTGTAGCTTTTCAATGGGATTTTTACAATCCGGACAATAGTAATTGGTTTTCGTCATGATTTCCTCTTGCAACAACTTCAATAACAATCATCTGTATATTATGTGCCATCCAAACTAAAGACGCTTAGCTCTAGATCAATTTCTGTCGCCCAAGTTGCAAGTCATATAAATACGTTGGATCTGGCGCAGATAATACTTATCAGCGCCGCTAAGAAATGGCCTTAAGATAATAAAAGGAGGTTATTCAACAATAACGGTTTCATTTGGCTCTAACGGCAGTAACGCTGAGTAATGCGCTTCTATTTGGTCGCGTTTAAGCTTTAAGGTTGGTGTTAACATGTCATTTTCAATGGACCATGGTTCTTTACAGACAAAAATAAAGTCCACTTTTTGGTGACGTTCTAATTCCTTATTTACCTCTGATAAGGTTTTATCCAATGACTTTAATACATCATTGCTTTGTCGGTTAACGCTTTCTCCAAGCACGACTAGCGCAACAGGCTGTTTTAACCCCGAGCCCATAATACAAACTTGCTCGATATGCCCATTTTGCCCAAGCTTACCTTCAATGGGGACTGGGCTTACGTACTTGCCTTTACTGGTTTTAAATTGCTCTTTCACGCGTCCAATGATTTCATAGGCACCGTCGCTTCGTTGACGCCCTAAATCTCCCGTTTTAAACCACCCATCTTGAAACGATTTTTCGGTGATCCCAGGTTTTAAATAATATTGCTTAAACACCGAATCACCCTTAATTAAGATTTCTTGTTGTTCCGATAATTTCATTTTAACGCAAGGGATTGGCTCACCTATGGTGCCCATACGCTCTAATTGATAAGGGATATTGCCACACGACAAGCCTGATGTTTCGGTCATTCCCCAGCCTTCGCAAATATCAATACCAATTTTGTGATACCAGGTTAATAAAGATTTAGAGATAGGCGCAGAACCTGAGGCAAAGATTTTGGTTTTACTCAAGCCTAAATTTTTACGGATAACGGCTGCGATTAGCCGGCCTAAAAATGGAATTTTCAATAAAATATTGAGTTTTTTTTGTGGAAGTCTTTGTAAAATTTGAGCATGAAACTTCGCCCAAAGCCTTGGCACCGATAAGAAAATGGTTGGTGAAGCATGCTTTAAATCATCGAGAAAACTGTCTAATGATTCAACAAAAAACACTTGCGCACCACTGCAAAACGAAGTGGCTTCAACCACGCAACGCTCGGTAATGTGGGCCAGAGGTAAATATGAAAGTACGCGATCTTGATTGTTTTGTGCAATAACATGCGCTGTATGATATGCCGCACTGGCAAGATTTTTATAACTTATCACCGCACCTTTAGGCTCGCCCGTGGTACCTGAGGTATAGACAATCGACATACAATCGTCCAAAGAAGCTTGATGAAGATGGCTGACTGGCGGGTATTGCTCTAACCATTCATCCCATTTTTGCTCTGTTTCAAGACTTGGATAAGGGAATGATATTGTCAAAAGATCTTTGGGTAAACCTTGTTCCGCGGGATTGAGTTCGTCTAACTTACCAACAAAAATCGCTTTCATTTGTGAATGATTTACCACATAAGAAATAGTCTTTTTACCAGCAGTGGCATAAATTGGCACGCTGATCATACCCGCCATCATTATCGCTAAATCCGCAATAAACCATTGCGCACAGTTTTTCGATAATATGCCAATTTTATCGCCTACTTCAAAACCTTGAGCCAACAAACCAGAAGCTATGCATCTCGCTTGTTGCTCTACCTCTGAAAAGGTTAATGTCTGCCACTGCCCGTTAATAGGTTGATGTAAATAAGGCTTATATGGGTACGCTTGTGAGTTTTTTATAAAACTTTCTAAGCCAGTTAAATAGTGCATATACATCCCCTCAGAATCTTAATTATTTTGTTGTTTTTATTATTTTTATTTTTCCCATCACCCTACTTTATACTAAGTTTTTATGATTTTAAATCCGTAGCATAAAATTGTTTCGCCAGATATTTAATTGCTCTTGTTAGGAGCAAATACATCAGCTTCTTCAAGTTTTAGATTATGTGCAAGCATATGTTCTTGTTTGATCGACAACTGATGTTTTAGTAACGTAGTTATTGGCCCGCTCGACTCCAGCTCGGCTAGGGTTAACAGATAATTAAGGTTGCTATGTTGACGGGAATAATCGCTTAACGATGACCATTTATTAATGTCGTTATAGTATTGTGGGTAAAGCCAACGAGTGACATTGGGTAAGTGAAAAGCAATGTCGACTCCCTTAGGGTCATAATCTGTAAAGGCCACGACTTCAGTGTTTGTCGAAATACTTTGCAGTAAATTATTGGTGCCACTGTTTGATATGCCATGGCCGCGATAAAGCACAATATCAACCTCGAAATCATCGGGGAAATTGGCTTGTTCTATGTGATCGAATGCAACAAGGTTCTCCACCACTAAGATGCGCTTAATGTTATCAAGTAAGAGGTGTTTAATACCAATGCGTAATGAGCTGCCATTAGGTAGACTAAATGGGGGATTGAAAATATCTAATGGACCATGTAAAGATCTAAGCAAAACATAATCCTGATCGGGATTGACTTTCGCTAACTTCTCATTGTGAACATGCTTGGCAACGTCAAGCCGACTTTGGTTTAAATCGACTTGAAAAATGTTCGAGTTAAGCTCTTGTTTTAATGCTTTCTCAAGTTCAATTTTATCGCGGGCAGTAAACAGCATTCGGTTGCCAACGCGTTTTGCAATGTCCTGAAAATCATTTTCAATTAAAAACAGAGCGACGCGCGGTGAGCAATAGCGCTGATCAGAATAAATAAACTTTCTCAGCGCTGCTCTCATGCCTGCGGTTATTTTCATTACCGTAACCCTAATGCGACATCTTCAATAATGTAATTACCATTAAATTCAGGATGTTGATGACCAAGCGGTTCTATTTCAAAAAAACCCTGCTCTTCGCTGCTCAAGCTTTGAAAACCATTGATAACCCCATAAACCCAAACTTCCGGATCGAGTTCTAGTTGATGTTGTTGATGATATTCAAGGGCCGATAACACTTGGCCCGAGTCAATAATTTGGCAAAAGTAATGCTCAACAGATTGTTTAACGATATCACTGTCAATATTAATGTCTTCAATGTCTTGCACATCGTATGCTTGTCCTTCTCGCTCGCTTTGTTCAAGCAAGCGGCTGTGACGAACTTGTTTAATACCGGCGACAATTTGGCTAAATAAGGCATCGTGTTCAATGTTATTGACATCGACACTCGCGGGTTTAAGCATCGCTTTTGCTTGATTAAACACCAACGCAATATGATGACTTGCACTGTGATCTTTCACTTGATAATCAGGGTTTTGCTGTTGATGTAAAACAAAACCTTTTAACAATTGTGAACGATGCAAGTATTGACGGAATTTGCCAAGTAAATCGATTAGTTTAGATTGAGCAATACTCAACTCTTGGCTAATTTCACTGTGACTGCGCTGTAAATGTACCACCAATAATCGACGTAATTCGCGAGAACTGCCTGCAAGTTTGGCCAGCTCATCAAACTGAAACATTTCGAGCTGTTGACGCATTTCGGTTAACTGGCTTTGGGCTAATTCGTTTTCACGAATCTTGGCATTAATTGAAGCAACATAACCAAACTCATTATGAATACGGCGCCAAAGGTTGCGCACGTTAGACTTTAAGCTGTCAACCAAGGCGTAAACTTGCTCGGTTAAATCTTCCATAAAAACTTCGCTGTCGCTAAAGTTTTGATGATGCAACGCTTCTTTGTAATGGTTAGTAATGGTTTTAATGGTCGAAAGCTTGGTCCCTATATTGGCATCAAGTTGACGGTTTTTCTCATCTTTTAGGTTTTGCTCTAAAAGTGTACGAATAGAACTTCGTAAACGTAAGTCTTCACCTGGCTCAGGACGCCAAAGCACCCCAAGTTCCACTAGCTTGTCTAAGACCTTAGCGTCATGTTCAAGCTCATTAACCCGCCCTGACAAATAGGCGTTCATAATCACCTCAGAGTGTCGGGCTAAGGCTCTTAACAGTTTTATCCCAGCGCTATGCAGTGCCTGACTCACAGAAGATCTCCTTGGCTAATCGCTTGCTCTGCTTGTTCGCTTAGGTTTAAAGTCTCACTTTCATCAATGTAACGAATGACATCAAACAAATAATCAACCTTACCCGTGGCTAAATAAAGTTGATTGTCGGGGTTTGGACGCAGCAAATACCCTAAGTCTTGCAAGCGTTTAAAAACCAGTTTTAATTGGCCGTCAATGGTATTACTTGATGAATTGAACAAAGGGTATTTAGAAATTTTCGCCAGCTGTTCACTAAAGGCAGGGGTGTCTTCAATCACCGATTGTAACTCCCCTAATCGCACCACACTGCCTTGTGATAATGGTGCGTTGTCACCTTTGGCTTCTTGCACTAACACCAACCATTCCACCAATGGCATTAATGACGCGCACACTTCTTTAAACTGTTGTGAAACCACTTTACGCTCGTCATCACCTATGCTTTGATAAGCGCAAAATAAGACCTCACCTTCAGCGGCTTTAGCAATAGTTCGGTTCATCAAATTTAACTGTTTTTCAACGGCGTCATAATTTTCACTGTTTTGCAAAAACACGTAGGCCATTTCATCACTGGTGCGACAGATAAAGCCACCACTGAGCAAGATTTCCATCACCTGACCGAATTGACTTATCATAATGATGCTCCTATTTGCTGTGCTTGTTGACGCTGTTTTAATCGCTCACTAATGGGGTTTACCTTTGGTGTCACTTTACGAAGTTTCTGCTCTTTTGCATCTTTATCAATTAAATAGCGATTGGTAAAAAAGTGCAATACGTCTGACTCAGGGTTTGGAAAGGCACCAATAACCGTGATGTTATTGGCCAAACAGGCATCGAAAATCTTCTTCACGTTTTTATTCGCAAGAGTACCGATCTCATCAATGGGCCAGTGCACAATAACCTCAGAATCGCCACGTAATAACCGGGTAAAAGCCAGTAAAAACTTACATAAAATCAAATACGCCATACCATGACTGGATGACTCATTTAATTGCCTGTCGGTGCGAATATACAAGTCTGAATTACCCTCTTTTAAGTGCAATTCAATGTCTAAAAACTGGCCAATGCCACCGCTAATGGTGGTACGACCTAATACTTCCTGCACTTCACGAATGGTATCGGTATATTCTTGATCTGGCAGAGGCGCATTGTCATCGCGTAACCATGCTTGATGCAACTTGTTAAAGCGCAATAACTTCGGCCAAAAATCAAACTCGCTGATTTTTGAGCGTATTCTTACCGAAGATTGCGAAACGCCATCTAAGAACAGCTCCTTGTCGACCTCTTTTGTAATGCGCCTAGATTGCGACTCAATGCGTTTATCTATATCCGCTAAAATATTGTAATACTGAGTTAAATCATTACCAAAGTTAAGACCATTATTGCGCACGCCTTCTAGGTGTTGCGGCACCATGACCGTTAATAAGCTATCGAGTTCTGAGATCATTTTACGGTGATCAAGGGTTTCAATACCTTGGGCATTACTGATAAAACAATCTTTTCGAGCATGCTCCCACGCTTCGGTTAAACTGATCCCAGACTTTTGCCCTATTAAGTTATCAAAGTGACTGACGTGAGCGCTTATGTCGTGACTCGCGCGACTTTGCGCTTCAATCAACTCTTGCGTTTCACTGATGCGAGCACCAATACTGCTTTGCTCTGGATTAAACGTCACCTGTGGTAATGCTAATAAAGCCAACTGCGGTTTTACTTGTTTTATTCTTTGTACCTGTTCGTTTTGCTCACTAAGTGCTTCTTCTAACTGACTAATTTGCTCTTGCAGTTGTTTTTTCTGCGATTTAAAACCGCCCGCTTTTTCAACCAATAAACGCTCTGCTTTCGCCTTTTGATCTTTGTGATGGCTTAACTGTTTAGTCTGTTCAGCTTTTTGCTCGGTAAACACTAAGGTATACCAACGTTTGTATTCAGAAACTTTGTCGCGATACTTGTTGGTGATGTCAATTTGCTCTTTTAATTGGCTTAATTGTTGTTTTAGCAAACTGATTTGATCTACATCCACCTCTCGACTGGCAAGCTCATTTTTATACCACTGCTTACAGCTTTTAATGCCCTCTTTATATTGTTGTTCTGCGTTTTGACGTTGCTGCTCAATTTGCTCTATTTTAGTTTCAATATCATTTGCTAATTGCTGCCAATGAAGCTCATGCTCCATTTTTTCATCGTGTATTTGCTCGTCATCGCTTTCAAGCGCATCGGCTTTATTAAGCTGTAACTTTTGCATCGCTTTGGTTAATGCTTGAAGTTGTTGCTGATGCTTTAATTTGCGTTCTGCCAAGGCTTGTTTGTGCTGTGCTTTTAACTGTTCAACTTCGTCTTGAATGCGTTTACGCCCTTGCTCTTTAAATTGACATTGCGACAACAATTGGGTGTGTTGCAATTCGAGATCTTTCACTTGGGCGTTTAATTTAACTAAGTTTGCTTCAATTTCAGCTTGGCCATTTTGTGCGGCTTGTAAATCTTGTTGGGCTATTTCCAACTGTTTTTGCAACTGGCTTTCGGTTTGCAAAATATCGGTTTCAGCAATGGCGTTAGTATCAAGAAGAACGCCAAAGACACTGTTTGCATGCGCCTTGTCAGGGCTCAACATTGGCGCTAAATCGGTACGAGATAACAGCTCAGGGTTAATTATTTTACCAAGCTCTGCTTCCCACCCTGGGCGCTCTTTTCGTAAAAACTCTAATAAGGTTTTATCACCGGGGTAAAGCCAAGCGTATATTTGATCTACTTTTTGTTGCTGTACACCAACCCCATGACGCGCTTTATGAAGCTGCTCATTAGCGTTAAGTTGCTGTGTTTTTAATTGATTGAACCTCTGTTGCACGTTTTGCAGTTCCGTGCGTGCATGGTCTTCATCAAGTTGGGCATCTTGCAAGTTGGCTTGCAGTAGCGCCATGTCTTCTTGTTCTGACGATGTTGGTCCACTTAATTGGATTTGGGTAGAAACACGTTCAATGTTTAGGTTTGCTTGATTAATTTGACGGTCAAAATCGTCTTTAATTTCACTTCGCCTTTGTTCTTGCTTCTCTTTAAGCTCTTGTAATGCGTTACTTTCTTCTCGCATCACTTGTTGAAGTTGGCTACGCGCTTGATCTTTATTACTATTTAATTCGACCTGATCTTTATTGTGTTTCTTTTCAAGCTCAGCCAAACGTTTATGATACGCGGCTTCAATATCTTGGTGCTCTGCGGTTAACAAAGCATGTTGTTCTGTTAATGATTGATGCTGAGATTGCCACGCCGAAACATTGTCGAGGTTGGCGGCATGGGTCTCTATGTCTAAGTCTTGCCAGTTGTTAAATTCATCATCTATTTGATCAAGCTTTTTCTCAGCCGTTGTGGCCTCACCACGAGCTGCCGAAATACGCTGATTAAGCTCATCTCTTTGCTCTTCAAATTCTTTACTGATACGTGTTAGTTGGCTTTTGTAGCTGTCTCTGTCGGATTCAGCTTTAACAATAGACTCGCTTAAACGCGACAAGTCAAGTGATAAAAGCTCAGCCAATTGTGCCAAACGTGATTCGGTTTGGACTAATGACGCATTGACTTGTTTTAATTTGTCATACTGCGGCATTAATTGCTGAAATTCTTTAATTAATAAACACTCTTTGATCCAATCATCGAGTTGTTTTTTCGACAATTTATTGGTTGGCGTTTCTACCCCGTCCTCCTCTAAGATGGCGGCAATCATCGCTTTGATGGTTTCCATTTTGCCTTCTTTGGAATGCACCGCTTTAATGAGTTTTTCAACATGACGTAAACGGGCATGGCTTTCACATAAGCTAAAAAAGCGTGCACTGCTTAACAGCTCGCGCTTATTGCTACTTAGCGCCATAACGGCACGATCATTTTGGATGATTGCGCGATATTCTTTGGTATTTAATGCTTTCGAGGTGACAATTTGTTGACGACGGAATGAACGAAAGATTTCAGCCACCGCAATAGAGCGGGTACCTGTAATGTCTTTGCCAATAAAGTCGCTGCTTTCAAAGCCTTTATCGACAAATCGATATACCACTCCGGTGGCTGATGAAGATAACACCGTCATGCACAAACGGTTATCCAAACGTTGATATTCAAAAATAATGAAGCTTGATTCGCGAGGTAAATACCAGGTTTGAAAATTATCACGGGTTGCTGGCACCACTTTATTGGGCGACTCACCGTAAAATACCGGCACTAATCGTTGTAGGGTGGTTTTCCCCGACGCATTGGTACCACAAATATTGGTATGACCATCAACCTGAAGTTCAACTAAACCCGGTAAATGTGTGTCGATTAAGATTATCCGCTTTAAGCCAGACATAAAAACATAGCATCCTTATTTAATTCTTTAGCTATAGTATGTGTCCACCGTAAATGTGTAAATACTCTGAGCTGTAAAAGCGTTTAATTGGGTTAATTATCAGCAACAGTTGCTAATACATTAACCGAAAAGTCAAATATTGCGCCCGAATATCCTAAACAGCACGTGGTTACGTACATTGTTGCCTACAATAAGATAATGCTATTATGTTGACACGTTTTTCAACACATTGAGAATTGATGAAGCATTATCAACTTTATATATTTGACTGGGACGGCACCCTAATGGACTCGATTGGCAAGATCGTGCTCTCTTTGCAAAACGCGGCCGCATTAAGTCAATTATCTATCCCCACCGCCGAGCAAGTGAAAGGCATTATAGGTGCCAGCCTTAATGAAGCCGCCCATATGTTATTTCCGAAAATTAACGACTCGCAAAAGCAACAATTAATTTTTCACTACAAAGATCAATACCTAAATCAAAACAACACGCCTACCCCACTTTATGCCAATACCCGACAATTACTGACCGGGTTAAAACAGCAAAGTAAAACCCTAGCCGTTGCCACTGGCAAAGCCAGAGTGGGGTTAGAAAAAGTGATGGCTGAGTCGAACACCAAACACTTTTTCACCACCACCCGAACGTGTGACGATGCCCATTCAAAACCGCATCCGCAAATGATTGAACAAATTTTAGATGAGCTTAAAGTGCCTGCCAGTAAAGCCTTAATGATAGGTGACAGTTATTACGACCTTGAAATGGCGCGCAATGCCAAAGTGGATAGCCTAGGGCTAACCCATGGCGCAGCAAACTTTCAAACGCTGTCAAAATGCAAACCAAAGGCTATTGTTCATTCTATGGAAGAATTGTCGAAATTGGTTTTATAGCGACGCTTTTAACAGAATGGTTTGGTTATAAAAAAGTAACAAACATTCACACCTAGATTACTAGATGTTTAGACGTCTAGATTGACAAAACAACAAATTCCTATATCATGCAGCTATTGTTCAATACCTGCATGATTTTTTATATGGAAACTCAAACTGCAAAAGCGAGTGCGCTTTTACCCATATTATTTTTTATCGCTATTTTTGTTGGCGTCGGCAGTTACTTTACATCGCAAGGTGTAGATTTTGCGTTCTACCAATTACCAGCCCATATTGCCATTTTACCGGCGATTTTATTGGCGGTTTTGATGTCGTCTAAAAAAAGCAACGAAACCATTAGCACATTCATTAAGGGGGCTGGTCACAGTAATATCATCACCATGTGCTTGATTTACTTACTTGCTGGTGCTTTTAGCGTGATTGCAAAATCAACGGGTGGCGTAAATGCGGTCGTCGATTTAGGTTTAGCGATTATTCCATCTTGGTTTTTACTGCCGGGTATTTTTATCATCAGTGCGTTAATTGCCACGGCTATGGGAACCTCAATGGGCACCATTGCTGCTGTTGCTCCTGTTGCATTTGGTATTGGCGAGACAGCTCAAATTGATGGCGCGGTGATGGCTGGCGCGGTATTTAGTGGTGCTATTTTTGGTGACAATTTATCGATTATTTCAGACACCACCATTGCCGCAACCCGTACCCAAGGATGTCGCATGAAAGATAAGTTTGCGCAAAACATTAAAATTTCATTGCCCGCGGCACTTATTACGATTGTGTTATTGACGTGGTTTAATAACCCCGGTGAAATGACTAATTCAATGCCAGAAAACCCATTGTTAGCATTACCCTATTTAGTGATTTTAGTATTGGCCGTTAGCGGTGTTAACGTATTTGCGGTATTAACCGCTGGCATTTTATTAGCCGGTATTAGTGGCTTAATCACGGGCGAGCATTCCTTACTAACCTTATCGAAAAACATTGGTGAAGGTTTTGTTTCCATGCAGGAAATTTTTATTCTGTCACTACTGATTGGTGGATTAAGCGAAATAACCCGCGCTGAAGGTGGCTTAATTGCCATTCAAAAAAGCATTGGCAAACTTATTGCTAAAGCCAAAAACAGTCATGTTGCGGCTCAATTTGGTATTTCAATGACCACCGCATTAACCAATATTGGCGTGGCGAACAACACGGTTGCGATTTTAATAACCGGCGATTTAAACCGCGAAATGGCACAAAAGCATGGTATTAAGGCGGCGAAAGCCGCAAGTTTGGTTGATATTGCCGCGTGTATCGTACAGGGCCTTATTCCATGGGGTGCACAAGCTTTGTTATTAGGCTCTTTATTTGCGCTAAATCCGGTTTCAGTCGTAACGACTAGCATCTACCCTGTTGCGCTAACGTTTACCGCTGGTATAGCTATGTTGCTTAAAAAATAGCACGAAATACATAAGTAGATATATAGCTATCTAGCACCATTGAAAAGGAAAAAAAACCAAGCAAATTTGCTTGGTTTTTTTTCCAAAGTCGTCAGAACTGGATGAACTGTTGGTTGATAAATACGAATAAAGTGCAGATTGTCACCGACCCTATTCATGCTAAATACCTTTATATATGCCAAATAGGTTGGCGAAATATTTATTGTTATAACGCTTAATTTGATCTCACAAGATGCTCTAACTAATGTCTATATTGTTACGCATGGTTATCAATAAATGAGTCTTTGCAACTGCCTCTCGTTTTATAAATCTATTGTTTACGTTTCATACTTTACTTTCAGAGCTTTATGCAACAGCAACTATTGTTTCTGCCCCATTCGCGGCCGGATTTGGCCTAGTAATTGGGATAGGTTTACTGGTTGGAGCCTAGATGGAATAGAAAGAATGTTATTAGCACTCATATTTTCATTTTTGAGTGCTAATTAATAAATCCTTTATGAAGTGATTTTTAATTAATATTAGGGATAAATAATGACAAAAGAATGGTCCTTACAAAAAGGAGACAACATCCAAAGTTTTGAAAATGTTGAAGGTGTACTTAAAGCATTAAAAAATTGGTCTCCATTTACCCCCATCTTGGTTTCAAAACCTCAAAGTGATCAATTTTTACCTCCAACCTGCCATCACCAATTAGCCACAACAATAGTGAGTCGATACAAGGCTCGAGTGCAAGTTTGTATCGCCATGACCTTCACAGCTACTTTGATTACTATTTTATGTTTGCTTGTAACTGGTGATATCATTTTTTTAAAGGGTAGCATTCTATTTGCGTTAATAATCGGTGCTGTACTTTGGGACTATTGTATATCGTTTAAATCTTTACATAACTTAACTACAAGAACTCTGTTTATGTATTGGCTAATAAATTCAAAATATATGAAGCGAATCATCTTGGGCTGGCTGATTTTCATCATTGCTCTTGCTACGATTCAAGCTCTAATGATGTATTTTTTGTCTGGACGAGAAGCAATGTTTATCTTAATTGGAACGGTTCATAGCAGTGTTCTGGATGGAGAGGTTTGGCGCCTTTTTGTTGGGCCGTTTTTGCACTCATCGGTCGCGCACTTTCTAATTAATGCCACATTTTTAATGCTTATTGGTCCACTGTCTTGGCGTTTGTATTCATTCAGGGCTGTTCTTATTCTAGTGTTAGGTAGCGCAATAGGTGCGCTTTTTTCAACTCTCTTAGCGACCTTTGTTGATAACTATCCATACGACAGTTATGCGGGACTATCACCTGGTATTTTTGCATTATATGGCGCCGTTTTTATTGCTGGAACATTAAATAAGACATTATTGCCTCAGGGCATTGCGTTACATTTAGGTTTTGTGGCGTTAATTTCAATGGTATCCGCAATGGTATATTACCAACATTCAGCAGATGCAAGTCATTGGGCAGGATTTATACTAGGTGCACTATTGTCCTTGTGTTTTAACGCAAAAAAAATTGTCTTTACTGACATGAATGCGAATGACACTCCCACTTAAAGCGCACAAAAGAAGTCTTTGCAGTATATGCCTTATTCGCATTTATCTCTTTTAAATCGAGGTTTGGGTAATGAGTTAACCGCTTTGAAGTGCTTCATGGAGTAACCTAATGAATGCCTTTGTTTGTGGGGGTATTTAAAAGCTTATGGATAGAAACAAGTGATAACGCCTCATCGGGATTATAGCCTTGTCGGCAAAGTAAAAACGCATCAAAGTCGATTTTTTTGTAGATAACACTTAATGTATCACTCAATATATCAAGGGTATATTGTGAATTTTTGGTTGTCACCAGGGTACAACTCGACTTAAAGCAAATGCGTTTAACCCGACTGGTTAAACGCCAATATGGCTTGCCTTGATTGCTATACTCAAAGAATAAAAACACATAATCAGGCTGCTCTTTAACATTAAATAAATACGCTTGTCTGGTAGTATAAGAATATTGCTTCATGATGCATTACTAAAAGAAAAATACCCCAAGTATTGTAGTGGCGTAGTGCTCTTAGTCCAAGCTAGAGTACAAAAAATCAAAAAGGTGTAGTTGTTAACTACCGTCATCATGACGCTTTTATTGAGGCTTTTGCAGTTATTGCTTTGCTTACACACTATTAATCAAGTGAAAGTTTTTGAAAAAGCTTTGCACCGAACTCTTTTTAGCTTTTGCCAATTGTTCAACCAAGGTAAATGGCACAGGGTTTATGCGATACTCGCGGTGAATATCTCTTAGCATTTGTTGCCACAGCTTGGCGGTCATTTGCGAGTCGAATAAAGCTCGGTGAAACTGGCCTTCTGTGCTTAGGTTTTTATAGCGCACTAAGGTACCTAATTTATGATCAGGTGCCTGTTGGTAAAGTCGTCTTGATATTAACAAGGTACAGGCAAATCGACCTGAGTAGTGATGATTAATGCGCGCAAATTCGGCATCGAGAAACTTTTTGTCAAATGACGCATTGTGAGCCAGTAAATGACTGTCGCCAATAAAGTCGGCAAATTGTGCCATGACTTCATCGCAAGGGGCTGCATTTGCCAACATTTTATTGGTGATCCCGGTATATTGTTCAATAAATGCATTTACTCGTCTTCCTGGGTTCATTAACTGTTGAAAAGTATCTGTTACTTGCCCTTTTTCCAGCTTTACCGCACCAATTTCAATCGCTCTATCACCCGCATCGGGTGATAATCCAGTGGTTTCAAAATCGAGCACAACAAGGCTGTCGGCTCGATTATCAGATCTTATGTGCATATTCTTGTACGGCTCCCTTAATGCCCTAATGTGTTTTGGGTTTCAATGTGACTGCCACTGTGGGAATTCGTTACATTGATTCGCAGACCCATTTGTTCTTTAAGTTCAGACACATGTGAAATAATTCCGATGGTTCGCCCACCCTCTTGTAAATCGATAAGTGTTTGAATAGCCAGTTGCAAGGATTCTTGGTCTAAACTGCCAAAGCCCTCATCGATAAATAAGGTATCAAGTGCGATGCCACCGCTTCGCTGTTGCACCACATCGCTCAACGCCAAAGCTAAGGCGAGTGAGGCTAAAAATGATTCACCACCTGATAAGGTCGATACCGGTCTGGTTTTACCGGTATACGCATCGTCAATGGCTAAATCCAGACCTGCTGTAACGTTCTTTTTCTGTAAGCCTTCATCTTGGCGAACAAGCTGATATTGGCCACGGCTCATAATATGTAGGCGTTTACTGGCAATGGCCAATACCGAGTCGAGTAAGTCGCCTAGCACAAAACGCTCTAGTGACACCCGCACATTGCCTTTACCGCCCGCAGCTTTTGCTAATGTTCCTACCACTTCATATTGGCGTTTATTTTCGCTTTGCTCTTGCTGTAATTTAGTAATGCGTTTTGCAATATCTTTAAGTTTGCTTAGCTGTAATTGGCTTTGACTAAAGGCTTGTTCAGCTTGTTGATAAGCCCGCTCTGCCACTGTTAAGGCTTGCTCTATAGTGGCTAGGTCTGGCATAGCATCGTCTTGTAATAAATGTTTAAGCTGTTGCTGTAAAAGTGCAAGTTGCGAGCTGATATCTCGCCCTTGATTGTTATACTGCTCAATTTGTTGTTGCCAATTATCAAGCTGATGTTGATTTGATAACAACTGCTCGAGCACATCAACACGGTCAAATTCACTTTGCACAAAGGCCTTGTCCCACGTCAATTTTTGCTCAGTTAAACGCTGTTGCAGTTGCTCTAAGTTCCGCTTTACCTGTTCTACTTGGGCCTGGTTTGCCACCAAATCCTGGTTTGCGTCGCTATGTCGGTTTTGTGCTGATTTAAGTTTTTGTTCAAGCTCACTAAGTTGACCGCTTTTTTGTTGCATTAATTGTTCTATTTGAGCTTTGCTTTGATATGACTGACCAATCTCTTGTCGTAAGCTGCTTAACTGAGTGCCATAGGTAATGCTATCTTTTGCCAAGGTTGGCAATTGTTGGTTAATATCATCTATTTGTATTAAAAGAGGCTCTATTTGTCCCACTAAATCATCAAGTAATGCTTGTGCTTTTGGTAATTGTTGTTGCAATTTCGCAATTTCAGTCAACTGTCGATTAAGGTCATTAAGCTTGGCTTGGGCTTGCTCTGTGCTTAATGCTTTAACCTCGGCTGATAGTGATAATTCTAAAGTCTCGATTTGCTTTTGACAGCCTTTGACCGTTTCTTGCCATTGCACACATTTGGTTTCATTACCTTGATGTTGCTGTCGCATATGTTGTTGATGCGCTCTGGCGCTGTCTATATCCGCTTTACTTATTTGCTGTTGCTGTCCTTGTGGCTTGGCAGGGTTTGGATGCTCACTTGAGCCACAAACAGGACACGGCAGACCTGATTTAAGCTCTTGAGCTAAAACTAGCGCCTGACTTTGATGCCATGTCAATTCAAGTCGATTCGCCTCTTGTTCGGCTAAAAGGTAGTCTTGATACGATTGTTTATGAGCATCTTCAACTTGTTGTAATTGCTGCTGAGCCTGCTTTAATTCTTGTTGTAAGGTTTGTCGTTGGCCAAGTTGATTGACGTGCTGCTGTGCAACATTATGATCGTATCTAAGTTGCCCTTCGGTACTTAATTGCTGTTTTAAATTATTTAAAAAAACATCACCCTTTTGACTTCGTTGCACCAATTCCTGGTGTTTCTCGTTAAGCAACTGCAAATGCTGTTTTGACTGTTGCTCTTGGGATTGCGCTTTGGCGTGAGCTTGTTGCAAAGTATCGAGCTGATCAAATTTTTGCCCAATGACCTTTAGTTGCTGTTGCTCTTGTAACAGAGCATCGCGCCCTTTGGCATCGGTTTCGGCTTGGGTTAATGCGACTTTGGCTTGCTGTAAATCTTGCCGCAATTGATTTTGTTTTAGTGTTAGTGATTGCAACTGATCACGTTGTAATACAACATCGTTGTCCGCTTGTTTAAATGCTTTGTAAATTGGCTCAAGAGCCAAAGCCTTATTGGTGTTTAAAACCAGTTGTTGAATTGATTCAATTTCATCTTTACGGGCTTGATGTCTTGCTTGCTCTGCTTTAAGTTTGGTTTGTTGTTCGATTAAAGTACTAACATCCAACGCGTGTTTATGCTCAGCTTTGGCTTTATGCATGGCTAAATCGGCTTGTTTTTTTAGTGCTTCTTGCTGATTAAAAAGTTGCTCTGCATTGCCAAGGGCTGTGCTTAATGCTTCAACATTGTCAACAGCGACCTCATCAAGGGTTAATTGAATATTCTCTTCAAAGCGCTTGTACTCTCTTTCAATATTCCCGGCTTTATCTTTTAATTTTTGCTCAATGCGTTTATACACTTCGGTTTGAAATAGGGTTGATAAAATCGCTTGGCGGGCATCAGATTTTGCTAATAGTAACTCACGAAATTTACCTTGAGGTAACACCATAACTTGGCGAAATTGCTCAGCGGTTAGACCGATAATCTGTTCTATTTCTTTTTTTGCTTCATTCGAGCTTTTAGCTACAAGGGTTTGTGGTTGCTCTGTTTTATCGCCATTTTGTACTAATTTGACCAAATGCGCCGTCGGTTTTTGTTCGGTAAAACCATCACCTCTTTTGGCTTTTCGAATCTGGCTAGGTACGCGAGTAATTTGGTAAGTGTCATGGCGAATGGAAAAGGTTAAAGATACTTGTGTAAGAATTTCTTCGTTAGCATGGTCACATCGCAAGCCCACATCTTTTCGGGCATCATCGGTGGTTTCACCATACAGAGCATAACAAATAGCATGTAAAATAGACGACTTACCCGCCCCTGTTGGGCCATCGATTAAAAATAGTGGATTTTGCCCTAGGGCAGTGAAATCTATTTTTTGCTCATCAGCAAACGGGCCAAACGCTTGCAGACTTAATTGCTGTAATTTCATTATTTAGCCTCCAAGTCAGTTTGTGCTTCGGCGATGGTTTGTTTTAGTAAATCGCTTTGTTCAGAGGTTAGTTCTTGCCCCATGACTTGACTAAAAAAATCCGAAAACACTTGTTCTTCATCACGTTTATTACCTTGCGCCAGTGCTTTACTGATGCTCAATTTACTGCCAGATTGAAGATCAAAGTTAGTCCGTTCAATTTGCAACACATTAGGGTACACTTTGCGTAAACGCCCAATAGGGTCAAGGATCACTTGCGTGTCGGTAAGTTTGGCAAGTATATAATCTTGGCTCTTAAGGTCCGATTTACCTTGTGCTATTAACTCTTCTAGGGTGCCTTCTATTACCCTTAAGTCATGACGAGCATTTAAAGGCAATGACTGATGACTGACCTCGCCTTGTTGATTAATTTCAACCAAGGTAACCGACTTTTTTTGCTTATATTCGGAAAAAGAATACTTTAGTAAACTGCCACTGTAACGAATATGCGGTTCACCTTTAAACTGAGGCGAATGTAAATGACCAAGAGCAACATACGAAAAATCTGCCAGAGGTTGCCACGAAACCCTATCGGCGCCGCCAATAGACAATGGGCGCTCTGAGTCGGACTCACTCGCACCATCAATAAAACAGTGGCTTAATAAAACGGCTGGTGTATTAGGATGTTGCTGCTGTTTTGAGGCTAGAATTTTTTCAGCCATGTAGGTATGAGCATCATCATAAGTTTTAACGACCAGAGCGTTGTCATCATCGGCAAACGCTTCTCTTACTTCAACGGGGTCGTGATACGGTATACCGTAAAAAGCCACTTCGGTGTTGTCACCTTGTAATACGATGGCGTTATCTGCTTGTTTTAAATCGGCCAAAATATGCAAGCCCGATTGTTGCATGTGGCGAGCGCCAAAACGCAGTCGTTTGGCGCTGTCATGATTTCCACTGATCATAATAATGGGCAGACTAAACTCTTGTTCTATCTCATGTAAAAAATTATCTAAGGCTTCTACCGCATCGGCTGGAGGGATAGCTCGGTCAAAGACATCGCCACTGATCACCAATGCATTAACCTGATGTTCCCTAATATATTGTTTTATTTGAGAAAGAACAAAAATTTGATCGTCTAAAAGGGATATATTTTGAAATAATCGGCCAATGTGCCAATCTGAAGTATGGATAAATCGCATGCAAATACAGGAAAAATGAACTCTGCTCAACAAGGTAAGCGATTGCGTGTTAATTCACAATAGGGAATTTATAACCAAGGCTTTATTTATCCGGTTTGACTCTTTTAAATGCCAAAAAACCAGCGTTTTTCAAAGCTAAATAGCTGGCATTATTGCCTTTAAAGGCGACTAGTGCTCTAATCTATACAAAACTATAAGCAAAATAAATTTTGGGGTGCTTTATGTTCTTCACCTTATTCAAATCAGAGCCATTAATCGATGAGGCCAGCTCAAAATGGCTCGAGGATACCGTTTGCTGGATAATTAATGAATTTGGCGAACAATACTTCGCTAATAAGAGCCAATTAATTTTACCAACTAATAATTTTTACCCTGGTCAGGCAGCAAGTGTGCAAGAGATGGCCCAATTGATGTTCGACAAAACACTCGCTTATGCGGGGATGAAAAACTGGCCTATTAAGTTAGTACCTCTAGCGCAATTTAAAGCCAATACGATCCCAAAATTCGCAGTAAATGGTTCGTTATTAGGCGAAAGTAGCCAAATTGACTGCATTGATTTTCGACCTGAGTCTAAAAGCCAAATTGAATTAAGCTATCACCCACAACAAATTAATCAACCGCAAGACTTAATCACTCATTTTGCCCAACAATTTGCTGCCATTTTAGTGGCTCATGCCACCACCTTACCACCAGGTGGCGACAAAACCTTACCGCAAACCATTGAAGTATTGGCTTGTTTTATGGGCTTTGGGGTAATGTTTGCAAATACCGCGTATCAATTTAAAGGGGGATGTGGTAGTTGTTATAACAAACAAGCTAATCGTCAGGCGGCTTTACCTGAGCAAGAAGCCATTTATGCTCTGGCTTTATATAGTCAGATGAAAAATATTGCGCCTAAAGAGGTAAAACCTCATCTTAAAAAACATTTAACAAGCGACTATAAAAGAGCTTTAAGCCAAATTAAACGAAAGGTTGAACAAAACCAATTAAACGCTTTGCCAAACCTACTAATTGAATAATGGAACAATTTCTCAATTTAGACTGACATTAAACACTGGCTTGTCGACAGAAAATCCACCATCCTTAATCTAAGGTGGTCGTAAAGCCAACGTTTGAACAGATTAACCTAAGTGAAGTTTCAGATACCATAAGTGAGAAAAAAATGGATTACATAACCGTCACATCGCCTTTAACCAAGAATATTTCACTGGTTGCACACGACAACATGAAAACCGCTTTATTAAAGTGGTGTGTTAAGCACAAAGAAAAGTTAAGCAAACATAATTTATATGGAACGGGTACCACTGGCACCTTACTTAAAAATAAAGCGGGTTTAGACATTACCTCTTTGATCAGTGGCCCGCTAGGTGGCGATCAACAAATTGGTGCGCTTATCACTGAGCAAAAAATAGATATGATGATTTTTTTCTGGGACCCTCTCGAAGCCCAACCGCATGATCCCGATGTGAAAGCCTTACTGCGCTTAGCCGCTGTTTGGAACATTCCTGTCGCATGTAACCAAGCAACGGCGGATTTTCTGATTCATTCAAGTTTATTTGAATCTGAGTACGAAAAATCTGTACCCGATTATCAAAACTACATTAACTCTCGTACTTAATGTCTTCAGTTTACCTTTATGCTCAGCCTAAGTGCTGAGCAAGCCTTGTTATTTCTGCCTATACTTTGGTAATACAGAAGTGCCACCTTATCGACCACACTAATCGAAAATCATTGACGACAGGTGTATGACCCCAGAGATCATAACGTTATTAATCATCTTATCTATATTGGCGGTGTTGATTTTAAGCGCCAAAATAGAACTCGATATTGTGGCCATCATACTGCTGATCACCATTGTTATCATTCAACACGTTAGTGGGTTAGATTTATTACCCCAAGGTCAAATTTTTTCCGGTTTTTCCAGTCCTTTGGTTATTGCCATTATTGGCATTACCATTGTTAGTGGTGCGATGGAAAAAACTGGATATTTAAACCCTTTAATTCAAGTTATTTGTCAACGCAGTAAAAACGACGAATCGCGGATCATCATCTATGTATGCTTACTGTCGGGTTTGACTTCGGCCTTTATTCAAAACATTGCTGCTGTTGCATTAATGATCCCCATCGTCAATCAAATTTGTAAGCAAACAGACACACCAATCAGTTATGTGATGATGCCAATGGCATTTTGCGCTGTTTTAGGTGGGTCTCTCACCATGATCGGCGCCAGTCCGACTATTTTTTTACAAAACTATTACCAAATAAATTATCAAAATAACCCGCTCACCATCACCTCAATCACCCCCATTGGTTTAGTTTTGCTTATAGTAGGGATTGCTTTTTTCGTAAAATTTGGTCGCAAACTGTTACCCACACGCACCTATATTGCCAACAATTACCGCAACATGAGTTATTTTCAAAAGGCCTATGGTTTAAAAGCTCAGTTTTTTTTCACCATTAAAAATGTTGATGCCCTAGAGCACGCGACCATAGGTTGTCTTGAAGATACCTTTGGCTTGAGTGTTGTTGGGCATATGTCAAAAGATCCTATTACCAGTCCCCCTCGGCATATTAGCTTAAAAAATGGCGATATTATTGCGGCTATTTCAACGTCGAATAAAACCGATGACATTTTAATAAATGACTTTGCTATTTTAACCAATAACCACTATCGCCTAAAAATGGCGCTAGACCCAGAACGCATGGGCATTGCAGAAATACTGGTTAGGCCAACTTCCAGTATGAACGGGCAAACAGTGAGAGATTTACGGTTTCGAGCCACCTTTGGTTTAAATGCGCTAGCGATAATCAAAGCGGGTGGCAATATGATAGAAGACGTTAGAAATTCAAAACTTCAGCCCGGTGACACGCTGGTTTGTCATGGTAAATGGGCCGACTTTAAAGCCATTCAACAAGGCGGTGACTTTGCCGTGCTTGACCAAATCCCCGATAATAATACCGTTGAATACGGTCGTAAGCGTTTGCGAAGCGTTTGCATAGTTGCCTTATTTTGCTTGTTTTTTACCAAAATTCCATTGGCCATTACTTTACTTGGAACCGCGTTTGCGATTATGGCTTTGGGTTTGGTTTCAAGCCGAGAAGCTTATAATATGGTGAGTTGGAAAAACGTTTTTTTTCTCGCGGGTATGATCCCCTTCGGCCATGCGTTAGAGCACTCAGGTGCCGTTGCCTTTTTGGCGAGTTACTTACAATCATCCCTTTTGGGCTCTGATATTTTGGTCACCCAAATTGTGCTAGCCATAGTCTCGGTTATCGCAGGTTCGATGTTATCCAATGTTGGTGCGGCCATTGTTTTAATCCCCATTGCAGTCAGTATGTCAGCAGGAAATGACTCTTTAGCGTTGATGTACAGTCTGATAGTGGCCGTATCGGTGTCTAACTCATTCTACATTTCAAGCCATCAAGTTAATATGCTTATCGCCTACCCTGGTAAATACGCTACTTCTGACTTTTTAAAAGTCGGTAGTTTGTTTACCTTTTTGTCTATTTTCTTAACCTTAGTCGCGGTTAATTTATTCTATTAGCTCGATCTTAGCGCAAGTTACAAATTGCAAAATCCGGCACAAAAAAGGGGCTAAACTGCCCCTTTGGTGGATCATTAAGTTGAAATTTGTTTAGTCAACTTTTTGAAACTGTAAATCCCACACCCCGTGACCTAGCTTTTGGCCGCGGTTTTCAAATTTAGTTAAAGGACGAGAATCAGGGCGAGGTACATAGTCGTTGGTTTCTGACATATTTACAAAACCTGGCGCTTGGCTCATGTCTTCTAACATACACTCAGCGTAGTTTTCCCAGTCGGTAGCCATATGGAATACACCACCTGGAATAAGAATATTACGAATACTCTCAATAAACTCTGGCTTTACGATACGGCGCTTGTGGTGTTTGGCTTTGTGCCACGGATCAGGGAAGAATAATTGCACCGTGTCAATACAACCTTTAGGTACGCAATCATCTAAAATTTCAATCGCATCGTGCTCATACACTTTTAAATTATGAACACCTTCAGCTTCTGCCAGAGCCAAACAAGCACCAACACCTGGGCGGTGAACTTCAATACCGATAAAATTGCGGTTAGGGTCATTTTTAGCCATTTCAACCAGAGACTTACCCATACCAAAACCAATTTCAAGAGTGATTGGGTTGTCATTACCAAATAAATTGGCGATATCTAGCATACCATCGCTGTGGTTTAATCCCATGGTATCCCAAAGGGTATCTAAAGCACGTGCCTGACCTTTAGTTAGTCGACCTTCACGTTTTACAAAACTTCTGACTTTACGAATATATTTGCCTTCTGCTTCGGCTTGTTCAATCGTTTTGTGCTTTTGCTCATTACTCATTTATACATCTCTTTGGCATCGAAAATTTTAGCCAGGCATTATCCTGCTTTTACCAACAGAACTCAACTCCCAGCTTTTAAAACGGACATGATATGTATCACAGGTTTGTCTTATACCGATAAGGTAGCCGATAATTCATGTCGAATATGGTTAGGTAAATTAAGTATAGGCGTTTTACGCCCACCAAACATCGTACAGTTCAGATACGGTTACCGATTTTGCTCCGGCATCTGTCAGCCACTTTTTGACCTCTTGACGATGTTCGTCAGTACATTTACCAAGTTTTTGGGTACAAATAAGACCATGCCAAATAAGATCGCCTTCGCCACCAAAACCTAAACCATTGGGTTCAATAACTTCGTCAAAAAATTTATCGATAAATTCATCTATGGCTTCGTCTGTGGTGCCTTCTTCAAATTGCCACGCAACGTCAAAGCCCAACTCCTGAAATTCATCGACACGTAATTTTTTACGTAAACGACGACTACGATTTTTTGCTTCCATCATAACATACCTTCTCATTGTCATATTTAGCGCGAAGAATAGTGCGAAAACAGACAATTGCCAAGTTTTATTATGTAAATTGAACTCAAATAAAGCATTTAGCATGGCGCACAATTACTAAAGGCGATACACTCCCCAACCAATAAATAGAATCAATAAATTTATATCTTTATGCAGTTTAGTGATCAAATTCTTGCTTGGTTTGCTGACAAAGGTCGCACCCATTTACCATGGCAACAAGATAAAACCCCATATAAAGTTTGGATATCTGAAATCATGTTGCAACAGACTCAAGTGGCAACGGTTATCCCATACTACCAACGCTTTATGGCAAGTTTTCCAACCGTACTCGATTTAGCCAATGCCAAAGAAGATTTGGTTCTACACCATTGGACCGGGTTAGGTTATTACGCCAGAGCGCGCAATCTACATAAGGCGGCTAAACAAATTCGCGACCAGTATCAAGGTCAATTTCCACAAAACATTGAACACGTTATTGCTTTACCGGGTATCGGGCGATCAACCGCTGGTGCAATATTGTCGCTATCATTAGGTCAGCATCACCCAATTCTTGACGGCAATGTAAAACGTGTATTAGCGCGTTATCATATGGTTGAGGGTTACCCTGGCTTGGCCAGTTTTGAAAAGCAATTGTGGCAATTATCAGAGCAATTAACCCCAGCTCAAGGGGTGAGTGAATTTAATCAAGCGATGATGGATATGGGAGCGATGATCTGTACACGCTCCAAACCATCTTGTACCGAGTGCCCATTAAAACAAGGTTGCCAAGCATTTTTTCATGAGAAACAATCTGAATTCCCGGGTAAAAAGCCGAAAAAAGTAAAGCCTGTAAAACAAACTCAGATGGTGATGTTTTATTATCAGCATTCGGTATTAATGTATAAACGCCCACCTTCAGGTATTTGGGGCGGTTTATGGAGTTTTTATGAGCTAGACTCGGCTGATAAAATCAATGAATTGGCTAGCTCGTTAGGATTAGAGGTTAAAGCGATAAAAAATTTAACCGAGTTTCGTCACACGTTTAGTCATTTTCATTTAGACATAAGCCCAATTCTGGTCGAAATATCCAACAAAGGCACTAATATTAATGATAATAATGATCAGCTTTGGTACCATCTCGAGCAAGGGGCAAACATTGGCCTGTCAGCACCTAGTAAATCTTTGCTGACTTTATTGAACAACCCAATCGAGAAAGAGAACGAATTATGACGCGCAAAGTTTTTTGTCAACATTTAAAAAAAGAAGACGACGGCCTAGATTTTCAATTTTACCCAGGTGAGATTGGTAAACGCATTTTTGATAATATCGGAAAGGAAGCTTGGGCTATTTGGCAGAAAAAGCAAACAATGCTTATTAATGAGCACAAATTGTCGATGATGAACCCTGACGATCGTAAATTTTTAGAAAAAAACATGGTCGATTTTCTATTTGAGGGCAAAGAGCCTAAAATTGAGGGCTACACGCCAGAGAGTAAATAAACACTCTTTTTACTTTTTTAAGGGCTGCCTGAGCAGCCTTAGTTAAAATTCAGTAAAATCATGATGCTTTTTTAATCGCTTTGACCATAATTTAAATTAATTAAAAAAAAACACGATTTTTTATAAAAAAGTAGTTGACGGGGAGGACGAAAACCAGTTTAATAGCGCCCGTCTTCAAGGGGAAGCCAACAAGCCCACCCTATAGCAAATTGCCTTGATAGCTCAGTCGGTAGAGCAGAGGATTGAAAATCCTCGTGTCCCTGGTTCGATTCCGGGTCAAGGCACCATATTTTAGAATAGATGATATGTTCATTTATTCGGTGCCAAAATAAACATTGTTTATTGCACACAGTTTTGTGTGCCGACTTAGCTCAGTTGGTAGAGCAACTGACTTGTAATCAGTAGGTCGCCAGTTCGACTCCGGCAGTCGGCACCATTTATCAGATAAGCCCAGCATAAGCTGGGTTTTTTTGTATCTGTCGTTTGGTTAAATTCTTAATTTATTCTCACTTACACCAATATTTCTTCTACCCTGCACTATTCGCGGTTTATACACCAGTTTCATTATCTATTTCGTTGTATCGATAGGCACAAAATCCACCCGAATTAGAGTAAACCCCATTAAGGCGAATTGGGTATTAGGGTAAATTCGTCAAAATAAACTTATATTTCAGGTGATTTTTAAGGGTCAAAAAGGATTTAATCCGTTACTTGGAATTAATTGGGTATCTCCTACCCCTCATTTTTAGTGGTGTTGTGATAATTAAGGTAAATTATCTGCTGGTGTAAAAATCCGAACTGGGTTTTGGCACTAGCTCTATCCGTTACTCTTATTGTAAACTTGAATAAAAGTAGTAATAGAAATAAAGGATTATATGAAATATTTAGCACAAAACACTTGGGATGATTTACCTTTCAAAGACTATATGTCCACTTCCCCATTAATGACACAGTTCTAAATTAGAGTTTTCTAGTTTATTGATCTGATTTAATTAAACAGGACACTTTGATAATGGAATATAATCCAATTATTGAGGTGTAAAATGACAAAAAGAAAACTTAGAAGCTATACGGCAGAGTTTAAAAAAGAAGCCGTTGCATTGGTAACAGAACATGGTTACAGCGTCTCCAAGGCTGCTGAATCATTAGGAATAACGGATAAGTTGCTTTATAACTGGAAAGCCAAGTTTGAAGCAGAACAATCTGGTAGTAGCTTAAATGCAGATGAAAAAGCAGAGTTATTAAAGCTTCGCAAAGAAGTAAAAGAGCTAAGGATGGAAAAAGAGATCCTAAAAAAAGCCAGCGCCCTCCTGCTAAAGGAAACCAAGTAACGTTTCAAACAATTAAGCAATTTTCTTCGACATTTCCTGTTACTAAGCTTTGTAAGGTAATGAAAGTAAGTCGCTCAGCGTATTATGCCTGGCTCAATAAGCCTGCAAAAATCATAACCGCCGAGCAATTGCATTTATATCGACGAGCTAAGGATATCTTTAAGAAAAGTCGTAGTAGCTTAGGTTATAGAGAATTGCGAAAACGGTTATGCAAGGAGGGCTTGAATATCAGCGACTATGGTATGAAAAAGCTCATGGCTAAGCTTAATTTGGTTGTAACGCAGCGTATTGCGTATAAAGTCACGACTAAACGTAAGCATAGCGATGCGGTCGTGGATAATTTACTAAACCAAAACTTCAATCCTGTTGCGCCAAATAAAGTTTGGGCAGGTGATGTCACCTATTTAAAAACTGGTGAGGGTTGGATGTATCTAGCCATTGTGATGGACTTATATTCTCGCCGTATTGTTGGCTGGCATATCGATAAGCGCATGACTACCGATTTGGTTAGCAAAGCAATGATAAAGGCATATAACTTACGTCAACCGCCTAAGGGCCTGGTATTTCATAGTGACCGAGGCTCACAATATACGAGTAAACACTATCGGAAATTACTGATAAGCTATGGTATTCGAGCAAGCATGGGCGATGTTGGCGCGTGTTGGGATAATGCTGTAGTTGAACGATTCTTCGGTAGCTTAAAACATGATTGGCTGTTTAAAGTGCCTCAGCTAACGCGAGAACATATGAAAAATGATGTCAGTGCATATATGAGGTATTACAACGTAGAAAGGCTTCATACAGCTAACGAAGATATGTCGCCAATTGAATATGAAATTTATTATGAAAATTCTTTAAGAAAAGTGTCCTGATTTAGTTGCGCAGAACATCGCCATGAAGGCGAAACACTAAACACCAATACCGAATTTGTCTTGAACTGACATTGAATTGTTTTGAAAGCTGGCGCGAACCTTTGGTGTTGGCTTGCATTGCTACTTCTAGTTTGAACTCTCTACTGTATGTAGACATAAAAAGACCCCCAGTAATTGGAATGTCCAACTATTGGGGGTCACTTCAATTAGCGGGGCTTTTTTTCGTCTGAAATTTATTCATTGAACTGCAGTAGCTAAAGTCGACATTATAAAGGTGTCAGGTTAAGCAAACTTTGACACCTATTTTATAAATGGTGGGTTTAGCGAGTTTTCACCCCGGTAAATTTCACCCCTGACAACATGGCCATATCTTGGTGCCATGTGGCTAAATCATTTTGATTAAATTTGGACAAGGCATCATGACCACATCCTCTGGCCATGACAGACATTAATTGAGTCGATGCTTGAAAGAAATTTTTCAACTGAACAGCTGATTTTTCAATGTTTAGCCGTTGTCGTAGGTCTTTATTTTGAGTGGCGATACCCGCTGGGCAATTATTGGTATTACATATCCTAGCAGCAACACAACCAATCGCTTGCATGGCACTGTTTGATAACGCGACAGCATCCGCGCCAAGAGCAAGTGCTTTGACAAAATCAATGGGGACTCGTAATCCGCCCGTTATTATCAATGTGACATCACTGGCATTTTGCTCATCTAAATATTTACGCGCACGAGCAAGAGCGGGAATGGTTGGCACACTAATATGATCGCGAAACATTTGCGGTGCGGCACCTGTTCCGCCCCCTCGACCATCTAAAATAATGTAATCGGCGCCAGCGTCTAAAGCAAAATGAATGTCTTGTTCAATGTGATTAGCACTTAACTTAAAACCGATAGGGATCCCCCCAGTGATCTCACGTACTTTATTGGCAAAGTTTTTAAAATCATCAACGTTATGTAAGTTTTTAAATGTGGGCGGTGACACTGCGTCGGTGCCTTCTTTAAGGCCTCGAACTTGCGCTATTTTACCAACATTTTTATTCGCGGGCAGATGGCCGCCGGTGCCCGTTTTAGCGCCCTGCCCGCCTTTAAAATGAAAAGCTTGTACATTTTTCAGCTTGTCTTTAGAAAAACCAAAACCGGCACTAGCAAGCTCATAAAAGTATTTCGAATTAGCTTGTTGCTCTTCGGGCAACATTCCCCCTTCACCAGAGCAAATTCCGGTACCGGCAAGTTCAGCCCCGGTTGCCAGAGCAATTTTGGCTTCTTCAGACAAAGCACCAAAGCTCATATCAGAAACCAGTAAGGGAATATCAAGCTTTAAGGGCTTTTTTGCCCTTGGGCCAATAATCACTTGAGTATCTACTGCCACATCTTCCATTAAAGGCTTAGTCGCCATTTGCGCGACCATAATTTGAATATCATCCCATTGTGGTAATTTATATCTTGGCACCCCCATCGCAACCATTGGTCCATGACTTCCCATATTTGCCAGTCCATCTCGGGCTAACTGATGAATAAACTCGAGTGTTGGCTCTTCTGTTGTTCTTTTCACTTTAGGAACATCTGCCTGTTGCGTTGACACTCCTGGACCTGCTTTACCAATGTGGTCATCGTCAAATTGTTTATGGCTACCATCACAAAATGGACTATTACCGGTATGTTTACACTGACATAAATATGCATCGGCCGTTTCTTTTGCTCTAAAAGGCTTTGGTTTGAAATCTGTTCCGGCATGAGAACCGTCACAAAAAGGTTGGTTGGCAGAGCGGCCACAGGTACAAAAATAATATTCTTTCCCTTGTTCTAGGTGAACTTTTTTGGGCGATATGGCGGCAACTATGGGTTTACTCATATTCGGATCCTATTTGTTAAATCTAGTGATGCTTATGATCTGTGCTATCGATGTTAAAACTCATACACACCAACATTTTCTATATGTGGATGCTCAGTAATAACATTTTCAATCAAAGCCTCTTGTTGTTCTGTGTGATCGATTAACAAGATAAAGCGCCCTTGTTTTAATTGTTTATTTAATCTCGTGCAATTTAATGTTTTTTCACTCGATGCTAGTGGGTATTTATTAATCGACGTTAAGATGAAAAAAATAAAGGCAAAACAAAAGAGCACTAATGATATAAGCATAGGTAGGGTAAGATTTAAAATGTAGCCTGCGCTGGCAATAGCGATAGTTACCAACAGAGCAATGATGGTGTTAATTTCACGGCGAAACATGGAGCCAATGAAGTAACTGCCTGATGGCAATAAGGATTCTAGGTAACGAACGCCCTGTCTATTACCAATGAGGTGTAGCTGTGGTTTGCTAAAGCCTTTTTGTTCAAGTTGTTGGCAGATCAACTGCAAATCACCTAAGTCATCCGCGAGATAAACGTGTTGCTTCATTCAAATTCCTTCTCCTAACTCCCTTTCTAGGGCACGACATTTTTATTGAGTAAAGAAGAGTATGGTTAAGCATTGAAGAACTTGCAATTTACAACAAAGAGGGATTGTTTAGTACTTAAAAATTTATTACAAAATAAGGGATGGATAAAATATCAGTTTTTCCGTAAGCTTATGAAAAGATGTTAGATAAAATAGAATGAGATAATATTTATCATCATT
This sequence comes from Thalassotalea sp. 273M-4, assembly GCF_041410465.1. Taxonomy (NCBI): domain Bacteria; kingdom Pseudomonadati; phylum Pseudomonadota; class Gammaproteobacteria; order Alteromonadales; family Colwelliaceae; genus Thalassotalea; species Thalassotalea aquiviva. Next base: position 2,004,352 of record NZ_CP166961.1, read on the forward strand.
ATATTAACTCAAAGCTTTGAAAGCTAAGTTTACAAGGTGAATTAATTTTTTAGGTAGAAGAGGAAATTTCAATCTTCATTTTGCATAAAATACGTACCTTTTATTAAAATCATCCTTGAAAAAGGGTTATATAAAATCAATCAAAACTAGTTATCTTTCTCTATTTTCTCTACTCCCTGAGTGTCAAATACTTCATTATGGATTCGACTGGACAACTCTTAAAACTTGAAATTTAACTAAATGAATACACAGATAAACTACAAATTGCTGCTTCTTCCCTTTACATTGCTACTTTATTGTTTCTTTCTAAATCTTTCCAAAATTGAAATATCATTTTTTCATGGAACACTTCACATACTATTACAATGCAGCTTATTGACAGCTTTGGTATTTTTCCCAAACTCAAAAATATTTCGTTTTTTGATTGCCATATTTTTGAGCATAAAATTATTTACTGAGTTGTCTTACAACTCATCTTTATCCATCAGTATGGTCATGAGTTTATTTTCAAGCACTGTCAGTGAATCATTAGCATTTATACAGTTTAATCTCTTTTCGGTACTTGTAACCATTACATTTATAATTACTGTTGGCTTAGCGCCAGTACCAAGTGAGAAAAAATATCTAAAATACCTCGCTTTTGCTGGAATAATATATTTGATTTTACCTCTTACTTATAAAGCTAATACATTTTTCTCTTCTGAGAAATTTGATAACTACAAACGTACTGGGCTTGCTAAAAGTCAATCTCATATTTTTAATTTATTCGAATATGTTGTTGAAGAAGAAATAGCGTTGAGGTTACCTGCACTTAAATCAATTAAGGGATTTACAGATAGTTTAGCTTTTTTTTCATCTCAGCAAAAAGGACTAAACAGCACATGGAAGAATGTTACCGATATGAATGACAATAACAAGTTATTAGTACTTGGAATTGGTGAATCATTAAGGGCTGATCACTTAAGTATTTATGGCTACAAAAGAGAAACAACTCCTCAACTTTCCAAGCTATTACACGCTATTAGTTTATTTGATAATACGTATGCTGCAGGAACAAACACTTGGAATTCATTACCTACGGCGTTAACAAAATCACATGACAAACCAGATTTAGCTAAATCAATTATAAACCTTGCGAAAGATGCTGGTTATACCACCTTTTGGATTTCAAATCACGCGCAAACAAGTACTTGGGATCATTCTGTATCTGCAATAGCGAACCAAGCTGACCATACTTTTTTTTACTCGGATATTAAGCCAGGCTCTGTTTATGACATTGACTTAGTTGAAAAACTTAAGACTATCGTACTTAATCAAGAAAATAAAACTCTCGTAGTTTTACACTTTTATGGCTCTCATATGCAATTTAGTGATCGATATCCTGCTGAATTCTCGTTATTTAGCAGCAAGAACAAAATACTTGATGAATATGATAATTCTATCATTTTTACAGACCATGTCCAAAACGAAATAATAAACGTAGTCTCAAATTTCAATGGTAAGTACTTATTTTTTGCTGATCATGGATTAATAAATCCTAATGGTGTATTGCCATTAAAGCATGATGTTAGAACCCCTCCGAATCTTGACTCGTTAAAAGTGCCACTATTTACTTTTCCTAAAACAGATTTGTTAAAAAATGGTACAACTAAAGGTTTTATTTCTTTGTACTATTTTGAATGTATTTTTTCTAGTTGGTCAGAAATCACATCCACAGATTTAACTGATAACGATTACTGTCAAAAAAATATTAATAATGATCAAGTGCAATTTTTAGATGCTAATTTAAAACAACACAAAATAAATCTTTAGGAATATATTGAAAATATATTATGAGTTCTTTTTGGGTTAATAAATTATCTAATGACAATATTGGGCAGTGTAAAAATTCTCATCGGATAGTGTTACTTTTACATATTCATTTCTCAGGAATTCTTTTAATATATTTTTTTCATTGACCGTGAACAGTAGTATAGGTAATGAATTCAAAGAATCCTTAAGAATAGGACTATAGTTTTGGTATCCCATAGAAACAGCTGAAAAATATTCAAGAATATACTTAATTTTTAATTTATATATTTCAATTAAAAAATTTAATTTTCCATCTCTTTCATTGAACGTAATCCAATAGCTTGTGTTAAACCCCTCTAATGAGAATGCTTTTAGATGATTTGCACTTTGCGATTCAATTAATACTCTATCTTTTAAGTGATGCTCTTTTGTTAATTGAAGAAATCTACTTACAGCCGAATTGATGTTAGCTTCATCTAGATATTTTAAATTTTTGAAATCCAACCAAAAATAAACATCATTATTTACACTATTGAATAATTCTTTTAGTGTTAAAAGTTTTCCATATTTTAAATTATATGGATAATCATGAGATATAATGTAGTCGTTTAATACCTCATCAAAAAAAACATCCACTTCAATGCCTTTTGCATTGAGTTCTATGGCTTTTTTAACAGCTTTTATTGAGTTTTGTTCGAACTCTTTGTGATAGCCCCTATGTGCCCAAACTTTATGACAACTGTTATAGAAAAAGGAAGAATTAGAAAGTTTATATTTAAAAACTAAATCTATAAAAAGGGACAAAAAAAATGGCAATAATATGATTAATAAACAAGAAGATATAAAACCTTTTTTATTTTTATCAGTAAATCTAAAATTCATATTATCAGTTTTTATGTAAGTAAATTTTTAAATCCAAAATATAGCACTTCACATAATTTTTCAAATGAAAAATACAATTAAAGTTAAAAACAGATTTAGTATCTATTAATGCTATTTATTTCATTCTTTTTCTTCATTAGATTCATCATTATGTTCTACCATTTGTTCATGAACCGTAGTCTCATCAATTCGTGGGTCTAATGATGCGGCCATAGGTGATGTGGTGATATCTGATGGACTGACGACATAGTCATCTTCACTTGGGGTTTCTCTTTTTTGCACCGAGTTAATCACTGACAAGGATACAAACATTATTAGGGTTAGTATGGCGATTGAGCCATACAAGGCTTGAAAACCTATTAAAGACATTAATTGGGCAATCACTGTTGAGCCCAAACAGGCTCCGCCACCAAAGGCGATTAATAACGCCGATGAAACCCCGACTCTGTCTTCATCGCTGACCGCCGAGTTAGCGAGCGCCGATGACAGTGGGTACATAGTAAAAGCAAAAAGGCCAAAGCAAAACGTCGAGACCAAGGTCAGTATGTTTGGGGCGGTATTAAAGCTCATGACTAGGGCCACAACTCCTATCCCAAGCGAATTTATTCTAATTAATACACTGCGTCTGACCCTATCTGATAACACCCCCATGGGCCATTGCGCCAACAAACCGGCAAGTACCGTAATCGCCATAAATGAGCCGATATCACTGGCATTAAAGCCGGCTTGTTGAGCATAAACTGGTGCTAAGCCGTAAAAACTGCCATTTATAATGCCTGCAAACAACACCGCGGTAAGGGCTTCAGGAATGGATTTAAAATAGCTAAAAAAACTAATCGAGATGGGTTTTAAAGGCGCGGGGTGGATTCTCCGAGTAATCGATATTGGCACAATTCCAATCGAGACGGCAATGCAAATAAGAAACAAGGGGGCCAAACCCAATGCCGGAAACAGGGATAATACAAACTGTCCTACGATCATGCCAAAGTAGGATGTGATCATATAAATTGAAAATATTTCGCCACGATTTTCGGGCTCAGCTTGCTCATTAAGCCAGCTTTCTAGCACCATGTAGTTACACATCATACCAATGCCAACGAATAACCTTAAAACGAGCCAAATATAAATATTATCTGTTAACCCATGCGTTGCAATACAGGCAAGTACCGTTGCCGTACTGGCTGCAAAAGTGCGAATATGACCTACGCTTTTAATAAAGTAATACGCTATTTTTGAACCGGATAATAACCCCAAATAATACGCTGAGGTCATTAACCCAATCCAAAAGGTTGTTACCTCTGCAGCAGTTAAATAGACGGCTAAATAAGTGGTCAGTAAGCCGGTGCCAGCCACAAGAAAAAAGTTTGTCAGATAAAGAGATAAAAATGCTCGCATATGCATTAACCCTGATATTTGGTGTCATTATTAGATATAGGCAACAACTAATTATTATAGGTCGGGAAATACTTGATAAGATAAAAAATAATCATATCACCCTCTTCACTTTGATTATTGCGGCGGGTCAACTTTATATCCAAACGAGCCATTACTTCGAAACCAACCGGCAATAGAATATCGCTCTTTGTTGGCCGTTAAAACTTCGTGGGGGAATTCTTCGCTTAGAAAAAGCGCCAATGTGCCAAACTCTGGTTTCACTATCATCCCATTTTGACAGGATCCACTTTGATATAAAACCAATTCACCGCCATGACCTTCTTGCCATGCTTTAATTAAGGAAGAGAACCATAGATAACACTCTATTTTTTTGCCCTTGAAAAGCATCAAGATGGCGATTAATGCTATATCCTTTTGCTCGAATATCTTCTGTAATTTTGTCCAAGAGTGCGGCTTCTGAATTTAAACAAGCCGTTTTTATATCATGAGAATGCATCGTGTTAAATTTCCCCGCGATTAAATGAGAAAATCGCTTTGTTATGATTGAAATGAAGGGTCGTTAATGTAGAGATGAATGTTTCAATCTATGCTTTTGTATTTATTAATGTCGTATTTCTAATCCAAGAAATATTACAATGTTCACATAGCTCAAAAAGATGAAAATATATTTTCCACACCACCTTGTAAGTAATTGTAAAGTATAGATTTTTTATTATTGAGTAAAGGTAAATAAAATTGTGGTAGGGATAAAAAGTTTTTTCACAATGAGGTTTGACACACAGCTTGGGGACTGTTGTTTTGGGGTAAGTGATTTTTATCCTCAAGGCAGAGTAAAAACAGCATATAAGTGCGATTCTAGTAAAGTAAGAAAGCTTAAATGACCTAAAGTTAATACGCTTTAATACACTGAAGTTAACATACCTAATATGGGCTAAGATAATGAGCTAAGATAATGAGCTAAGATAATGAGCTAAGATGATGGGCTAAGATACGCCAAGAAAAAGGAGGAAAGCGGCATTAAAAATGCTAGTGCTATATATTTAAAGCTTGTGTCGTCAAGCTAGCCAAATGGTTTGGATAGCTTGACGTTATTACTTAATGAAAGACTTTAAAGCGATAATAAATGTTTTAATCCACCACTGATCGCGGCAACTTGAGCTCGTATGCAGTTTTCATCATCGACTTTGTCGCTATCAGGATACACTTCTGTGGTCGTACAATACGCAGCACCAGTAAGACTTGCGCATAAGCCTAATTTTTTCGTTGGGTAATTAATGACCCCAAATTGGTCTAAATCTTTACCTATTAACTGATTATTTTGATCCGCTGGCGCAATATGAGTAACTTGCTCCACTGCCTCAATAATCGCTTTTTGAAATGCCTTTTGTGGATTCTCACTATCACCAACCAAATAAAAACCGTCAGGTATATTCCAAGATGTTTGTACGCTGGCATCACGAGCGGCAAGCGCGGGACGAAACTCACTGTTATCTGTATCTGTGGTTTCATGTAAGTCAAAATGCGCTAAAAATTCAATATTCAATTCAGTTTTTAACTGGTTTACATACGCCATTATTAGCGCCGATTCTTGCGCTGGACTGGGTTGATAAAATGAACGGTTGGGATCAATGGCATTCGGGTTCCAGCGATTGATGGTTTCGTATCCCCAAGGGCTAATACACGGCGCAATCACAAAGTTAAATTGAGGAAATTGTTCCACTTGAGTTTGGGCAAAACGAATAGCACCTTGGACCCCACTGGTCTCGTAACCATGCACCCCACCAGTGATTAAAATGAAAGGTTTGGTTAAATCAATATTAGCCGACTTTAAAATACATAACTCAAAGGTCTTATCTTTATAGGTTAGTTGGCCATAGTTAACTGTTTCGAGCGAGGCTGGAGCATCCTTTAACTTGGCAATCACTTCATCTTGATAACTGCGTTTTACTTGCTGTTTAGATAACCAACATTGTTTTTCGTCATTACCCCATTTTTGTCCTGGGGTGCCAATAGGGTACGATTTATCCTGATTCATTATTGTTCTCTTTGTTAAAGAAATTTTTTGCAAGAATACTCTTGTTAAGCGCTTCTGACAATGACGTTAGTTTGCGTACAGGCTTTTTATTGACTAATAATCATGACTCATGATGAATACGATAGCGCAAACTTTGACCGGTTATGACGTGCATCATCAAATGATTCATTTGTTCATAATAAAGGCTAAAGGTCAGGCGTGCGTGAATTTTACCCGCTTTTTAATAGCCCTAGGCTGAATACCAAACCATTTTACCTCTTTCACATGCCAAATATTCATTTTTATCCAGTTCATTGCGACAAATTCTATGCTTCCCGTTAATACCATATAAAGGATTATCTAACCGATACATGATGACCATATGCGACATATTGCTGATCCGATAAGTCGGATTCTTTGCTGGAATATTTATCACCCTTGGTTGTGGTTTTATTCAATCACCAAACCACATTAAGCGGCTGTCTGAATGCTTAATACCAGATTAAGATACGGATACATTGACGGCATTAACAACAATCGGGGTATTAAAGCAATAATCGAATATCGCTAGGTATTGGGTTCACTTTGGCGTCTTTTTAGCAGAAACTTTATAAATGAGTGATATAGCACCGAGCGTATTTTTAAGGCCGGCATGACCGCGTTATTTGATATTCTACAGAACCACAAGTTGCTAGCGGTTTGAGCTTGCACTTTGACGTTAGGAATAACTTCGCTAAGCAATATTTTACTTAGCTATCTTGATGCTTGCCTCTTAGAAAGTTAAAAAACATCACCCAGTCAGCCATTAAACTAAACCAAGGATATTGAAACGTTGCCGGCTTATTGTGCTCAAACAACGCATGACCTAGCCAAGCAAAGCTGTATCCAATAACGGGCAAGACCCACAGATACCACAACTGATGACTCAGTAAACTAAAAATAAACACTATGATCACCAATGCACTACCAATGTAGTGCATCGCTCGGCATTTAGGGTGTTGATGTTGCGAAAGATAATAGGGGAAAAATTCTTTAAAGCTGTTATAGGTCTTTTTCATTAGGCGTTTCTTATTATTACACTTGTCTATAATGCACCATGAGTGGGCCAACGACATTACCCACTTTAACCTCTTCGACAAATTCATAGTCGCATTCTGCAAAAAAGTTTTTGTACTTTTCCGTGGTCACATACACTGCGACACCCTCACTCGTAGGATCTTCACTTAACACGGTATTAACCGCAGCCATGAGATAGTGGCCAAATCCGTGGTGTTGATGTAAAGGGTGTATCGCAATAAAAGATAAACGATGATAACGTTTTAGAGGAACGACTGATGAGATAAGCTCTTCTTTTTCAATCATTTGTTTTGTACTAACATACCCTGCCCCAAGTAACATTTTTAGTCGCCAGTGCCAAAAACGTTCTGAGCCAAAGCCAGAATCTGGTGCATGTAAACACGCCACGCCGACCAGGGCTTCACCGTTATATAAACCTAAGATAGGCTGTTTAGCTTGCCAAAATGTGGTTAATTCTTCACGAATGGCAGCTCGCAAACACTGTTCATAGTCACTGTTTTCGGCGCCAAAAATATCCATAAATACCGGATCATCATGATAGGCTAGGAACAGTAAGGATGCCGCTAATTTTAAATCCGCAGCGGTTAAATACTCAGCTCTTACGTTCGCGTCAGTGGCAAGTGTTATATCGTTCATACTAACCTCTTGTTGTTCTAGATAGTGAAATCTTTTGGTTACTACTGAGATTACCAACAAAACCAAATTAGAAAGTTGATTTTAAATAATACCCTCTCCATTAAACGGCGGCTTTAATAACGAAGGCACATAAATAACGAAGGTACATACGGCTAAAAACCGACAGCATCAAACCAGTAGCTTTGCTCAGGTAGGCATTAGCGAGTCAAACGGTTTTGTAAAAAAAATGTATCAGGAAAAACACCTTAGCAAGTAAAAATATTATCCGTCAAGATTTAGTGACAAAATAGAAACTAAAAAAGAGCTTATAAAAAAGCCGTGTTAGAAAAAACAATAAGGTAGGTATAAAGGATTAAAAGCCGTTTGGGTATGCCAATAACAATACAAAAAACATACCCAAACAAGCAGACATTACCCGATGAACTAAATCATCTTGTAAGCTTTTTCACCCCAACTGACCAGCTTTCCATTTTTAAATACAAGTGGCGTACACTCATCTTTGGTGGTCATAGAATCTTTGTGTTTGCGATTAGTACGATAAAATAAGACTTGAATGTTCTCGTTATTTCGTTGAAAAGTTTCATTAAAATCAGGCACACCTAGGTGATCTTGCACTTCTAGATATCCCATATCTAAAGATAAACGAGCAATTTTCTTACGATTTTCATATTCACGATCTTGAAAACTTGCGGTGATGTTTTCATGGCTGCCATCACCATCGGCAACGACAATACAACCTGGTAACACCATAGCTAAAGGGGCAGCAATTAATAAGGCAGCTAATGACTTTTTCATTTTTTTTCTCTCTTTGATTTATTAATAAATTAACATTAGGTAATTAGTTTAAGCAAACACCACGCCAAAAACCACAAACCATTGAAAATAAAAGGTTTTATAATATTTTACAAATAGAACAGCTGACAGCGTTAGTTAATTTCGCTACAATTTGCGCAATTTAACAAAAACTGAACTAAAAATGAGCACAGAATACGAAATATTAAAAGCTGCTGCGAACTTGGCTAAAGAAAATAAAAAACCAACGGTCGCACTGTTAAAATCTCGCTTGCCCAATTCCACCCCTTTGGCTTTGATCATAAAGGGGTTACAGCAATGGCAAGCTAACCCAAGGTTACCTGAGCGTGAGGAAACAAAACAGAACAGCGCTAAGTCAAAATCAAAGACCGAAATTGAAAGCTTAATAGAGCAAAAGATTGCCCAATCAATCGCGCCCCTAAAACAAAAAATTATTGAATTAGAAAATGAGCTGAAGCGTTTGCAAGCAAAAGACTAAAACTTATTTTGCCAAAAGGGAAATCTAATTACCTTTTGGCTACTCAGGTATTAAAGTGGCGAGAGCTGAGCGATAAACTCAGCTAACGAGTCGGAGACTTTATGAGAAGGTTCACAACCAACGGCTTCCGTCCATACTTCACCACTGTCGTTGTTAATCACCAAGTTAATATCTTCTTCGTCGGTAACAGCAAAAAACACCGTCACCTGCTGCTTTAATTTTTGCTTCATTAAGACATGGCCGATAACATTTTTTTGCAAACGCTCAAAGTCGTCGGCACTCCATGCAAATAACAACTCCAAATTTCCATCTTTTGCTGTTGCCGGCACGGACTCGGCAAAACAGTGACAAAAATAGGTTTTAATATCGTCGTGTAATCTGAGCTCAAGCGCCTTTTCAACATTATCAAATGATAAAGCTGAATCAAACTTGGCTGGCTGCCACTGCACCATCCCATTTGCACTCGGCTCTCCAACTTCACAAGGCGATGGCCATTGTTCATCCGCTTCAACCAGAGGCAAACTTCCGGTTTTATTTTGACTATGTTGGACAAATTGCTGTAAAAATGTGTCAAGATTTTGACTAAGACTAGGTTGTGACGCGCTCATCGGGTAAAATGCCCCTTTTCAATTTAATAAATGGTCAACACCAATCATCTTCTTTCTGGTATTGCCTATAATGGTAAGTTTAATAGAAGGTATCATACCCTGTTGCCAACACAATTTTAATCACTATGAGTAAATATCAAAACGCCGACGAATTAAAATCGCTGATTTTAGGCAAAACAACCGATTATAAGAGCGACTACAGCCCAGAACTATTACAAGGTGTTCCAAGAGCATTAAATCGTCAAGATTTAAACCTTAGTAACGACTCTTTACCTTTTTATGGTGAAGACATTTGGTATGGTTATGAATTATCTTGGTTATTGCCAAGCGGCAAGCCTGTTGTCGCGCTTGCTGAGTTTTGTTTTCCCGTTGACAGTGAAAACCTTATTGAGTCCAAGTCATTTAAGTTATATTTAAACAGTTTTAACCAAACTCGCTTTGCTAATTGGCAACAAGTAGAACAAACCTTGAGTGATGATTTAGCCAAAGTGGCCGGTAAACCGGTTAAAGTGTCCTTGTTTAATGTTAATGACTGCCTGGCATTAGAAATACCCGAGATCAAAGCTAAAAACATTGATCATGTAGATATCACTATTGATAACTACGAATTTGATCGCGACTTGTTAAAGGGCAGTGTTGAACCTCAGTCTGAGCACGTAAGCGAATATTTAGTAAGTCATTTGTTAAAGTCCAATTGCCTTATTACCAATCAACCCGACTGGGGTAGCGTTTACATCCAGTACACAGGGCCTAAAATCGATCATGCTGCGCTGTTAACGTATATCATTTCATTTCGCCAGCATAACGAATTTCACGAGCAATGTGTCGAGCGCATTTATACCGATATTATGGAATTTTGTCAGTGTGACTCTTTGTCAGTATTTGCTCGTTATACCCGTCGTGGTGGTCTTGATATCAATCCATTTCGTTCCAGTCGCAAACAACCGACACCTCGTAATCGCACATTACGCCAATAAGTTATATATCCTATCGATTAAGCCTGCGTCATTTCTTATTCGCAGGCTTATTTTTTGTTCTAAGCTAAGTTATTGAACTAAACTGAAATTATGGCCGTTTAATATAACAAGGTCATGCCAAGTTTAATATTTATAACAACCAAGACTTGTTATCTATAATCTCCCTTAACGTTTAGCTTACGAGTATGCCTATGCAGATAGAATTAAACCCAGTAGGTAATATGTGCCTGCTCTCTCCATTAGAAGTCGATTTACTGCACCGCTCTGCCAACAGTGAACTTTACCAACTATACAGAAACTGCTCCCTTGCGGTACTTAACGTTGGGAGTAACACTGACGATGCCGAAGCGATTTATAAACAATATGAGAGCTTTGATATTGAAATTCTTAAACGCGAACGAGGCGTAAAGCTTAAACTAATCAATCCTCCTGAACATGCTCTCGTTGATGGTAAAGTGATCACAGGAATTCGAGAGCAGTTGTCTGCTGTATTAAGAGACATTCTGTTTATATCTAACCGCTACCTCTGTATTCCGCAGCCAAAACCAAGCAACATCATTACCCATATTGTGTTTGATATCATTCGAAATGCCAACAGCATAAAGCTTGAAAGCGATCCCAACCTTATTACCTGTTGGGGCGGCCACTCGATTAATCACAATGAGTATAAATACACCAAAGAAGTCGGCTATCAGCTCGGTTTAAGAGGGATGAACATTTGTACCGGTTGTGGCCCAGGGGCGATGAAAGGTCCAATGAAAGGCGCAACGTTTGGTCACGCCAAACAACGTAATTACCGCGGACGCTATATTGGATTAACCGAGCCTAGCATCATCGCGGCAGAGCCCCCGAACACCATAGTGAACGAATTGGTGATCATGCCCGATATTGAAAAACGCCTTGAAGCTTTTGTGCGTTTAAGTCACGGAATGATTATTTTTCCAGGCGGGGCCGGCACCGCGGAAGAGTTATTGTTTATTCTTGGTATTTTATTGCACCCTGAAAATAAATATCAAAAATTGCCTATAGTCTTAACGGGACCAAGAGAGAGTGAACAATACTTTGCTGAATTAGATAATTTTATTGGCTCTATACTAGGGCCTGAAGCCCAGCAAATGTACACCATCATTATCGATAACTCTGAAGATGTCGCGCAATATCTGCAACAACATTTACACTCGGTCATTAATTATCGCAAGATGGTTGGCGATGCCTATCATTATAATTGGAGCTTAGAAATAGAAGATCACTTTCAAAGGCCGTTTGACCCTAGCCATGAAAATATGGCAAATTTATGTTTAAGAAAAGATTTACCAGTCAATGAATTGGCTGCAAATTTAAGAAAAGCGTTTTCTGGCATTGTCGCCGGTAACGTAAAACCTGAATGGGTTAAACGGATCCGAGAACAAGGCCGTTACCAAATCAGTGGCGACAAAGAAATTATGTCTCTGATGGATAACCTGTTATCATCATTTGTAAAGCAACAGCGTATGAAATTACCTGGAAGTAAATACACTCCCTGCTACGACATAGTACAAGAATAATAATAAAATGAAAGTTAACCTGATTTTAATCGATGCCATGAACCTGATCCGCAGAATATATGCGGTGCAGGAACGCCCCTTTTTGTTGTTAGACGAACTCTCTGACAAAACCAAGGTTCAGATCATTCACAATACTAAACTCAATGCCAATAAAGCATTGCAAAAAATCCTGAATGAGTTGAAACCAACCCATGCGTTAGCCGTTTTTGACTGTAAAAATCCTTGTTGGCGATATCAGCTGTTTGCGGATTACAAAAAAGGGCGCAAACAAATGCCCACGCATTTGCAAGAAAGCTTAGTTGATATACAAGACGGTTTTTTAGAACTTGGTGTCGACTCTTTAGAATCAGAGAACGATGAAGCCGACGATTTAATTGCCACCTTAGCGGTAAAAGTCGCTCTTAGGGGGCAACATACCACCATCATTTCAACCGACAAGGGCTACTTGCCTATACTTGGGCAAAACATTGACGTTTATGACTACTTTAATAAACGTTACATGGATGAAGAGTATGTGCGAAATAAGTTTTCGGTGAAGTCTAGCCAATTAATTGACTACTGGACGATGACGGGCGATAACACCAATAAAATACCTGGTGTCACCGGAATAGGCCCAGTCACCGCTGCCGACTTATTGCAACAATATGGATCATTAAATGCAATTTTAGCCGCCGAAGACTTGAAGAAGTCGCTGAAAAGAAAATTCACTGAATGCCATGACCAAATCCAAATAAGTCAACAATTATTGAATCTAAAAAAAGATATTCCTCTGGGTTTTAATTTAAAAGATATACGCTTAGAGCACGAAGAACTAACGCTCGATTAAACCCCATTTCAAATTTTTTAGTCTAACGCCAGCAAGAGATTTAACATCACTCTTACTGGCGATAACTTTTGTTACAATTACCGGTTTTGATTCCATAAAATGAGAAGATTTTCCTTTGTTTTCAGTGCCAAACTTCTATATTATTAGTGTTTATTTATGACACTGACGTTTAGGGTTTCCTCCTATGAATAAAAAAATTGCCTTCTTTCTTTTCCTTGCTTTTGCTCTATATGGTGTATTTGCTACCTCAGTAATGTACTTTTATAAAGACACGCCTGCAAACATGGAATGGGATGAGCGTGAAGGCTACAACCGTCAATACATTAATCAATTAAACTTAGAAAACACTAATGTAGACAAAATCTTACAAGATTTAGGCGCGCCAGATTTAACCGAAGCTAAAATAGTTGGCTCTGAAAGCTACCAGGTAATGTTTTATCGCACCCAACATAAACATTCTGATGGCATCACAACACAAGATGAATGTACCGCATTATTGTTTAAAGGTGGGATGTTGGTAGGGATTGGTGAAACGGCCTACATCGATTATAAAGAGCTTTAACGCCTTTACGATTCAACAATTTGTTGCTTTATGTCAAACAAATCCTGCAACTTACCCATTATTTGTTGCATTTTATCGACAAATAGATGAAATCCAACTAGAAAATTTTCACTAGTCATGTTATAAATCCGCCATCAAATGAAAGGCGGATTTTTTTTAGTCTTTTTTTATTCATTAATAAATCTAAAAATATTCTCTTTTGAGTAATTTTTTCCAATTATTTTTATAGGCATTTCAATGACAAAACAAACCATCACAGTGATCCCAGGGGATGGCATTGGCCCAAGTATTATCGACTCATGTTTAAAAGTTTTAGACAAGGCTGGATGTGATTTTGAGTACGAGTTCGCTGATGCAGGTTTAACTGCGCTAGAAAAACATGGTGAACTGGTTCCTGAACAAACCATAAAGTTAATCGAAAAAAATAAAATCACCTTAAAAGGCCCATTAACCACGCCAGTCGGTGAAGGTTTTACTTCAATTAACGTTACTTTGCGCAAGCAATTTAAGTTATACGCCAATTTACGTCCGGTAACCTCATTTAAAGGCACCCGTGCTCGTTACGAGAATATTGATATCTTAACGATTCGTGAAAATACCGAAGGCATGTATTCAGGTTTAGGTCAAATTACCTCAGAAGATGGTGAACAAGCAGAAGCTAAAAGCTTGATCACTCGCGAAGGTGCTCGCCGTATTGTTAAGTTTGCTTACGAAACGGCTCGCAAAGAAGGGCGTAAAAAAGTGACGGCTGTCCACAAAGCTAACATTTTAAAGTCTACTTCCGGTTTATTCCTAAAAGTTGCTCGAGAAGTTGGTGAAGAGTATCCAGATATTGAATCAGCCGAGATGATCGTTGATAACTGTTGTATGCAATTGGTTATGAACCCTGAGCAATTTGATGTTATTGTAACCACCAACTTATTTGGCGATATTATCTCTGATTTATGTGCCGGTTTAGTGGGTGGCCTTGGTATGGCACCAGGGGCTAACATTGGTGAAGATTGCGCTATTTTTGAAGCGGTACATGGCAGTGCGCCAGACATTGCTGGTAAAAACTTAGCCAACCCTTCTTCCGTTATCCTTGCGTCTATTCAAATGTTAGAATACTTGGGTAAAACGGAACAAGCGACCAAAATTCGTAACGCCTTAAAAGATGTGATTGAATCTGGCGATAGAACGACTCGTGACTTAGGTGGTAATGCTGGTACAACAGAATTTACCGAAGCCTTACTTGAGCGTTTATAGTTAAACGCTATTCAATCCTTATAGATAAAACAGCCGAGATAATTTCGGCTGTTTTATCCCTACTTTGACACATTTACTTACCATTAATTTTTTTTTATCTTTTTTTGTTCAAACAATCTTTTCGCGTATCTATGTGCGTTCTTATACAAACTGCTATTAAATTTTAAAAATCGTTCTACGCATAAAATAATATAAAGCTTTACAATATGTTAGCTACATAAATATTTTAACCTTTTCTATTTATATCTATCTTTTACGGTTAAATGTCTTTATTTAACATCTAAAAAACAAGCTTAAAACTCGATATAAACCCTTGTTCTCACTGGCTTTAGAGTCACTTTCGTTTTTTTACAATCCTGCAACTTAATACTAAGCTTTCTACATTGAATTCGCCTGCTATTACCAAGCTTATTAGGTGAATTTAAAACACCATGGAAGGCTATATATTACAACGAGTAATTATTCACCACATACTGCCAAATGGCTAAGCAGGGATAAATTATGAACGTTACATACTTATTCAGGGCTTTAAGAGTTGCAGGATATACATCTTTGGCAACCACTCTTATTTATGTCCCCTCCACTTATACCTACGCTGAAGAAAATGAGCAAAAGATAGAACGAATTGAAGTCACAGGCTCTCGATTAAAACGCACAGACCTTGAAACACCGGTGCCGGTTACCGTTATCGGCCGTGAAGAAATCCTTGCCTCGGGTGCGTTAAACGTTGCCGATGTCCTTAACCAATCGCCTATTGCCATCGCTGGTTCAAGTTCATCAAATTCCGCGTTTACCACTTCGGCGGTTGGGTTAAATACCACTGCCCTGCGAAACTTAGGTGATGAGCGAACCCTTGTGCTTGTTAATGGTCGCCGATTTATATCCGGTAAAGATCCATCAAGTGGTTATGCGGTCGATTTAAATTCAATTCCCACTTCAATGATTGAGCGCATTGAAATTTTAAAAAGTGCTTCTTCTGCCATTTACGGCTCTGATGCGGTTGCTGGCGTTGTCAATATCATTTTGCGTAAAAACTTTGAAGGTATAGAACTTAACCTATCAACGGGTATCAGTGGTGAGGGCGATCGAGAGCAGTACTCGCTCAGTTTAACCGGTGGGCATAGTTGGAATAGCGGTAATGTCACCATGTCAATTGGTTACGATGATGACAAAGGTTTACGTTCCAGCGATCGTGACTTTTCAGCATTGGATGAGGCCATTTTGCTCGATGAAAATGGTAAAGAGTACCGAGGAGAGCTTTTTTCTTCCTTTCCTCCCCAAGGTCGAATCGGTAGCACCAGTTCTGGTTATAATGGCGATGGCACCCCCTTTTCCAATGATAATCGATTTAACCGCGCCAGTTATCGTCAATTAGTTACCCCTTTAGAGCGCAAATACGCTGCATTTAACTTTAATCAAGAGCTTAGCGATGACGTTAAGATATTTACCGAAGTTAATTGGAACAATGCCTCAACCTATGACTCAACCATTGAGCCTTCGGCATTAGACATTGGTGAAGATGTTTGGCTGCAACCTCGTGGTGGCACTGGTGGTATGAGCATCTATTCCCCGTTGGTACCTGAACTACTACGGACAAATCTTGAGGCCGACGGTATAACCAATATAAATGAACTGGATTTTGTTCGCCGAATGGTAGAATTTGGTCCTCGCTCTACCGACTTAGAGCGCGACACCATACGCATTGCCACAGGTTTAGACTGGGATATTGATGGCAACTGGCAACTGAACACGTTCTTAAGCTGGGGTAAAACCGATCAAAATCAAGACAATGGCGGACAAGTCAATATTGAACGCGCCATTTTAGCCCTTGATGCGGAAGTTGACCCAGATACAGGTGAGCTTCGTTGTGTAAGCCAACACGCGCGCTTACAAGGCTGTACGCCATTAAATCTCTTTGGTGCTGGCACCATTTCTGACGATGCTATTGCCTATGTCAGCTCTCCAGCCAAAGTTAAAGGGCAAGCAGAGCAATTTATAGTCGGCGCCAGTGTGGTCGGTGAACTGCCATGGGAGTTAGACGGTGGTAATGTGGGGATGGTGTTTGGTTATGAACACCGACTTGAAAAAGGCGAGTTTAGCCCTGGCGATTTAGCTCAAACCGGCGCATCAAATACCAATTTATCATTACCAACGAAAGGCAGTTTTTACACCGACGATTGGTTTGTTGAATTTGGCTTACCGTTTGCTGATAACTTTCAACTTGATTTGGCCGCTCGATATTCTGATCATGAAATAACCGGCGGGGATGTCACTTGGAATGCAGGACTTGAGTACTCACCATCCGAGACCCTTATGTTTCGCGCTTCTGCAGCAACCGCGGTTAGAACTCCAAATATTGCCGATTTATACGGCGGTCGCGGCGAGACCTTTGCCAGTGTTTCCGACCCTTGTTCAGGGCTTGAAAGCGATGGCAGTGACGGTATTGCCGCAAATATTCGAGCCAACTGTTTAAGCATTTCTGAGGTTGCTGACCGGGTTGCCAGTACCGGTTCATTTACTTTATCACAGGTAGAAGCTCAAAATGCTGGTGGTACTATTGGTGGTAATGAAAACGTAAAAGAGGAAACCGCACAAACCTACAGCTTAGGTGTCGTATGGCAAGTGACGGATGCCTTATCGCTCACGGTCGATTACTATGACATTTCGATTGAAGATGCCATCCGTTCAACCTCTCGTACTACCGTCCTTAATCGATGTTTTGATGTTGCAACGAGTGAGTTTGATCCTAATTGCGGTAGCTATCAAAGTCCACAAGGTCCTGCCCCAGTTGCCGTACGAGATCAAAACGGGGCGTTATTGGAAGTACACTCTGGTACCAGTAATGAAAATGATTTAGACACCAAAGGCTTAGATATTGAAGTAAGCTATTCAACTGACATCGGGCCGGGTACGTTAAAAACCTTACTTGTTTGGAATTACATTGATGAGTGGATTGAAACCAGTATTGAAGATGGCACTTCGGTAGATTATGTTGGCGAAGTACTCACCCCAGATAACCGAGCTAATCTTAACATCACTTATCTTTGGGATGATTTTACTGTGACTTGGCGCACACGTTTTTGGGATAAGTCCGTGGATTCTGTTAATGAAGATAATTTTAACTTCTCTAACTTTGAGCCATTGCAGGAGTCAAATACCTTCGGCAGCTACATTATGCATGATTTAGCGGCGGACTATTATTACAGTGAGGATGTTAAGTTTGGCTTTGTCATTAAAAATGCCTTTGATAAACAGCCCCCCTTTGCCGGCCAAGGCTTTTTAAACAGCTCAACCGGGGTTAATACGGTACCAGATGCCTATGACATTACCGGCCGTTACTTTCAAGCCAACGTAACCTTTAAATTTTAAGACGCTTAAAGTTTAAAGAGCAAAAACAACAAACCAGAGCTATGCTCTGGTTTGTTTTATACTTTATGCCACAATCTAGCTACTTTAATCGGCGTAAGTGCACAGTAACCTCTTCACGGTCATAGTACAAATGCTTAGCGTACATTTCGTACCAAATATCATGTTCGGACATAGTATCTTTGATCGTTTGCAAATTCTTCATCACTAACTGATAGCGCCCTGCTGTTGGCGGGAGCTTCAAATTAAAGATGGCTTCTTTACAATCACCTTCCACAATCCAGTTCGCCATTAATTTAGCCACCTTGGTGGGGTTTTCAATCATATCGCAAACAAGCCAATAATTATTTTTTTTACTGGGACGAAATTTAAAACCATCATGCTGATAATGTTTTACTTGCCCAGTTTCCATTAAAGACTCTGCCATAGGGCCATTATCAACGGCTTTTACCATCATCCCACGGCGAACCAATTGATACGTCCACCCTCCTGGGGCAGCTCCTAAATCCACCGCGTTCAAACCAGAGCATAATCGTGTATCCCATTCATCTTTTGGAATAAAATACAAAAAGGCTTCATCTAATTTTAGCGTTGAGCGACTTGGCGCTGCGGTTGGGAATTTTAGCCTTGGGATCCCCATCACATGCTCAGATGAATTTTTAACAAATGAATAGCCCATTTGTACCTGTTGGCCCGATAAGAATAAGCCATGTAAAATGGTTGCGCCGTGCGCAGACTCAACCACATCTTTGGCTGCTAAAACCCCAGTTTTTCTTAGCTGTTGACGCAAAGGCACAGACAATTTACGAATAAACTTAGACAACTCTTTACCGTCATTAGTGTCACAAGTTTCAACTCTTAACTCTTGATAGTGATACTCTTCACCTAACGCTTCGGCTATGGCTTCGACACGGTTATAACTTGGCAATTCAATGACATCACCTAAGGTGGCAAACCATTGTCTGGCAAAAATAAGCCGAGTTAAAGGTAACTTAGTTAACAAGATATCCGCTTGCTCGGGATCGTATAAATGAAAATAGACTAAGCCCTGATTTTTCTTTAATTGCAAATAGCCAAATATTTCGTTCCATGCGGCTTTTTCTTGAATTTCAGCACCGCATTCTTTTTCAAATCCAGGTCGACAATATAAAATTATTGCGCTCATTATGTTTTATTACCTCATTACCAACAGTGCCTATTTAGGCTTGTGTTGATTGTTTAAATTTATTGCTCGCCAGTCCTAAAATTAACCAACCGAAGGCAAATGCCATGCCCCCAATGGGAGTAATGATCCCAAGGCCAGAAATTAAAAATGTTTTGAGAAAAATTACGCCACTAAAGCCAATAATACCAAAGGCAAATAGATAACCGCTTAGTAAGTATTGTTTAACACGTGTTTGTAAATACAATAGCACCACTATAAAGATGGCAAGCAGATGAATAAATGCAAATAATAACGCTGTTTCTAAAGACATTATTTGCTTAGATACAAGGCCATGTTGAGCATGACTCAACCATGCATAAGCCAGTACCGAAATGGCACCACAAAAACCAGAAAAAAGCTGTAAAAAGGTGACACTAGCCATTAAGATGAACCTTAATAAAGGCGAACATTTGCTCGACCGCCCTTTGTTTATGTTGTTGATGGGTATAGCCAGATTTTACTCTTGGTTTTAGATCATGGTCACCATCTTGTAAAAACGCCAATTTAATATGTGCAGGTAATTGATAATCTTTAATTTCTTGCTCATTACCCAAAGGATCGCGGGTGCCTTGAACGATAAGTACAGGCTTGTTGGTGTTAAATAAGCAGTCAAGCCTTAAGTTTTCTGGTTTCTTTTGTGGGTGAAAAGGATAACCTAAACACATGACCCCAGCTACATCGGCTTGTTCAGAAAGGTGCACAGCCACCCGACTGCCCATTGACTTTCCCCCAATAAATATAGGTAAAGCCGGATCGCACCCGGCTAATACTTGCTTATATTCTTCTATTAAGGTTGGCATCCGACTTGGCGGACGGCGTTTACCATCGACTTTACGCGCACTCATGTAAGAAAAATTAAAGCGTAAGACATTGACCCTTAAAGCAACCAATGCTTGACTGATTTGCGCAATAAATTCACTGTCCATATCCGCGCCAGCGCCATGGGCAAAAATAAAGGTAGCAATAGCATTGTGAGCTGGGGTGAAACTTACTTCCATCGCTGATGTACTCATGAATGTTCCGGTATGACTTCTTCGCCTTCTGAGCGCATGGTATCGAGTACCCATTGGCGAAATGGTGCAATGCGTGCCATCCCCGCTTGGTTTTCTCGACAAACAAGATAGTATGCATCTTGGTTATCTAACACTTCGGTAAAAGGCGCAACCAAGCGACCGCTTTCAATATCTGGGGTTGCGAGTACATTACTGACTAGAGCGACACCGTGACCATGTAAAGCAGCTTGCAGCACCATCGACGAGTGACTAAAAATAGGCCCTTGTTCGACGTTGCCAACGCTACTCTTAACTTTTTTAAACCAACGTTTCCAGTCCTGTCTTGAGGTATCATGCAATAAAGTATGGTATTGTAAATCGCTAGGGTCGGCTAAAGGTTTATCCCCGTTAAGTAACATGGGTGAGCAAACGGCCATCAAATACTCAGATTTTATTTTATCCGCGGTCAATCCATGCCAGCCCCCCTGACCATAGAAAAAAGCAATATCGACATCATCTTCAAGGTAATCTTGTTGTATGTTATCGGCTTTAATTCTGACATCTATATCAGGGTTAAGTTGATTAAAGGCATTGAGTCTGGGGACTAACCATTGAATGGCCAAACTTGGCTGAATCATAACCGTTAACGCCCCCTTAGCACCTCGTGCTAGGAGTTTATCGGTCGCCTCATGTAAAGACGTGAAAATATCCTTGATATCAAGAAAATATGACTGGCCTTCTTCGGTAAGTAATAATGCGCGATTTTTACGCATAAATAGCTTTAAACCTAAATGACTTTCCAAAGATTTGATTTGGTGTGATACAGCGGCTTGAGTCACATGCAACTCTTGAGCAGCTTTGGTAAAACTTAACAAGCGTGCAGAAACTTCAAACGCCTTTAATGAATTTAATGGGGGGAGCCGGTTTGCCATGGACCTTTATATCCTAAGAAAAGGCGGATATATAAATCCGCCTTAGGCTATTAGTTTAGTCAGTGATCAATGGAGAGAAAGATTTAACCAAATCATCAACCGCTTTCATTTGGGTAAGATACGCTTCCAAAGCATGCAAAGGCAGAGCACATGGGCCATCACACAATGCTTCATTTGGATTTGGATGTGATTCAATAAATAAACCGGCAATACCAAGAGCCATACCACTTCGAGCAAGCTGTGCGGCTTGTGCGCGACGACCATCAGCAGAGTCGCTACGACCACCTGGCTTTTGTAAGGCGTGGGTAGCATCAAATATAACCGGTGCCATCCCTTTCATTTCATCCATTGCTAACATATCAACAACGAGGTTGTTGTAACCATAGCAAGAACCTCGCTCACACAAGATGACCTTTTCATTGCCAGCTTCTGAAAACTTTTTAATGATATGGCGCATTTCATGAGCGGCTAAAAATTGTGGCTTTTTCACGTTAATTATCGCATCGGTCTTAGCCATCGCAACGACTAAATCGGTTTGACGAGCTAGGAAAGCGGGTAATTGGATCACATCAACCACTTCACTCACCGGTTGGGCCTGATAAGGTTCATGCACATCGGTAATGATTGGCACATTAAATTGTGCTTTTAATTCTTCGAAGATTTTTAAACCTTGTTCCATTCCAGGACCACGATAAGAATGCACTGAAGAGCGATTTGCTTTATCAAAAGAGGCTTTAAACACATATGGTATACCAAGCTTTTGGGTAACTTCGACATAGTGTTCAACGATTTTCATGGCCAAATCACGAGATTCCAAGACATTCATGCCACCAAAAAGCACGAACGGTTTGTCATTGGCAATCTCGATATTATTTAGGTTGATAGTTTGTAATCCCATAGGATCCTCTTATTTGTTGAGCAAATTCACCAAGCTGATTGAATTTGCTTGAATTAGATTGTGCAATTATAGCAACTTAATACCGATTCGATTAACTAGAAACCGTATGATAACACTAAGAAACGGCTTGTAAAATTTGACCACATAACCAAGCAGCATAAGTACCGACAGTGTAACCTAACACCGCAAGCAACACCCCAACCGGTGCTAGCGACGGATGAAATGCAGATGCTACAATTGGCGCCGAAGCCGCACCACCGACGTTTGCTTGTGAACCCACGGCCATATAAAACAATGGTGCTTTGATAAGCTTAGCAACGATAAGCATTAAGCTTGCATGGATCATCATCCAAATGATGCCAATAACGAAGAAAATAGGCGCATCAAAAATCATCATGATGTCCATTTTCATACCAATAGAGGCGATTAAAATATACAGCATGGCAGAGCCAACACGCGAAGCGCCAACGCCTTCGAGATTGCGTAATCGGGTAAATGATAAAACAATACCAACCGCGGTTGCTGAGACAATCATCCAAAAGAACTTACTATGAAAGCTCAGTTTCTCAAGCTCTGGATAGTTTGCTTGCATAAACGGGGTAATGGTATCGGCAAAAATATGAGCAAAGCCCGTCACCCCAAAGCCTATCGCTAAAATAAGCATTAAATCATTTAATACTGGAATACGAGCATTTTCTGATTGAAAGGTTTCCACTTTGTTTTTTAAGCGTGTAATGGCGCTGGTATCGGCCCCGGATTTTTGGTCAATGGTTTTTGCATTAGACGCCATAACTAATAACACGGCCATCCAAATATTGGCAACGATGACATCAACTGTGATCATCGCTGAGAATATTTTATCCCCAGCGCCATAAATTTCTTTCATTGCAGCTTGGTTTGCACCACCGCCAATCCAGCTTCCGGCAACCGTCGTTAATCCACGCCAAACGGCTTCTGCATCATCAACGCCCAATAAATCAGGACGGAAACTGGCGACAACCATTAAAGCGATAGGACCGCCAATGACGATACCAAAGGTTCCGGTAAAAAACATGATCACAGCTTTACTGCCCAAACCAGCAATGGCTTTAAGATCAACACTTAAAGTTAATAACACCAAACAGGTCGGTAATAAAAAGCGCGAGGCGACAAAGTATAAATTCGACTCTTTACCGCTGATAATGCCAAACGTATTTAGTAATGATGGTAAAAAATAACACAGTAAAACGGCCGGCACGATGGAATAAAACTTCTGCCATTTTACATTGGCACTGTTTGCAGTGTAAAAAACCAAACCAAGTAAAATAGCCAATAACCCCAGAACCGAGGCATCGTTAGTGATTAATGCTTGATGTTGCATAATGTCTCCATATTATTAAGCAGTTATAGTCTGCTTTTAGTGCAATACAGGGTCAAGATGTTGAATCATCTCAAGTTGTATTTGTAAAATTTTTGCGCTTGGGTCTTTAGGACATTTTTCGACAAAGTAACGATAATCATCAAATGCCACTTTGTAACAATCTAATTGTTGCAATAAAGCCCCACGTTCTTTGCGCTGATATGGGTCTTCTGGGCGCAAGCCTAATATGATGTCGGTACATTTAAGCGCAAGTTCAAATTGCTGTTCACGAATTAATGCCGTTTTTAATGACATTAAATGTTGAGCGATTAAATCCTGATCCGAAACGGTTTCAATGCTAATACTTTGCTCAAGTGATTCGGGGTTTTCAATACGCTGTTCAAGTTCAAACCAGTTAATCGGTTTGCCATCAATAGGGTTGAATATAATGGCATAGTCATCATCACAAACGATACGTATCATCACCTCATCAGGGACAAATACCGCATCACAACTAAAGCCACAACTGCGAATAATGTATAACAACAGTAGCGATTTTAACGGTGGCGCTATCGAGCGAAAAGCAATGGACGTTTCAAGTAATTGGCTAGTCAACGGCCAAACCGTTTGCTCTGAGTCAACAAGTAAATTGTCAACAAACAATAACTCTAACAGTTTTTCAGCCCGATCCAGAGCATCGTCAATGGATTCAATTTGTTGTTGACTATCAATAACTAAAGCGTCGACTAACTGCTTTAAATCTCTAATTTTATCGGCTTTTACCGAAAACAATTCTTGTTCAATAAGACTGATGCTGTGAACAATGTTCAAATTTTGAGACTTTAATTCTGCAAATAATAAATCTTTCATGTACGGCTAAATTCACTCTTCTGTACTAAAACAACAGGTTGGCAAATGGACTTAAAATAAAAAGTTGCTTTTACTGGTGGCAATTCTGACCACCAATAACACCCACCCCATCGCGCCTATAAAACCAAACCAGCGTAAGAAATTGGTGCGGGCAAGTTTTAAGGTGTAAAAGCCACAAACAATGTAGGCTAGTACTGCGACAAGTTTTTCAGCCATCCACATCACATTGGTTGGGTATAATTGGTATTGCACTATAAGCACAACACCAGCGGTCAATAAAAAGGTGTCAATCACATGCGGTGTCACTTTTATCCACTTCTTTTGTAATATTCCTGAACCTTTTAGTTGAAGAATAAATCGCAAAATAAAGAGACTGACCGAAAGCAATGCCAGTAGCATATGAATGTGTTTTAAAACCAAGTTGAAAACCTTTAATCGAGAGCGGTATAAATTTTTGCTAGAGTAACATAAAACCATATGTTTGTAATTTTACATTGCCGACTTAAGCCAAGTTTTAAGTTACTTTTTGTTAATTTAATCAATTTCGCCAGCAAATGCCCCATTTCCCTACCTATTGTAAAATTCATGTGACAACAAAGGCGCTAAAGCGCTTGTTGCATGGTTGCTTTTTAACCACCACTATAAAAGTCTTATCTGGCGTAGGTTAAGCTTACATTTGCAAAGCTAATGCACATAGTTATCCACAACTTTAGTGAATAAAACAATTTAACCTTGAATAACGGTAGATTTTTTCACAGATTTTAAATTATTTATCCACACTTTTAGAGTTAAGATTGCTTAGAACCTGAAAAAATGTGCATAAAAAAAGCGCTATCTCAATAAAAGATAACGCTTTAATTTCTTTTAAAAATACTTATTTCGTTACGTGATGCGACGCAGCAGCTGAAAAAACAACATCGGTAGAACTATTCAAACCGGTCTCGGCTGAATCTTGCACCACGCCAATGATAAAGCCAATGGCTACCACTTGCATTGCAACATCATTACTGATCCCAAAAATACTACAGGCAAGCGGGATCAATAATAATGACCCTCCAGCGACTCCAGAAGCGCCACACGCAGATACAGAAGCTATCACACTCAATAAAATAGCCGTAGCAAAGTCCACTTCAATGTTTAGGGTATTGGCAGCGGCTAATGTTAACACCGTGATAGTAATCGCCGCGCCAGCCATATTTATGGTTGCACCTAGAGGAATAGACACTGAATAGGTATCTTCATGTAAATCCAGTTTTTTACACAGCGCCATATTAACCGGAATATTGGCTGCTGAACTTCGGGTAAAAAAGGCGGTAATCGCCGAACCTCGTAAGCAGGTAAAAATCAACGGATAAGGGTTTTCTCGCGTGATCCAAAAAACGATAAGGGGATTCACAATAAGCGCAATAATCAACATAGACGATAACAAAACGGCCAATAAACTGCCGTACTCTGCTAATACCGCAAAGCCTGTGGTCGCAACCGTGTTCGCGACAAGACCAAAAATACCAAGGGGGGCAAATCGGATCACAAGTTTGACAATCAACGAAATGGCATCGGCTAAATCGTGGACCATGGCTTTGGTGTTGCTGTTCACTTTTTTAAGGGCAAATCCAATACCTAATCCCCAGGCAAGAATTCCGATAAAATTACCCGTTGCTATGGCATTAATCGGATTATCGACGATTTTAAATGCAAGCGTTGTTAATACTTCTGTAAGCCCCTTTGGAGGATTCGCACTGGCACTGGCCAAATCTAACGTTAAACTGGTTGGAAATAAAAAGCTCATCGCAACGGCCACAAATGCTGCGCTCAATGTGCCTATAAGATACAAAGCAATGATAAGCTTTAGATTGGCATCACTGTTGGCTTTTTGATTCGCTATCGAAGAAATAACCAAGACAAACACTAAGATGGGTGCTACAGCTTTTAGGGCATCAACGAATAAACGCCCTAACAACGATAAAGAGTCGGCAGTTTCAGGAGCAACTACCGCCACCAAAATACCGATAATGATGGCGATGATTATTTGGTTGACCAAACTTATTTTATTTATTTTTTTTAATGCGCTAATGGACACGACGTTACCTCTTAATCTTGATCCCAGCTTACAAGCAAGCATTCTTTATTTTGGTCAATAAGATACTCTTTACACACAAACAAGGGAAGTACTGATACGACACGATCGTCAAAAAATAAGATAGGAGAGCGTTTACGCTGCCAAGTTGGTACATTCAACTCTTGAAAAATCTTTTTTAGCTCCCGGCGTTTGTTTCGATACGCTGGTAAACACTTTGGGTTTGTGTGTTCAAATCCCAGCTTAATCTGTTGTTGAATGCTTGGTAAAGACACCTGCCACTGATTAGGCGCCAAGGTAACAGCTTCACGATTCACTTTTGTTAACGTTAATCGACCCAAACCATCGGGTAAAACAATGCTTTGGGAGGTAAAGCTTTGATCAAATTGGTGTTGCCATTGCCAACCACCAACATCCATAAACGCCTTAGTAATATACAAGTTACTCTGATACCGTCTGATGATTGCACCAGCTAATTTAATTTGCGGATTTTTATCCACTTTGGCGTCAAAGCAAGCCGTGACAAGCTCTTCAAGTTGTTTTGTTGACGGTGGCTGACCGACATATTCATTAACAAATTGTCTTAACACTTGCGGCTGTCGGTTAGGGGGGATCTGGCAAAGGCTTTTTATCGACAAGCTCGAATCTTCATTTAAACAATAAGCTAAATCATCGGATGCTTGTTGACGAATAAGCTTATGGGCTTGCTGACAATGACGGGCACTGCGACTGATGGTTTGAGAGATCCCCGGCCAACGCTGCGTTAATAATGGTATCACCTGGGCGCGAATAAAATTGCGATCAAAGCGTTCATCAGCATTAGATTCGTCTTCAATCCAAGCTAATTGCTGTCTTCTAGCATAAGATTCTATTTGTTCTCGGCTCAACGACAATAAAGGACGGGCTAGGGTTAAATTTTTATCATTATCGAGTCGTCGCAGTGATTGCATTGCGCCTAGACCTTGCACCCCGGCTCCTCGTTTTAGTGCCAATAAAAACGTTTCCACCTGATCGTCTTGATGATGTCCCGTTAAAATAACCGCGTTAGGTTCACTTTGTTCCATAAACACTTTATAACGTGCGTCTCTTGCCAGTGCTTCGATACTCTCTTTACCATGAACATCAATCTCGACCTTGTAACCCGAAAAAGGCACATGATATTGCGCGCTTTGTTGCTGACAAAATTGCTGCCAAGAGTCAGCGTTAGCACTCAATCCATGATTAACATGAATGACTTTAAGTGATGATTTTAACCGTTTTTGTCTTAATAAAGTCACGGCACTGTGAAGCAGTACCTGTGAGTCAATACCACCACTGTAGGCAATAACAATAGGTCGCTCTGTAAGTTCTAAGCTTTGTAAAAATTGATACAAAACCTGCTCTATAGGCTGTTCTGCTGATAACGTCATTTTATCTATATAACTATTCTTTATCTCTTGGACAGATTACCATAAAAAAAAAGAGAGTTTACACTCTCTTTTTTGATCTCTTTCGTTAACGGACTCTAACAGTAACCAAAAGTCATTAAACGCTGATAACGTTGCTCAATAAGATCTTCATTGCTTGTATCAACAAGTTCAGCCAAATCGGTCTTAATCGATTCTTTAATGCTGTTAGACATTAAATCAAAGTCTCTGTGGGCTCCGCCAAGTGGCTCTGCAATGATGTTGTCGATTAAATCAAGCTCTTTGATCCGATCAGCGGTTACGCCCATAGCTTCAGCAGCCAGTGGTGCTTTTTCAGCGGTTTTCCATAAAATCGATGCACAACCTTCAGGAGAGATCACCGAGTAGGTAGAATATTGCAACATATTAATGCGATCGCCTACGCCAATAGCAAGCGCCCCACCTGAACCACCTTCGCCAATCACTGTACAAATAATTGGTACCGTTAAGCGTGCCATAACTTTAAGGTTTCTCGCGATCGCTTCTGATTGACCTCGCTCTTCGGCACCAATGCCTGGATACGCTCCTGGGGTGTCAATAAATGTAATGATTGGCATATTAAAACGCTCAGCCATTTGCATAAGACGAAGGGCTTTGCGGTAACCCTCTGGACGTGGCATAGCAAAATTACGGCGTACTTTTTCTGTCGTTGAACGCCCTTTCTGATGACCGATAACCATAACTGGGCGACCATCTAATCTAGCCGTACCACCAATGATGGCAGCATCATCTGCGTAAGCTCTGTCACCGGCTAACTCATTAAAGTCAGTAAAAATTCGCTCAATATAATCTTGAGTGTACGGGCGTCCTGGGTGACGAGCGACACGACAAATTTGCCACGGCTCTAAGTTGGCGAAAACTTTACGAGTTTTCTCTTCGCTTTTTAACCGTAACTGGGCAATTTCTTCTTCCAGATCCAAATCAAGATCCTGACCTTGGTTGACCAATTCTAATTCTTTTATCTTCGCTTGTAGATCAGCGATGGGTTGCTCAAAATCTAAAAAATTGAGGGACATAAATCTATTACCTAATTGTTTAATGACAAACTTAATTGTTGTTTCGCCAGATAACATGACGAATTATTATCATCGTATGTCATGTTACTATATATCCTTTAGTGCAGAAAGCTACCTGCACGGCTTAATTGCTACGTAAAAGGCTGATTTGTAGGGTGTAATTTGGATTTAAAACACACTACTTGTCAATATAGACAAAGCCTACTACGACTAAAACTCGAGCGAAATATTCTCTTCACCGACTAAAATTTTTAATTGATGGATCAATGAGTCAGCTGGAGAAACTCGCCACTGGGTACCTAATTCCAAGGTCACTTTTGCTTCATCGCGTTGATAATACAACTTGACCGGACAACTACCCTCTTTATATGGAGACAATACTTGGCTAAAACGTTGCACAAAATCGGGCCCTATTTGTGCGCGTTGTAAATGAATATCTAAAGATTTAATAAACCTTTCGCGCGCATCAGCAACCGTCATGATGTCTCTGGCGGTCATTGTAATACCTCCAGAGTAATCATCAAAGCTGACCTGTCCTTTACAGACTAAAATTGCGTCTTTTTGCAAGATTTCTTCATATTTATCGTAATCATCGGGGAATAAACGAACATCGATGCGCGCACTTTTATCGTCTAACGTCACCAGCGCCCAACGGCGGCCTCGTTTATTTACCAATACGCGAACCCCGAGTACTAAACCCACCGCCGTCGATACTTTATCTTTACCACCGGGTTGCAGGTTCACCAAACGGGCGCCACCATATTGCTTGATTTCATCTAAGAATCGGTCAATCGGATGGCCGGTTAAATATAAGCCGAGGGTTTCACGTTCTCCATCAAGCCACACTTCTTCTTCCCAAGGCGGAGTTGCTTTAAACGACTGAATAGCGTCTTCATCACTTTCATTAATTAAACCAAATAAATCGTTCTGACCAATGGCCTGCGCTTTGGCATGCTGATCAGCGGCTTTGATCGCTTCAGGCAAAGTGTCAAACATCGCTGCTCGGTGCGGGCCTAAATTATCCATCGCCCCCGATTTTATCAAGCGCTCAAGCACACGTTTGTTGATTTTCTTTAAATCGACTTTGGCACAAAAATCAAATAAATCTTTAAACGGGCCAAACGTTTCTCGTGCTTCAATAATGGCCTCAATAGGCCCTTCTCCGACGCCTTTAACAGCGCCAATACCATAAACAATTTGATCCTGATCGTTTACCGTAAATTTGTACAAACCTTCGTTGACATCCGGCGGTAATAAATCAAGTCCCATATTGCTGCATTCATCAACTAGGGTAACAATCTTGTCAGTATTATCCATATCCGCCGACATTACCGCTGCCATAAATGGCGCCGGAAAATGGGTTTTCATCCACAAAGTTTGATACGAAACCAAAGCATAGGCTGCCGAGTGAGATTTGTTGAAACCGTAACCGGCAAACTTTTCAACCAAGTCGAAAATTTTCATTGCCAGCTCGCCATCAACGCCTAAGCTTTCGGCACCGGATTTAAAGCCCCCCCGTTGCTTCGCCATCTCTTCAGGTTTTTTCTTACCCATAGCTCGGCGTAGCATATCTGCGCCACCTAAGGTATAGCCTGCCAAGACCTGAGCAATTTGCATCACCTGCTCTTGATACAAGATGATGCCATAGGTCGGTTCCAAAATGGGTTGTAACCATTCGTGTTGCCACGTTTGATCAGGGTATGAAATTTCTTCACGACCAAGTTTACGGTCAATGAAGTTATCTACCATCCCAGATTGCAGCGGTCCGGGTCGAAACAAGGCAACCAAAGCGATCATATCTTCAAAGCAATCGGGCTTAAGACGTTTGATCAAATCTTTCATTCCACGCGATTCTAGCTGAAATACCGCGGTGGTTTCGGCGCGTAGAAGCAATTCAAAGCTTTTCGGGTCATCAAGGGGGATAGCGGCAATATCGATGGGCTCTTTACCCACTTTTCGCTGCTTTTCATCGGCCATCTCAATCGCCCATTGCAAGATGGTCAGGGTTCTTAAACCAAGGAAGTCAAACTTAACCAGACCCGCTTCTTCGACGTCGTTTTTATCAAATTGGGTAACAGGGTTATTACCTTCACTGTCACAATATAATGGGGCAAAGTCGGTGATGGTCGTAGGCGATATAACCACCCCTCCGGCATGCTTACCGGCGTTACGTGTCGTTCCTTCTAGGATTCGACACATATCGATTAAATCTTTAACTTCGTTATCTTGTTGATAAATTTCAGGTAACTTGGGTTCTACTTCAAAAGCTTTTGCAAGCGTCATTCCTGGATCACCAGGGATTAATTTTGAAATCCTATCAACAAAACCATAAGGGTGACCCAGTACCCTACCAACGTCTCGAATAACCGCTTTCGCGGCCATGGTACCAAAGGTTATGATTTGCGATACCGCATCTCGACCATATAATTCGGCGACGTGATCAATAACCTCATCGCGTCTATCCATACAAAAATCGACATCAAAATCGGGCATGGAAATACGTTCGGGGTTCAGGAATCGCTCGAAGAGTAAGTCAAATTCCAGTGGATCTAAGTCGGTAATCTTTAAGGCATAAGCAACTAAGGAACCAGCACCTGAACCACGCCCTGGTCCAACAGGGATATTGTTATCTTTAGACCACTGGATAAATTCCATAACGATTAGGAAGTAACCAGGGAATCCCATGTTATTAATAACTTCAAGCTCAATCGCAAGACGTTCATCGTAGGGTTTACGAATTTCGGCAAAATCAGGGCTATTGGCATCAAACAAAAACTCTAAGCGCTCTTGTAGGCCCTCTTCAGAGACCTTCACCAAGAAGTCTTTAATGTCTAAATCACCGGTAGGAAAATCTGGCAAGAAGTACTCACCTAAGCGCACCGTGACATTACAACGTTTGGCTATTTCAACTGAGTTTTGCAACGCTTCTGGAATATCCGAGAAGAGCTCACACATTTGCTCTTCGGTTCGTAAAAACTGCTGATTAGAATATAATCTTGGTCGGCGCTTATCGTCTAAGGTATAGCCGTCGTGAATAGCGACTCGAATTTCGTGCGCATCAAACCCTGCAGGTTCAATAAATACCACTTCATTGGTGGCAACCACAGGAATACCGGTTTTTACTGATAACTCGACCGCCATATGAAGATACTCTTCTTCTAAGGCCCGCCCGGTTCGAAGTAATTCTAAAAAATAACGATTGGGAAAATGGTGTTGATAAAACGCAGTCATTTTTGCAACCATATCTTGGTTGCCTTTAAGGAGTGCTTTACCAATATCACCGTCTTTACCACCCGACAGTAAAATCAATCCTTGTTTGTATTGCACCAACCACTGCTTATCAATGACCGTTTTACCTTGAAGTTCACCGCGTAAGTACGCTTGTGAGATCAGTTCAGTCAGGTTTTTATAGCCGATATTATCACTTGCGATAATCACCAAACGACTTAACTCATTTTCAAGTTCGTCGCTTTTGACCCAAAAATCAGCACCAATAATAGGCTTGATCCCACTACCATGGGCAGCGCCATAAAACTTCACCAAACCACATAAGTTCGTTTGGTCGGTTATGGCGATAGCGGGCATTTTTAATTCACTGGCTTTTGCTATGATAGGTTTGACTTTATTCAAACCATCACACATAGAAAAATCACTGTGAACGCGCAGATGAACAAATTTAGGATCGGCCATCAGCAATTATCCTTTTGCTTGCAAGGCTAAAATGTTAGCGACAGGTTTAAAGCTTTTGCGGTATTGCTTCAAAACACCTAACCGTTGAATTACTTCCAAATGGGCTTTGGTCGGATAGCCTTTATGTTGGGCAAATCCATATTCTGGGTGTTGCGCATCAAGTTCAATCATTTCCTGATCGCGAGCAACTTTTGCAATAATCGAGGCCGCGCCAATTTCCGCGACACGGCCATCGCCTTTAACCACACTTTCACACGCGATACCAAAATCAGGGCAACGATTACCATCAACTAACACGTACTCTGGGGTTATTGGTAAACCTGCTACAGCGCGTTGCATCGCAACCATTGTGGCTTGTAAGATATTAAGCTGATCAATTTCCTCAGGTTCACAGCGCCCAATAGACCATGCCAGGGCTTTTTCTTTGATTTCATCATTGAGTAAGAGGCGCTTTTTTTCGGAAAGTTTTTTGGAGTCATTAAGACCGACAATCGGATTGCTTGGGTCTAAGATTACCGCCGCAGTTACCACCGCGCCGACCAGTGGACCTCGACCAACTTCGTCGACACCGGCAATCAATTCAAACTGTGGACGAATAAATTCATCGCTCATAGTATTCACTCTGTAACTGGTTGGTTGTTATTTTTGTTCAGCTATTGCTTCAGGCTTAACAGACGCGATTAATGCATCCACAGCATCGGCAGCTTTAACACTGGCATTTTGCTTTAAAGTTAAATGAATGTGTT
Source organism: Thalassotalea sp. 273M-4 (assembly GCF_041410465.1). Classification (NCBI taxonomy): domain Bacteria; kingdom Pseudomonadati; phylum Pseudomonadota; class Gammaproteobacteria; order Alteromonadales; family Colwelliaceae; genus Thalassotalea; species Thalassotalea aquiviva. The sequence goes on from NZ_CP166961.1 coordinate 2,037,775, forward strand.
TAAATTCTTCCATTAACGCATCTTGAGGCTGGTATAAAAATTCTTCGACTTTTGCAGCCAAGTTTTCAGGCGTAACCTGTTCTTGCAATAGCTCAGGAATTAGGCCTTTATTGGCCAACAAGTTTGGTAATGAAAACCATTTTAACTTGACCATTAAACGACCAATAATAGCGGTGATCCAATTAAAGCGATATGCCACCACCATAGGTCTTTTAACCAATGCCCCTTCAAGCGTAACTGTACCGGAAGCGGTTAACAAACAATCGGCAGCCGCCATCACTTTTTGAGTTTGATTCACCACCAATACAATCTTTAAATTTGGCGCCACTTGTTGATGGATCTGCTCAAATTGTTCTTTACGAACCTCATTGATCACCGGTGCAATAAACTGTAATTCTGGATCTTTAGCGAGCAGTAGCTCTGCGGTGCGTAAAAAATCGGGTAACAACATCGCCAATTCACTCGAACGAGAACCAGGCATAATCGCCAAATATTTACCGTTTGGTTCGACATCGAGTTCGGCTCGAGCTTGTTTTTTGTCGCTTTGCATCGGAAAGTCGTCAGCTAATGGATGGCCAACAAAGGTACAGGCGACTTGATGTTTGTCATAGAAATCTTTTTCAAATGGCAATAGCGATAACACCATATCGGTGGCTTTATCAATCTTAAAAATACGTTTTTCACGCCATGCCCAAACCGAAGGGCTAACATAATGGACGGTTTTAATGCCTTGGTTTTTTAACTTTTGTTCGAGGGTTAGGTTAAAGTCAGGAGCATCAATGCCGACAAAGACATCAGGAGGGTTGTCACGAAAATATTGACATAAGGATTTACGAATATGCAGCAAGCGCTTTAAACGGCCGACCACTTCGACAATGCCCATTACCGCCAATTCTTCCATCGCAAACAGGCTTTGAAAGCCTAAGGCTTGCATTTTTGGGCCACCAATACCAACAAAATTAGCATCTGGATGGCGTTTTTTGAGCTCATTAACTAAGCCAGCACCCAGGGTATCACCTGAGTGCTCGCCAACAACAATGGCAATAGTAACTGCTTTATTTGCCAAGATAACCCCTATCGTATTATGCCGCGACCAGTATTTTCAATGAAGGTTAAAAAGGTCGCTACTTCTTCAGATTCTTGTGCCATTTCGCTCAAAATAGCTTTGGCTTCATCAAGGGTGTTACCTTTGCGGTATAACTCTTTATAAGCACGACGCAGTTGCAACACACTGTCTTGTGAAAATCCTCGACGTTTCAAGCCTTCAACATTAAGTCCAAATGGGGCAGCCGTTGAGCCTGACGCCATCACATACGGAGGCACATCCTTTAACGCTAATGTACCACCGGCAACAAACGAATGCGCACCGATATGAACAAATTGATGGGCCGCAGACATACCGCCCATAATGGCCCAATCACCGACATGAACATGACCGGCTAGGGTCGCACAGTTGGCAAAAATACCATGATTGCCAATCATACAGTCATGGGCTACGTGAGCATAGGCCATAAACAAGTTATCAGAACCAATTTTGGTTAATGAGTTATCTTGAATAGTACCACGATGAACCGTACAAGATTCACGAAATACATTGCGATCACCCACTTCTAAACGAGTTGGTTCACCAGCGTATTTTTTATCCTGACACTCTTCACCGATAGAGCAAAACTGAAAAAACACATTACCTTGACCAATTTTACTTGGACCTTTGATCACGACATGCGAATGAATCACACAGTCGTCACCAATTTCAACATCAGCCCCGATGTAACTCCAAGGACCAATTTTAACATTGTTACCAATTTTAGCGCCTGGCTCAATTATCGCTTGCGGATGAATCACGTTTTAAACCCTTTTTCTAGCACACATTAAATCGGCACTACAAACGACCTTACCGTCGACTCTTGCCTCGCCATAGAATTTCCACATTCCACGACGCTCTTTAACAAACTCAATGTGCAAATGCATGGTATCACCTGGATGTACCGGCTGTTTAAATTTTGCATTGTCTAATGAAGCAAAAAGAAACATTTCGTTAGTGTCTTCACCTTCTACTGATTTAAAGCCTAAAATGCCACTGGCTTGCGCCATAGCTTCACAAATCAGGACACCTGGGAAAATATTGTACGAGGGAAAATGGCCTTGAAACATCGGCTCATTTGCACTGACATTTTTAATTGCATGAATCGACTTACCCGGCGTGTAATCGAGCACCTTGTCAACCAATAAAAATGGATAACGATGTGGGATAAGTGTTTTTATTTCTTCAATGTTGATGACATTATTCGATTGCAAAATGAATTCCTAATATTGAAAATGGTCTTAAAAGACCTGCAAAGAAAATTGCGTTTACTCGCTTGCTGTCGATGACTTCGATTGCAATGTAGAAACCGTTTTTTCCAATTCTGCTATGCGTTTGTACATAGCATCAAGATGTTTATAGCGAGCAGCATTTTTACGCCACTCTTGATTTGGTAATGCTGGCATACCAGAAGAATAGACACCCGCTTCTTTGATATTTTTGGTGACCATGGTCATGCCAGTAAAAACGCTATTATCTGCAACGTCAAGGTGCCCGGAAATACCGACTAAACCGGCAATGGTACAGCGTTTACCTATTTTTGTACTGCCGGCAATAACACTGCACCCTGCAATCGCAGTACTTTCACCTAATTGGACATTGTGCGCAATTTGAACTTGGTTATCAATAATACAGTTATCTTCAATAACGGTGTTATCTAAAGCACCCCTGTCAATTGTAGTACATGCGCCAATTTCAACATTATTACCAATCACAACAGAGCCCAATTGAGGTATTTTTACCCAACGACCTTGATCATTAGCGTAACCAAATCCGTCACTGCCAATGGTTGTGTTAGCTTGAACTAAACAATCTTTGCCAAGTTCAACTCGATGATAAATGCTGACATTAGACCAAAGTTTGGTTCTTGCCCCGATCCGAGCTTCTTTACCGATAAAACAATTAGCGCCAATGCAGGCGCCTTGCTCAATAACCGCACCTGACTCGATCACACTATTAGCACCAATACAAACACCCTCAGCAATACTGGCATCCGCTGCAATAACCGCAGAAGTGGCAATGTCAGATGCAGGATTTGGGGTGGTGTCGAGAATTTGTGCAACCAAAGCAAATCCTAGATACGGATTATCTAGGACTAAAGCATTAGTTTTACAATAGGCTATGGCGGCTTCATTAATGATCACCGCCGATGCTTGGGTACTGTCTAGCTGAGCCCGATACTTAGGGTTCGCCAAAAAGGCGATTTGTCCGGCAGTCGCTGCGGATAAAGTTGAAAGTGAGTTAATGGTGCATGTTTCATCACCAATTACCTTGCCATTTAACTTTTGAGCTAATTCGCCTAGTGTAACCATAAGCCGTCTTATTTTACTTTGTTAACTTGTTCTAGAACTTTAGCTGAAATATCGGCATCTGGCTTAAAAAACGCAACCGATTGTTGGGCTAAAACAAGATCATAGCCTTCTGCTTTCGCTACTTCTTGTACTGCCGTCATGATTTCGTTTAACAACTTTTGTTGCTCTTCAGCTTCACGACGTTTAAGGCTTTGCTGTAGTGCACGACCTTTTGTTTCATAGTCTTGGCGTTGCGCGATGATTTCTTTGGTTAGCGTTTCTAATTCTTTTTTGCTTAGAATCGCTTCATCACGCTTACGCTTTTCCATGTTGTAATTAATGTCGCCTTCCATCTTTTGCAATTCAGCGGCTTGATCTTTAAATTCAGCCACGATGGTTTTTTGAATTTCAGCAGCCTGTGGCATTTGGGCAAATACAGACTGGACATTGATGATGCCAATTTTTTGATCGGCAGCTAATGATGCGCCAGAAAATAGCATGCTTGCAGCGGCAGCTGTGAACGCGATCGACTTAATAAATTTGTTCAAAGGATTCTCCTAAATTTTACTATTATTTGTGCTGATCTTGGCCAGCTACTTTATTAAAATTTTTGCGCCCATACCAAGACCTTGGGCGCAGATGATATGCTCAACAACAGGTTAGAATGTCTGACCTATGTTAAAGCTGAAAAACTCGGTATCATCACCATTTTCTGAGTTAATGGTTTTGGCAAAGTTAAAGATCATCGGCCCCATAGGAGATAACCATTGCACCGATAAACCAGCCGATGCACGGAATCTTGTTGGATCTGAATAATCTTCAATTTTTTCATATTCTTTTGGATTTAGACTACGATAATCATCTAAATCAAATTCAGTATCCCAAACGTTACCGGCATCAATAAAGACACTGGTACGGACACTGTTGGCATAGCCCTCATCAAGAAACGGCGTTGGTACGATTAACTCAACTCCACCAATCATTAACGCATTACCACCGACTGAACGTCTTGATATTGAAATCGCGTCTTGATCTGGTGGCAGTACTTCATTACCACTACCAGGGAAGCCTGGCGCTTGGGTTGGGAAGCGATAAATGGCACGCGGACCAACGGTATTGTTTTCAAAACCGCGTAAGGTACCGGCACCACCTGCTCTAAAGTTTTCCCAAAACGGTAATAACTGATCATTACCGTCGATCTCACCATACCCATTGCCGTAACCAAGTTCAAACTTGGCTAATAATGACCAACGATGATCGCGGCTTAATGGGAAATAGTACTTTGAATCGTAATTGATTTTAAAATACTGAGCGTCCGAATTTGGCGCTGTTACCTTCGTTGAAAACACTTGCGATGAACCATCGGTTGGGAAGGTTCCGCGGTTTAGTGTTACTCGAGATAAACTCATGTTTAAATCGAATGTTTCAAAGGTTAATTTGGCATCAGGATCGTTTGGATCTTGGAAGATTTCATAAAATCGCTTAATTTGCTCATACGTTTGCAAATTAGAAATGTCGGAACTCTTATAACCTAAGCCCATACTAAAACGAACGTATTCATTAATAGGGAAGCCAAGCGTTGCACCTGCACCGTAAGAGGTGTTGTTATAGTTAACTAAGTTGGCTTCACCGGCATCAAATTCGCTGTAGAAGATGTTACCACCTAATGACACCCCATCAATTGTAAAGTAAGGATCGGTATAAGAAATATTCGCACTTTGAGAATATTTCATGGTGTTAATCGAGAACCCTAAGCGATTACCTGTACCCAAGAAGTTATTTTGTTGAATACCGGCATTTAAGCTTAAACCTGAGTAAGAACCGTAACCAATACCAGCTGTAAATGAGCCTGATGGTTGCTCTTTTACGGTAAAGTCGATATCAACTAAGTCTTCTTCACCTGCCACCGGTTTGGTTTCAAACTCAACGCTTTCAAAATACGGTAAGCGTTGAATACGCATCTTTGACGCTTCAACCCAGCTATTTGACAACCATGAACCTTCCATTTGACGTAATTCGCGACGTAATACCGACTCAGAAGTCACATCGTTACCGGTAAAGTTAATGCGGTTAACGTAAACACGTTTACCCGGGTCGACTGAAACAACTAACTTAACGGTCTTATCTTCGTCATTAATTTCTGGAATAGTACGAACTTCAGGGTAGGCATAACCAAAGCGACCTAAAAACTTACTGATTGCTTCTTCAGAATAGGTCACACTGGCACCATTATAAAGCAACCCAGAGCGCAATGGTGCTATGGCCTTGATGGCGTTATCATAGCCAGCCAAATCGCCTATAAATTCTACATCACTAACCGTATATTGCTCACCTTCGGTGACATTAAGGGTAATATACACACCCTCTTTATCGGGCGTCATAGACACTTGAGTTGAATCAATATTAAAGCGTAAATAGCCACGGTCTAGGTAGTAGCTCTCGATGGTTTCCATATCGCCTTGCAAGGTTTGCTTTTGGTAGCGATCTTGGGCCATAAAGTCCCACCAAGGAGAGTCGTAGGTCAATTCAACATTTTCCAATAAGGTCGCATCAGAAAAAACGTCGTTACCTACGATATTAATTTGTTGAATCGCAGCGGCATCACCCTCTTCGAAATTAAAAGTCAGGTTAATACGATTGCGAGGCAGGCGGGTAATTTCAGTACTCACATTGGCATTGTACTTACCCACACTATGATAAAAGTCTTCTAGTCCTGATTCAATCCCCGTAAGCACAGAACGGTCGAGTGTTTCACCAACTCGAATACCACTACCATCAAGACTTTCTTGTAATTGTTCATCTTTAATGTCTTCGTTGCCTTCAAAGATAATGTCACTGATGGTTTCGCGCTCTTTAACACGGAAAATAAGGTTATTCCCATCTCGGTATACTTTAATGTCATGAAAGTGACCAGATTTGTATAACGACTTGATGGTTTGTGAAATGCGAAAATCCGTAAGGGTATCGCCAACACTAATAGGGATATGAGTAAGGGCTACACCTAAACCGACACGTTGCAATCCTTTGATTTGAATATCTTGTACTTCGAACTCATCGGCTGCGTGTGCATTACAACCGATGCTGCCTAATAATACTGCTAAGGCGAGTTTTCTTATTATCATAAATTAGTCAACTTTTTTAATACTTATCATTACCGAACATCCGTTCAGTAATTAGAGCCTGGAAATATCGTTAAACAGCGCAATACTCATCAACGAAAGTAAAATTATGGCTCCAAATTTAAAACCTACTTCCTGAACTTTTTCAGGTACGGGTCGGCCACGAATTAGCTCAATAACATAATAAAATAAATGCCCGCCATCAAGGATTGGTAACGGTAATAGATTAATTATGCCCAAATTTACACTTATTAACGCCAGAAAGCTTAAAAAATAAGCAACCCCAACACCCGCACTGCTCCCTGCCCCTTGGGCGATAGAGATTGGTCCGCTTAAATTTTCAACCCCAACCACACCGGTAAATAACTTACCTATCATGTTAAAGCTTAAAGTGATTAAGCGCCACGTGCTTTCAAATGCTTTGCCTATAGCCTCGATTGGACCATAGCTAATGGTGACTTTGTAATCTTCTGGCCAGGGTTCGATCGTTGGTGACACACCAAGATACCCAGACTTGAGACCATCGCTTGTTCCTCGAGTTCCCACGACAAGGTTAATTTTCTCAACTTTCTCGTTTCTAAGCAGTTGCAAAGACACAAGTTGATTTGGGTTTTGTTGAATCATATCAACAAAGCCCTGCCAATTGCCATCTAATTTCTTGCCATTTACTGAGATAATTTCATCGCCAATTTGCAGGCCACCTTTCGCCCCTGCCTCACCATCGATTAAGGCACCAATTGTCGGCAGAATTTTAGGCATATAGGGGACAATCCCTAGGCTTTGCATTGACGTTTCTTGGCTTGGTTCGAACGACCAGTTTTGGCTATTTAATTGATATTGTTTGATATAAGTAGAGTCGTTTGCTTTGGCTGAAATTGTAATTGCGTCGTCGCCGATAACGCTAACTAAGGCCATATTAACCGCTTGCCAATCTGCTGTTTTGTGCTCGTTAACAGCGACAATTTGAGCCCCTGGTTGCATTTGCGCTTGGGCTGCAATAGAGTTGTCTTCAATCTTCCCAATGATCGGCTTTACCCCATCAATGCCAATTAAAAACATCAGATAAAATGCAAAAATAGCGAACAAGAAATTCGCTATTGGACCGGCGGCAACAATCGCCATCCGTTGATATACGGTTTTATTATTAAAAGCAAAAGGCTTATCAGCGGGGTCAACATCGGCCACCCGCTCATCCAGCATTTTGACATATCCCCCTAAAGGAATTAAAGCAATAACAAACTCAGTACCATGTTTGTCATAGGTCTTAAACAACGTTTTACCAAAACCTACGGAAAATCGTTCAACCTTGACATTGCATTTTCTGGCAACCCAAAAATGGCCATATTCATGAACTGTAACTAACAGCCCAAGAGCCACAATAAAAGACAGGGTATTCCAGATTATTTCAAACATGGTTAGCTCACTGTTTCAAGTTGATTTATGTAATCTAGGGCAAGTGTTCGAGCACTTGCGTCAATGGTCATAACGGTGTCTAAGTCGTTGATTTTATGCGCTATATAATATTGCATCACCTTAGCGTTCACTTTACTGATGTCGGTAAAACGAATACGTCGCTCTAAAAACGCTTGTACACTCATTTCATTAGCGGCATTTAACGCGGTACATGCGCCTTGACCTGCTGCACATGCATCAATGGCTAATTTTAAATTTGGATAACGGTCAAAATCAGGGGCAGAGAACTCAAAGTTTTGACACGTAAAGAAATCAAAAGGTTCCACGCCAGCATCAATTCGCTCAGGATAAGCCATCGCATGGGCAATTGGAGTTCGCATATCTGGGTTGCCCATTTGCGCAATAACCGAGCCATCCTTATATTGCACCATAGAATGAATGGTACTTTGCGGATGTAATACCACTTGAATATCGTCTACCGATAAATTAAACAGCCACTTAGCTTCGATAAACTCCAGTCCTTTGTTCATCATAGTTGCTGAATCAACCGATATTTTTTTACCCATATCCCAATTAGGATGAGCACAGGCCTGTTCTGGTGTAATCTTATCAAACTCAGACAACGGCAAGGTTCTAAAAGGCCCACCAGAGCCGGTTAGCAAGATTTTGCTGATCCCTGACTGATTAATGTTAGCAACACCAATATTTTGCTGTTGCAGGGGCGGTAAACATTGGAAAATGGCGTTGTGTTCGCTATCAATCGGTAACAATTGAGCCGTTGATTGCTTCAGCGCATCAATAAAAATTTGCCCCGAGGTCACTAAGGCTTCTTTATTGGCAAGCAACACTTTCTTATTCGCTTTAACCGCCGCCAAGGTCGGTAACAACCCCGATGCACCGACTATTGCGGCCATCACAATGTCGGTACCTTGGGCACTGGCAATATCTACCAAAGCTTGCTCGCCCGACAATACCTCAATATTTTCGAGTTGATGCGCACTAAGCGCTTGTTTTAGCATAAGAGCCGCTTCGTTATCGGCCATCACGACCTGCTTTGGCTTAAATTGAACACAAAGCTGACACATTTTTTCCACTGATCTATTGGCGCTCAAACTGACAACTTGATATTTATCTGGATGACGGGCAATAACATCTAACGTGCTGTCACCTATCGATCCGGTAGCACCTAAAACACAGACGGTTTGCAACATAGGGTTCAAACCTCTTACCAACCAAACAACATGTAACAAAGAGCAAAAATAGGTGCGGTTGCGGTTAAGCTATCAATACGATCTAAGACACCACCATGGCCTGGTAAAATTGAACCACTGTCTTTGATACCAGCTTGACGTTTTAGCATGCTTTCGGTTAAGTCACCAACAACAGATACGGTACTAATGAGCAGGGCTAAAGCAATGGTCAGCAATATTTGTTGGCCATCCCATTGATTACTTACACCAACAATGAGGGCAACAACGGCAGCCGCCACATTACCACCAAAAAAGCCTTCTCGCGTTTTCCCCGGACTGACATTTGGCATTAATTTATTTTTACCAAACCCTTTACCCGCAAAGTAAGCGCCAATATCAGCACTCCAGACAAAAGCAAATAAAAGTAAAATCAGGTAAACACCATCATCACTGGTGCGCAAGGTTAAAAAGGCTAACCACGTTGGGGCAAGCGTTAAAAAGCCAAATAAACCGCGAATACGGCGTTTATTACACCAGAAATTGGAATAACGAGGATATTTAAAAATCATAAATATACAAAACGCCCACCAAAGTGCCGATACCGCTAACACGGCTTGAGCGTATGGATTTAACGAGCCATCGGTTAACCATAATTGCTCCGGTGGCACTATCACCCACAATGCGATGATCGAGAAAACCAGCCCAGTAACAAAGCTGATTCGACGTTTGGTGGTATCAAAGCCCATTAAAGGCCCCCACTCCCAACCGCCAATCGCCAAAACGATTAATAAAATGGCCGCTAAATATTGCGGTGAAAGGTAAAATATGGCGGCTATGGCAAGAGGTGCCAGCACTAAAGCCGTTAAAATACGTTGCTTTAACAAAAGGTATTCCTTTTATTTATGAGATTCTCGGATTTGATCACCGGTTTTGCCGAATCGACGTTCACGGTTCGAAAACGACGCGATAGCTTGGTCAAACGATTCTGTTTGAAAATCAGGCCAAAGCTGTTCGGTAAAGTACAATTCAGCATAAGCCGCCTGCCAAAGCAAGAAGTTGCTGATGCGATAATCACCACCGGTTCGGATCATTAAATCCAAATCGGGTAGATGAGATAAACTCATATGGTTGTTGAGCGTTTGCTCATTAATATGTTCGACGTCTAGCTCGCCGTCTTTGGCAAGTTGAGCTATTTTTTTGGTTGCTTGGCTAATATCCCAACGACCGCCATAATTGGCAGCAATTGACAGCACCATAGCATCATTATTTTTTGTTAGTTGCTCTGCGTCTGTTATTTTTTGTTTTAACTTATCTGAGAAACGACTCTTATCGCCAATTAACTCAAATCGGATACCGTTTTTATGCAAGCGTTTCACTTCACGTGTTAACACAAACATAAACAGTTCCATCAATACGGTAACTTCTTCTTCTGGCCTTTTCCAGTTTTCACTGCTAAAAGCAAAAAGTGTCAAGGCTTTGATACCAAGTTCACGAGCACGAGTAACGCAATTACGTACCGACTTTACACCAGCTCGATGACCTGCAACTCGCCCTTTCCCTTGTGACTGTGCCCAACGGCCGTTGCCATCCATGATAATCGCCACATGCTGTGGTACGCTCATTGGCTCACTAGTATTCATATAAAATCACTTCGTATGTCAGTTAATACTGAGCCGTAAACAATTGTAAATTTACAACTGTCTACGGCACAATAATGAAAATTAAGTCAGCTTAAATTTCCATTAACTCTTTTTCTTTTGCAGCGGCAAGTTCATCTGCTTTCTTAATGAAATCATTGGTAATTTTTTGAATTTCATCTTCCGCTTGACGTGCTTCATCATCACTGATTTCTTTCTCTTTGTTTAGAGATTTAATATCAGAGTTGGCATCACGACGAATATTACGAATAGCAATTTTACCTGATTCGATTTCACCACCAACAACTTTCACTAAATCACGACGACGTTCTTCCGTTAACGGAGGTAATGGAATACGAATTAAGGTGCCTTGTGAAGAAGGGTTTAAACCTAAGTCAGACTTCATAATCGCTTTTTCTACCGCACCGATCATGGTTTTATCAAATACGGTAATTGCAATTGTGCGCGCGTCTGGCGTTGAGATATTACCAACTTGAGATAAAGGTGAATCTACACCATAGTATTCAACAGTGATGTTATCCAACAAAGAAGCGTGCGCACGACCAGTACGAATTTTATTTAATTGACCTTTTAACGCTTCAATACTTTTACCCATGCGGGTTTGAGCATCTTGTTTAATTTCGTTAATCAAAATGAGATTCCTTTTATCTTATTTAAAGTTTTGCTTCATGGTCGATCAGAGTCCCCTCTTCACTACCTAAAATAATTGATTTTAATGCGCCTTCTTTATTCATGTTGAAAACACGAATTGGCATTGAATGGTCACGAGCTAAGGTAAATGCTGCAAGGTCCATTACTTTTAATTCTTTTTCTAGTACGGAGTCAAAAGACAGCTTAGAATAAAGTTCTGCTTCTGGGTTTTTAACCGGATCATCGGAGTAAATGCCATCGACTTTGGTACCTTTAAATACGGCATCAGCTTCAATTTCGATACCACGTAAACACGCTGCAGAGTCGGTCGTAAAGAATGGGTTACCAGTACCAGCGCTGAAAATAACGACACGGCCAGATTTTAGTAGACTGATAGCTTCTGCCCAGTTGTAACTGTCACAAACACCGGTCAAGTCAATAGCAGACATCAAGCGAGCATTTACAAAAGCGCGATGTAATGCATCACGCATGGCCAAGCCGTTCATTACGGTTGCCAACATGCCCATTTGATCACCAACAACTCGGTTCATTCCAGCTTCTGCTAGGCCCGCGCCACGAAATAGGTTACCACCGCCGATAACAAGACCAACTTGCACACCCATCTCAATAAGTTCTTTAATTTCTTGTGCCATACGGTCAAGAACCGCAGGATCGATACCAAAGCCCTCACTGCCCATTAAGGCTTCACCACTTAGTTTCAGTAAGATTCTACGATATACCGGTTTTGGATTGGAGGCCATATTCTAAACATTCCTGTGATAACTGTTATAAAAGGTTTTAATTGCCATTAAAACTAAAAATTGTTTCGTTCGGTTGGCCTGTTAAAAATTATTTAAGCAGGTAAAAAACAACCGTAATTCAAACCTATTTTTTGAATCGAGCTATTTTAATACCAATTAGATTTTTTATCTACTGACTGACCGACATTAATGGCAGAAATCGCCCTATCGATCGGCTAAAATCGACAAAAAGCCAACTAATTTACACCGTTCACGTTGACAACATCAATCTAAAATAACAATGTTTGGTTGAACATTGCTTAAGATTTAGGCAAAAAAAAAGCTTAACGCCTGAGGCATTAAGCTTTTTATCACTGAGTAATGAAGCTATTCAACTTCATTGCTTGTGTTTGTACATTTAAAAGCGATTACTCGCCTTTAGCTGCCGCGATTTGTGCTTCTACTTCAGCAGCGAAATCTTCAGTTTTCTTCTCGATACCTTCACCCACTTCTAAACGGATAAAGTTGCTTACTGATACGCCTTTTTCTTTAAGAATGTCACCAACAGTACGCTTTGGTTCCATGATGAAAGCTTGACCAGTTAGAGAGATCTCGCCAGTGAATTTCTTCATACGGCCAGAAACCATTTTCTCAGCGATTTCAGCAGGTTTACCTTCGTTCATCGCGATTTCGATTTGGATAGCTTTTTCTTTCTCAACTACGTCAGCTGGAACGTCAGATGGGTTAACGTACTCAGGCTTAGAAGCAGCAACGTGCATAGCAACGTGCTTTAATGACTCGGCATCACCTTCACCAGCAACAACAACACCGATAGTGCCACCGTGGATGTAAGATGCTAATGCAGTGCCTTCGATAAACTGGATGCGACGAATGTTGATGTTTTCGCCAATTTTAGCTACTAGAGCAACACGAGTTTCTTCAAAGTGAGCTTGTAACTCTTCAATTGAAGTTTTGTTAGCAATGGCGTAATCAGCAACTTCGTTTGCGAAAGTTAAGAAGTTAGAGTCTTTTGCTACGAAGTCAGTTTGACAGTTAACTTCAACAAGAGCAGCTACACCTTCAGCTTGCTTGATGATGATAGCACCTTCAGCAGCGATGTTACCAGCTTTCTTAGCCGCTTTCGCTTGGCCAGATTTACGCATGTTTTCAATCGCTAGTTCGATGTCACCATCAGTTTCTTGTAATGCTTTTTTACAGTCCATCATGCCCGCGCCAGTGCGGTCACGAAGTTCTTTAACTTGTTTAGCAGTAATTGCCATGAGTCAATTCCTTAATTTGTTTGATTCATTTAAAAAAGAGGTAAGTAAATTACTTACCTCTTGAGCTTTAAAAATTAAAACGAACTTTCGTTAGCGTTTAATTATTCAGCTTCGATAAAACCGTCTTTTTCTGCTGCAACAGCAATGTTTGCTTCACGACCTTCAACAACTGCTTGTGCAGCTGACTCTAGGTATAAGCTTACAGCACGGATTGCATCGTCGTTACCAGGGATGATGTAATCAACACCGTCTGGGTTAGAGTTAGTATCAACTACAGAAATTACTGGAATACCTAAGTTGTTAGCTTCTTTAATGGCAATGTGCTCATGGTCAGCATCGATAACAAATAATGCATCTGGAAGACCGCCCATGTTTTTGATACCACCTAGGCTCTTCTCTAGCTTTTCCATTTCACGAGTACGCATTAATGCTTCTTTTTTAGTTAAAGCATCAAAAGTACCGTCTTGGCTTTGGTTTTCAAGATCTTTTAAACGCTTGATAGATTGACGAACTGTTTTCCAGTTAGTCAACATACCACCTAACCAGCGGTGGTTTACGTAGAATTGATCACATTTAACAGCTGCTTCTTTAACAGCGTCGCTTGCTGCACGTTTAGTACCAACAAATAAAACTTTACCTTTCTTAGCAGAAACTGATTCTAAGAAGCTTAAAGCGTTGTTGAACATAGGAACAGTTTGCTCAAGGTTGATGATATGAACCTTGTCACGTGCACCAAAAATGTAAGATTTCATTTTTGGGTTCCAGTAACGGGTTTTGTGACCGAAGTGAACACCGGCCTTAAGCATGTCGCGCATTGAAACGTTTGGCATTGTATATATCCTCTTGGGGTTATGCGTTCATACATTCCATATTACCGACCTATATTGACTCATGGTCAAGGCACCCCGGAATATGTTTGCCGAATGTATGTGAGTTTATAAATAAAAAATACGTTGGCTTTTATCTAAAAATCCAACTAAATAAGCCGAAAATCAATTTAGATTTCCAGCAGGCGGCGATTTATACCACTTTTCGAGCAAAATTAAAAGTAATTTTTAACCTTTACTTATTTATTATACCCTTAAGTATTCGTAAATAATTCGCCATTTTAATGGTTTTTCAAGTACTCTCGAATAGCAACTATACTCAATCTACGTTATGATTTGCCTTTCAAAAATTTTAGATAAACTTTTATCCCCTGCAGTTGATTCGACTCAGCTGCCTATATTTGAGGAACACAATGAGTATTGCTATCAAAACTCAGGATGAAATTGCAAAAATGCGCATTGCCGGCAAACTTGCTGCCAGCGTTTTAGAAATGATTGAACCGCACGTAAAAGTCGGTGTCACCACAGCGGAGCTCGACCGTATTTGTGCCGAGTACACGGCCAAACACCATGCTTTATCGGCGCCATTAAATTATGGTGCGGATGATGATGGCGAAGGTGGTTTTCCTAAGTCTATTTGTACCTCGGTGAATCACGTAGTGTGTCACGGCATTCCGTCTGATCAAACATTGCAAGACGGTGATATCATCAATATTGATATTACCTGTAAAATCTTCCTTGATTCTGAAGATACCCCAGAAAGTGAGCGACGTTACTATCATGGTGACACCTCTAAGATGTTCTTGGTAGGCAATGTGTCACCAGAAAATCGTCGCTTGTGTCGCATTACTCAAGAAAGCTTGTATGTTGCTTTGAGCAAAGTAAAACCTGGTGCTCGTTTTTCCGATATTGGCGCCGCTATCCAAAAGCACGTTAAAAAAGCCGGTCGTTACGGCATCGTGAAAGATTTTTGTGGTCACGGGATTGGCTGGGTGTTCCATGAAGAGCCGCAAATTTTACACTACAAAAATGCCGACCATAGGGTCATGAAAGAAGGCATGGTGTTCACCATAGAACCTATGATCAATATGGGTAAAGGTGGCACCAAACTTGACCCTAATGATGGCTGGACGGCGTACACCGTCGATGGTAAAAACTCAGCGCAATTTGAGCATACTATTGCGGTAACCAAAAACGGTTGTGAAATTTTAACCCACCGAGCAGAAGAAAAGGATCTGCCAAGAATTATGGTCAATTAATTCTTCGCACTCGCTTGTTTAAGCCTGCACCTTGCAGGCTTTATTGATTCTTTAAAGCCAAATCAACAATAACGAATAGAGAACACAGTGCAAACAAAATCGATTATTCCAGCAGTATTTCAACAAAAGCTTATTATCGCTGCCACCCCGTTAACCACCCAAGACTTTGTTGCTTTAGGCGAAGAGTTTTCGCTCTGGTTAAAGCAAGCTTGGTACACCATAGATGTGACCGATTTGGTTCATGCCAGAGCAGAATATATCGACCTTGTACTGCAGAAGATTTGGGCTCAACATCATTTGGATGAGCATCAAATTTCATTGATGGCCGTGGGTGGCTATGGACGTGGCGAATTACACCCTTTCTCGGATGTAGATATTTTGCTATTAACCCAAGAGAAAGTATCGAAAGAGCTCGAAGATCATATCGGCAGTTTTATTACTCAACTTTGGGATATTCGTCTTGAAATTGGTCACAGTGTTCGCAGCGTGAAAGAGTGCATTAAGCAGGCGAAAAAAGACGTAACCGTGGCGACGAACCTTTTAGAGTCTCGTCGCATTTGTGGTCTTGAGTTATTACCAGAACAATTACTCCCGCATATGCAAAAGCGCGGCTTTTGGCCCTCTGCTGACTTTTTTAAAGCCAAGCGCGACGAACAAGTAAAAAGACATCAGCAATTTAAAGGCGCCGCTTACACCTTAGAACCAAATCTTAAAGCCAATCCAGGCGCTTTAAGAGATATTCAAAACATTAGTTGGGTTGCCTTGAGGCATTTTGAAGCCGATGATTTAAAAGGTTTAGTGGAACATAACTACCTAACCCAAAATGAATATCTAGAACTACGCGAGTGTCAAGACTACTTATGGCGGATGCGTTTTGCCCTGCACATTGTTGCCGGTCGCAGTGAAAACCGATTGTTATTTGATTATCAAGGACCGGTCGCCGAAATGATGGGCTTTGGTGACGATGGCAAAGCGGCCATTGAGCGCATGATGAAGCGATTCTTTCGGGTCATTAACTATGTTGGTGAACTCAATGAAATGCTACTGCAACATTTTCAACAAGCAATTTTAAACGATTTAAGTGCGCAAAAAGAACAAGACTTAGACGATGATTTTTGCTTGGTTGGTAACCTAATTCAGGTAAAACGTAAGGGTGCATTTTCTCGTCCTCACCTTATTATTAAACTGTTTTTGATGATTGCACAAGATCAACGAATCAAAGGCATACATTCAAATACCATTCGTTTATTGCGTAACGCCCGTCGTCGTTTAATTGCCAGTTTAAATGATTACGCTGAGTGTCGTCGTTTATTTATGGAACTGATCAGACACCCTAGAGGTTTAGGTCGCAGTTTCAACCTAATGTATAAGCACGAAATCTTATCCGCTTACTTACCAGAATGGCGAAATATTGTTGGCCAAATGCAATTTGACCTATTTCACGCATATTCGGTCGATGAACACAGTTACCGTTTAATCAAAAACCTTTATCGCTTTTCTTTGGTTGAGCACAATCATGAGTTTCCACTGTGCAGTAAAATCATGCAAGATTTACGCAAACCGGAAGTACTTTACCTTGCGGGTATTTTTCATGATATCGCGAAAGGGCGTGGGGGTAATCACAGCGAACTTGGGGCAATTGATGCTTTAGCCTTTGGTCATATGCATGGATTGAACAAACACGATACCAACATGATTTCTTGGTTGGTAGAACAACACCTTTTAATGTCAGTAACAGCACAGCGTAAAGATATTTCTGATCCCGATGTGATCAATGAATTTGCTAACATAGTGCGAGATGAATCACACCTTGATAATCTTTATTGTTTAACGGTTGCGGATATGCGAGCAACGAATGAAAGCTTATGGAACAGTTGGAAAGCCAACCTACTAGAAGAGCTTTATTACAATACTCGAGCGGCGCTTAGAAGAGGCCTAGAAAAACCGGTTGAAGTGCGCTCACAAATTCGTGAGAACCGCAGCCAAGCACTGCACATTATGGTTGAAAAAGGCATACAAGAAAGCGCTATTTTAGAGCTTTGGAAACAGTTTAAAGCGGATTACTTTTTACGTTACACACCAGAACAAATCAGTTGGCATACTCGCCATATTCTCACCCATGACAAACGAAAACCATTGGTGTTAATCAGTGAAAAGCCGTTTCGAGGAGGCACCGAAGTTTTTGTTTTCACCAAAGACAGGCAAAATATTTTCGCCACTATCGTTGCCTGTTTAGGGGCCAAAAGGTTGTCCATTCACGACGCCAAAATCTTAACGTCAAAAGATGGTTTTACCCTAAATACGTTTGTTGTTTTAGACAATAAATCGGTGCCAATCAAAGACCCATATGTTGCTGATGAAGTAAAGTACGCACTGACTAAGCAGTTAGAAAGGACCGAATATGTCAAAGTCAACCCGCTACCTCTGCCTCTTAAGTATCGACAATTTAACATCCCAACACAGGTAAGGTTTCATCAGCACAAAAACTCTAGGGTAACATCATTAGAAATTGTGGCATTAGATAGACCTGGCCTATTGGCTCAGATTGGCGAAGTATTTCACCAAGTAAAAATTAATGTTCATACCGCTAAAATCACCACCTTTGGTGAGAAAGCCGAAGATGTCTTTATTGTTTCAAACTCGCAGCAACTTGCTCTTTCGCAAGTTGAACAAGATCAATTAGAATCATTACTTTGTAATATGCAATAACACTCATTAACAGGAATATTCATGACCACAGAATTACAAAACATTATTGAATCAGCCTTTGAAAGTCGTGCTAGCATCACCCCTTCCAATGTCAGCCCTGAAATTAAAAACGCCGTACTACAAGCACTTGCTCTACTTAATAAAGGCGAAGCACGTGTTGCCGAAAAAGTAGATGGACAATGGGTGGTCAACCAATGGTTAAAAAAAGCCGTATTGCTTTCTTTTAGAATTTACGACAACCAAGTTATTCATGGCGCAGAAAGCACCTTCTTCGATAAAGTGCCATTAAAATACGATGGCTATGGCCAAGCCGATTTTGAAGCGGATGGTGTTCGTATTGTTCCTGGGGCTTCGGTACGTACCGGTAGCTTTATTGGTAAAAATGTTGTGGTGATGCCTTCGTTTGTCAATATTGGCGCCTATGTTGGCGAAGGTACAATGGTGGATACCTGGGCGACTGTCGGCTCTTGTGCGCAAATTGGTAAGAACGTGCACTTATCCGGTGGTGTAGGTATTGGTGGGGTATTAGAGCCCCTGCAAGCCGGTCCAACCATCATTGAGGACAATTGTTTTATCGGTGCTCGTTCTGAGATTGTTGAAGGCGTTGTGGTTGAACAAGACTCGGTAATATCTATGGGTGTATACATAGGTAAATCAACGAAGATATTCGACCGTGAAACCGGCGAAGTACACTACGGACGAGTGCCTGCGGGATCCGTCGTAGTACCAGGCAACTTACCATCAAAATGTGGTACCTGTAGCTTGTATGCGGCGATCATTGTCAAGAAAGTCGATGCGAAAACATTAGCTAAAACAGGCATCAATGAACTGCTTCGCTCTATTGATAGTGAATAATGACTTTTACCACGCATAGTCGTTAACAGATAAAAACAGGGAGCGTTAGGCTCCCTGTTTTTTTACTACAAACTGAAACAAGTGAAACAAACTCGATGGCAAGGTGACTAGACTAGGTGTAAAGTAAAGTCAGTCATTTTATCTCGTACTGGTTGCGACGATTGCACAGAGTTTTGATTAATTGGTTGCCTTACCTGTTGCACACTGGCAGTGGTTACCACTTGCTTCGATTGATGTGAATGTAAACAGGCCGGTTCAAATTCAAGTTCAAGGTAAGCCAGTAACGAACGAATAACGGCTTCTGGTTGTTGGGTTAGAGCCTCATACTGAATTCGTTGACTTTGTGGTTTAATAAAGGGTTGCCAGTAGCGATTTAAATTGGTTTCGACTTTAAAAAAGCGGCCAATGTCACTGAAATCGTTACTCCATTCCAAGCCCTGGTTAAAGTAAGTGCGAAAACACGACCAAGCCGTATCTTGTAAATCACGGTCAATATGGACAATTTTCGCATCGGGAAATACTTTGGCAATAACCCCTAAATAGCGATTTAAATTCAACGTTTTGTCAACGACAAGAGCGTTGGCGCCAAAGCGAGAAGAGACCAACTGCATATACTGTTGACGAATATTCGCCATAATATGCTGCTGTTCGGCTTCTTGCACGTTGGCTAGCGCTTTGACTTTATCAAAACCTACCGATGACACGGCCATGGTTAATGCATTTAGCTCACCGCCCCCTGCAACAGCGGAATGAGCCGATAAAATGTGTTGGGTAAGCGTGGTGCCCGAGCGTGGTAAACCAATCAAGAATATCGGGGCTTTGTCTGATAAATTACGAAGTGGCTCAACGTCATTAAAGTACTCTGGACTAAAATGGTTAATCAAATCATTACTAATCGCCACATCTCGTTGGCTATCGTATCGGCGTAGCTTTTGCATCAGCGTAGCGCCCTTTTCAAACATTTCAACGCCTTGTTCAACTTGATTTAAGTCCAAATTGTATTTGCCCAGCGCATACCAAAAAGGAATGTCATGTTGAGCATCTTTACCGATAAATGAATCGGTTAATGACGTCATTTTGTTGACCAATTCAGGATGGTCTTGGGCGTTTGTTAAGCTGGCAATAAGTAACCAAGTACTGGCCGATTGTGGACTCAGTTCAATTGCTTTTTTAGCGTGATTAACCGCTTTGTCACTTTGACCAATTTGGCTATAGGCAGTCGCTAAAAAATGTTGATGGGAAAATGAACCGTCAATTGCGTTTAAGGTTAAGACTAACTCTATGGCTTGCTCGATTTTTCCACATTCAGCAATGATGCCTGCGGTTTGTAATACAATGCCTGGGTGCTCAGGATTTTCACCTAAATACATGTAAGCCGCAGCTTCAGCGAGCATGGCTTCATTGATACTTGCGGCGATACGGGCAATACCACCCCAATGCTGTTTTAGCTCAGCATTGGTTTCAATCAGTTGTTTTATTTTAGCAACGGCTGTTGCGCGTTTTTTTTGCTGTAAATCTTGCAAAATTGAATTGGCTAAGGCGATGTCTTTCAAAATGGGATCCTTGTACTGCTAAGACCTAAAGAGAAAAGAAAAGGTAAAAGAGGGTTTAAAATACTGTAACATATTGAGGTTATTTTGCCATAAAAAAACCGGCGTAATCGCCGGTTTTTTAACAATAAAATCTAATTGATTTTATTAGAAACGTACAGATGCACTAAAGCGTACGTAGCGTGGTGTTTGCCAGTTTTGAGCGTTACCGTATGTAGGGCTCTTAACAAAAACGCCTTCTGACGCGTTACTTAAGTTCTCATCATCATAGATTTCATTGAACTCAGTCGCTGTGTCGTTATTGAATACGTTAAATACATCGGCACGAAGCTGTACAGTGTAATCACTGATAGCTAAATCGTATGATGCCGTTAAATCAACATTCCAGTTACTTGGTGTAACACCTTCAGAACCACGAGGTGCTAGCTCACCACCTTTGTAGAATGACTCTGCATCATATAAAGCAGCAAAAGCATCTGTTGGGTGAATACCAAAGGCACTTCTTGGTTTACCTGACTGCCAGCGGAAGTTTAGGCCTACATTAAAGTCATCATTGATTTGGTAAGCACCAAATACTTTAACAGCATGACGACGGTCATTTGGTAAGTTACCGTAACCACCATCTAATAGACCTGGTTGGTCAAAGTTAGTGGTTAGACCCGCATCGTCCTGACCGTTGTCTGAACGTACGTAACCTTCGTTGTTACCCCAGCTGTGTGACCAAGTGTAGCTTGCGCTCATCATCCATTGTTGATCCCATGCACGGTTGAACGTAAAGTCAACAGACGCATACTTACGAACCGCATCTGGGTAACCTAGGTAATCAGCTGGAATAGTGTAAGCTTGTTTCGCTAAAGGACCATCGCCATCTGGGTCAGTGGTCACTGTTAAGTCAGTATTCGGGTTGGTCAACACGTAGTAGTGGAAACCTGAACACTCAGTACAGCTTGCACCAAACTCATCTTCTAAGTACTCATTGAAACCGTAGTCGATTGCAACGTCTTCGATGGTAGTTGAAAGTTCACGGTAAGTACTTTGAACTGCCATGCTCCATGAATCGTTAAGTTGGAATTGGTAACCTAAGATGAACTCATCTGAGTACATAGGGTCGATTGATGAATCAACGATTGCATCAGTTTCTGGCACATCACCATCTGAGTAAACATCAGTTGGACGACCAGGATAAACACCACCATCTAGGTTAGGGATCATTAGACCGTCAGAGCTCATACCATTGTAGTTGTAGTACTCTTGAATGTAAGTTTCTGCACCTGCTAGACGTACGTTCGTATTTGCAGCAACTGGTAAGAAGTAACGACCGTAACTAGCCCATACTTTAGACTCACCGTCACCGTTCACATCCCAAACCATACCTAAGCGAGGTGCCCATTGGTTTTCTAACTTAACAAATGACTCACCAGCACCGTTAAAGTTTTCAAATGAATCATTACGTAAACCTAGGTTTAATACTAAGTTATCGGTAACTTGCCATTGATCTTGTACGTAAAATGCGAAGTTTTCTGAGTCAAACTCACCACCTGCTTGGTACGTACGGTGACGAACGTAGCGAACAGTTTCGTTGTCTTCTTCGTAAACGTATAGGTAGTATGCACCACCAGAGTTCAGGGTAATATCACTTGCAGTTAACTGTTCAAAGTCAACACCGAAACGAATTTCGTGATCGCCTAGGTACCAGTCTGCATCGATACGGTACGCTTCACGCTTATCGTCACCTTGACCAAAGCTAAAGTTAGCCCAATCACCACCAGGAACCCAAGAACCTGTTGACGAGTAGTAGCTGTATACTGCAGGGTTTGAATCCAATGCAGATACAGAAGTACGGTCGTATTTGTTGATACCGTATTGAGCAGATACAGAGAAGTCATCCGTTAAAACAGAGGTGTATTTTACGATGTAGTTATCACCACCTAGTTTATCAAAACCAACTCTACCTTCACCTTCTCTAACACCGTCATAAGCATCAAATGTAGTGGTTGTAACAGTACGCTTATCAGAGAAACCAGTTAACTCAATGATGTTGTTTTCATTGATGTACCAATCGATTTTAGCAGCCCAGAAATCGTCATCCATTTCTTGAGTGTATTCACGTTGGAAGATAGAACCATCACCAAGTGTAGATTCGCCGCCGTTATAATCGAACTCATCTGAGCGTGGGCTATAAAGACCGTAAAAGAATAAAGTATCTTTGATTAACGCACCTGATGCCCAAACGTTAACTTCTTGGAAATCATTGGTATCAGCAGTGTTATCAACATAGTAAGTACCATCTTCACGTTTTACTGAAGGCTTGTTAGCACGAAGTGCATCTGGTTCCCAGTATACGTTTACACCCGCTTTAAATTCGTTGGTACCAGATTTGGTTTTGGCGTTAATAACACCACCTGTTACACGACCGAACTCTGCTGAGTAACCACCCGTTTTCACTTCAAATGTGTCGTACATTTCAAATGGAGGGCGAGATGAGCCAACACCGGTACGGAAGTTAGTGATGTTTAGACCGTTGATGTAGTATGCATTTTCAGCAACTGATGCACCACCGATAGTCGGGTTGTTACCAAATGCTGTATCACCTTTTGCCGTACCTGGAGCAAGTAGAGCAACACCGGTAAAGTCACGAGATACAGGTACTTTATCAAGGGTTAATGAGTCAACAACGATACCCGTTGAAGAGCTGGTGATATCAACCATAGAGATGGCGCTACCACGAACTTCAATACGTTCAACGTTATCGGCAACCATGGCAATGTTTAAGTTAACTTTACCTGCAAGACCAACAACAACGCTTTTAAATTCTGAAGCTTGGAAACCAGCTTTTTCAGCAATGATGTCGTATTTTCCTGGAGGAAGAAGTGGGAAACGGAAAGCACCACTGCCACTTGACACTACGGTACGCTCTAGGCCTGTTTCAACGTTTTTCACTTTAATGCTAACAGCAGATAATACTTCACCCTCTTGAGTGATTGAGCTACCAGTAATGTAACCGGTTGTATTATTCGCAACTGCAGGCATTGATGCGCCTAACGATAAAGCAACTGCAGCAGCAGCGGCCGAACGTTTAAAGGTCGTAGTAAAACCTTCACTATTTTTATACATTTTCTACCCTATTAGATTAGTATTGTTATTGTATATTTTTATAATTTGAGCTTTTAACAAAAAGCTAATAATAAAATTACATATTTAAATGTTTAGATCAAGCTTTGTTACAAACAGGTAAGTAAAAAGTGAAGTATATATTCTAAAAAAAACATTAATAAACAGTAAGCAATTGAATTAAAAGGTTATTTTTAAGCCGAGCAGATCGTTCAAAGAGTATACAAATGGATACAATTTAATAAGTTAACAAAGGTTTTTAAGCTATTTGGGATCAAAAAAGCTAACAACAGGCTATTTATTGCACAATTCAGATTTAAAAATATTACGAGATTGTTAAATTTTCATGGCAGGAAATGTAACAAGAGCGGTAAAAAACTATTTAAAAGGCCTGAGTAGGCCTTTTAAGGAGGTTATAAAGTATTGGCGAACTGCCTAGCTTTTTCAAGATCTTCTGGCGTATCCACGCCCTCAACGGGTAACCGAGTTTGCGCAACTTCAACATGAATTTTTTCACCCTGCCAAAGTACCCTTAATTGCTCTAGGGCTTCAATGTGCTCTAACGCACTGGCTGGCCACTGCACATATTCTTTAATAAAACCAGCGCGGTAGGCATAGATACCAATATGGCGCAAATAAAAGTCACCGATCTGAGTGATCGGTTTTTGGTTTAAAAAACCATCGCGATGATATGGGATGGTGGCTCGTGAGAAATACAATGCGTAGCCATTTTTATCGCACAATACTTTTACTGCATTAGGATTAAAGGCTTCTTCTACACTGTCTATTTTGACTGCTAACGTTGCCATCCTTGCTTGGGTTGCATTGGCCAAATTAGTGGCAACCTGGGCGATATTCTCACTGGGTATAAAAGGTTCATCGCCTTGCACATTCACAATGATTTCGTCATCATCAAACTGATACTGCTCAACCACTTCGGCTAAGCGCTCAGTACCAGATTGATGATCAGAACGAGTACGACAGACTTCGCCACCAAATTGTTCGACCGTTTTCGCAACGAGATCGTTGTCGGTCGCAATAATGACTCTTTTTGCACCTGATGCTAATGCTTTTTCACTCACCCATTGGATCATAGGTTTTCCTGCTATATCAGCAAGAACCTTACCGGGTAAACGGGTCGATTGATAGCGGGCTGGAATAACAACGGTAAAATTCATTAGTTTTGCTCTGCTTCGGTTAAACGTCTTGCTTCGACTTCCAGTAACACTGGGATATCTTTTTCAATAGGATAGGCTAAACGATCAAACTTACAAATCAATTCGTTGGTGGTTTTATTTAAATCAAGCTTCCCTTTGCACACAGGGCAAGCAAGGATTTCAATTAATTTAATATCAAAGGCCATAATTATTACATCTCGTTATTATTAGTTCGATTAATTGCTCGCCTTGCTTTTGGTCAAAGCGAGCATCTACAGGCAAATACCAGGCATTATCACTGACCAGTCCTTGGCATTTTACCGCATCTTTTTCGGTCATAAGTAAAGGTATGTTAGCATCTAGTTGGTCAAAATCTGAGGACTGAAATTGATGATGATCGACAAACCCCAGTGATTGCGCTAATGGCAGTTTTAGCCTCAATAAGGTATTAAAAAATCGCTGTGGATTACCAATACCGGCAATCGCATTCACTTTCCCTATGGGCTTTATTAAGGCGTTAAATTGTTCAAGGCTAAGCTGTTGCCCAGAATTAATGTTAATGACTTTGTTTGCCGATAATGACATCGCGAGTTCATCTACATCGGCCAAACCGCCATTGACAATCACTCTATCGACGGTATTTAATCGCCAAATGCCTTCTCGAAGTGGACCTGCAGGTAATAACCAACCATTGCCATATCGACGCTTCCCGTCAATGATAACCAATTCCACGTCTCGTTTTAATCGATAATGTTGCAAACCATCGTCGCTTATCACCACATTACAGCCAAGAGAAATAAGCTGTTCAACACTTTTAACACGATCGGAGCCAATAACAACCGGCACCTCAGTACGCTGATATATTAATACTGGCTCATCGCCTGCTTCTTTGGCACTGACGTTGGCACTAACCACAAACGGGGTATCGGTAACACTACCACCATACCCTCGGCTAATAACCCCAACCTTAAAGCCTTTGGCTTTTAGCTGCTCAACCAAATACACTACCACGGGCGTTTTGCCATTACCGCCAACCCCAATATTACCGACTATCACGACGGGTACGGGTAATTTGGGTTGTTTCAATAAATGACATCGGTACGCCATTCTGCGTAATGCAGAAAGGGCCCAAAATATCGGTGTTAAGAGCAATAACAACCACTTTATCGGATGATTTTGATACCAAGCTCGTTCAATTAATCGCATCAGTTATTCGCCAAACTGAAACGCATGCAACTGTGCGTAAGCGCCATTTTTTTCCAGCAATTGCTGATGATTGCCCTGCTCGATTAATTTACCTTGATCCATCACGATAATAGCGTCTGCGTTTTCAATTGTGGATAAACGATGGGCAATCACAATACAGGTTCGGTTTTGTTGTAGCACTTGCAGCGCATCTTGGATATGTCGTTCAGACTCTGTATCAAGGGCACTGGTCGCCTCATCTAAAATCAAAAACGGCGCATCGCATAATAAAGCGCGAGCAATCGCTACGCGTTGGCGCTGACCCCCACTTAAGCTGGCGCCGTTTTCACCAATATTGGTATCAAGACCTTTAGGTAAATTATCTGCAAACTCAAGAACATGGGCCGCCTTTGCAGCTTCAATGATTTGCTCTTTGCTGGCATCGGGACGCCCATAGGCAATATTATTGGCGAGCGTATCGTTAAACAATACGACCTGTTGAGACACGTAAGCAAATTGTTTTCGTAAATCTTTTAATTTGTAGTCATTAATGTTTTTGCCATCAATTAATACACGACCTGAACTGGCCCGATAGAATCGGAGCAATAACGAACTTATCGTCGACTTACCACTACCAGAGCGGCCAACAAGGGCTAGGGTTTTGCCAGGGCTTAAGTCAAAGGAAACCTTAGTTAAGGCTGGACGTTCGCTATTTTGATAATGAAAATCAACATCTTCAAATGCTAAACTGCCCTTAGCTTTGGTTAATGGTAAGTGACCTGTGTCTTGTTCTATGGGCTGGTCAAGCACTTCAAATGCGCTCGCAGCTGCGGCCATACCTCGTTGAAACTCACTGTTGACTGTGGTCAGTAATTTTAACGGTCTTAACATCATGATCATCGACGTTACGACCGTGGTAAAGATACCTGGGGTTAATTGGCTTGCCATTTCTTCAGAGCTTGCGACATAGAGTACAAAAGCGAGGGCAAATGAAGCAATAATTTGAATCACAGGTACTGAAATGGCTTTGGCGGCAACAAGCTTCATTCGTTGTTGACGGTTTTGGTTATTTATTTTGGCAAAGCGTTCAAATTCACGCTCTTGACCACCAAAAGTTATCACCACTTTATGACCATTAAACGTTTGTTCGGTGGCGCTGGTAACGACGCCCATCATTTTTTGAATGTGCTTACTGACCGCGCGAAAACGTTTTGACACCACCACCACTATGACGGCCACAATAGGAATAATCAGGATAAAAATAAGCGACAGTTGCCAGCTGTTATAAAACATCAAGCCTAATAAACCAATAACAAAAGCCCCTTCACGAATCAGGGTAATAATCGCAGTAGAAACGGCTTTGAGCAGTTGTTCCGTATCGTAGGTGATTTTAGAAATCAAATTACCCGTTGACTCGGTATCATGGTAGGACACGGGCATGGCAACAATATGTTCAAACAACTCTTGGCGAAGACGCATAACAACGTGATTTCCCATCCAAGCCAAACAATAAGTCGCAACAAAATGGAAAACACCTCGCAAGGCAAAGGCAACGAGAACGAATATCGGAGCATATTGTAAAATTTTGGGGTTGGCTTGAGTTAATCCCTCATCAATTAGCGGTTGCAATTGAGAGAAAAACAAAGTGTCGATACCCGCATAACCTAACATACCGATTATCGAGGCGACTAATGATAACTTAAGACCATCAGCGTAGGTGTAAAGGCGTTTGAAATTTTGCCATGTTGTGGCTTGAGGTTGTTGTTGCATAGAACTCTCTAGGGTGAAAAACAAACAAATGCCCTTTGTTTGCCAAACAATTTCATCATTTTAACGTTAATTGCCTGATATACCAAATATAATGTTTTTTACCAAATAACAGCCCATAACTTTAGCTAGGTTTATTGCCCGACAACATAGTTCCATGGCCAAAATGGCCAATGCTGGTGCCGATAACTTGAAGCTTGAATACCTGTTTGATTAATCACAAAACGCACTGCCCCATCATGCGCCGTGTTATAAAGCATACTGCCATGCTGTTGATAGCGTTGCCGTACCTGTGCGACAGGCATATGCCAACGGTTCATAAAGCCACTGCTAAACACCACATATTGTGGATTCACGGTGTTAATAAATGACTCTGATGATGACGATTTTGAACCATGATGCGGTGCTATCAATATGTTTGCTCTAGGTAATTTTGCATACACCAGTTGTTGTTCAATTTTCAACGAAATATCACCAGGCAACAACACGGAGTATAAACCATCACTGATTCTTACCGTACATGAGTCGTCGTTGCGTCGGCCTAGGTACACCACGGGTGATAACACTTCAACCTTCAAACCTTGCCAATGAAAGTTATGACCACGCAAACAAGGCTGACCTTTTACAATCTCAGAGATGAAATTAAAACGCAATGAGCGGGTTAATTGCTGTTTTACTAAATAACCCAGCCCCCCTGCATGATCGTTATCTTGATGACTGATAATGGTGTGTTCAAATTGGTTCATAAAACGACTTTTGATAAATGGATGCAACACACTTTCGGCTATATTAAAGCCAGAAGGAAACGCTAAACCGGTATCGTACAACAAAGCTTGGCCGTTTTTTTCAATCACCACAGCAAGACCGTGACCGACATCGAGCACATACACATACCAAGTGTTATTCTGGTGTTGCCAAAATTGAAACGCCAACAAGGTGGCAAAACTGATAACGACTAGACCCACTTGCAACCCAATGAGCTGAATTATCGTGAGCAGTCGACTCATATACAGCAACAACCCAAATGGGATAGTCACAGTAAGCAATAAAATAGTGCGATTATACTCAAGATAAAGTGGTTCAATGTCACTGACAAATTCAATTATTTGCCAGTTTATCTGTAAACAAAAATCCACCAACAAAAAGAGTAGCGAACTTAATGCCCCCATATTGATGCTTAATAACGTTGCCACTAGCGTTAATGGGATCACCGTTACGCTCATCAAAGGCACCACAATAATATTTACCAAAAAGCTACCTAAGACTAAGTGTTGATGCCAAATCACGGTAAATGGTAAAAGAAAACAGCTGAGCCCGGCTTGAATCAACAACAGTGAGCGACAGTAACGCCCCCACCTTGAGCCGGTCTGTAGGGTGATTCGAAAACGCCAGACTATAAAAAAAATGGTTAGCACCGCACCTAATGACCAATAGAGTCCGGTATCAAGTAACATCAGCGGGTTAATTAACACCAGAACAAAGAGTACCAACAGCACCCAGAGTGAAAGCGTTACTTTCCCTTGAGCCAATCGTATAGCCCAATAACATAACAGCATCACTAAGGCTCTGAGGGTGGGGGTAGAAAAACCAGCCATTTGGCTGTACGCAGTAGCAGATAACAAAGATAGGACTATAGGCAAATAGTAAAGATAGCGATTGAATATCGCCGATGTTGGCAATATTTTAATCAATAATTTAGTCGTAACCAAAAAGAGACTGGCAATAATGGCAAGATGCAAGCCTGAAATCGCCATCAGGTGCACCGTACCGGTTTGCCTTAACGCTTGCCATTGCTGCGAGCTGATTGACGATTTCTCTCCCAAGGCCAAGGCCAGGATTAACCCCTTGTGCTCACTCTTTATTTGCTCATAAATATGATCATAAAATTGTTGCCTAACACTTGGATTATTTAGGTCTGATAGCTCTGGTCGCCAGTTTTTTACATACCCTGTTGCCACCAATTCCTTAGCAAGCAACCAGTTTTTATAAGCAAATCCACCTGGGTTGGCAAAGCCATGCGCTATTTTTAACTTTGTTTGTAGCGTTAATACACTGCCTTGTTTTAAGTTGTTCGGTGGGTTCTTCCAGCTTAAACGCAGGTGAAATGGCTTAACTAGCGTCTGCTGTTGCAGTTGAGTAACCTTAAAGTTAAAACGCGCAGTATGCTCACAAGGGATTTGGCAAGGCGTTGCAGGGATCAACGAGGTAATGGTTCCTTGTAACCATATTGGCTGTTGTTGAAGCTCTAAAACAGAAATTTCATTGATCTGGGCCCAGTTAATATCATTCTGCCCATTGATTAACACCCAACAAGCCCCTAGAATAAAGCCCCCTGTTGTATAACGCCTAGTAAATATGTGTAGCCACACAGAGGACATCAACATAATAGCGATATATATAAATGTCGGTATTGTTGGTAAGAACAGAGACAAAAATGCCCCAAGCAGAAATCCGACAAACCACCGTTCCATAGTGTTTGGTTCCATTTCAAAAAGGTATTTTTTAACGTTACCGATATCACCGTTCGGTATGAAAAAAGTTTAGAGTAATTAGATCACGCTATGCCCAAGAAGCTCATCAAACGTTGGTTACCTGACCACCACAGTATTAAAAACAATAAGAACCTACAAATTTTTGGTGATGTTTTGCATAATCCGAATCTGTGGCATTTAAACCGACGTTCTGCTGCTAAAGCATTTGCGATTGGTCTATTCACCGCGTTTTTACCGGTACCGTTTCAAATGATAATCGCTGCTGCGTTGGCCATTTGGTTTAGCGCTAACTTACCGCTATCAATCGCTTTGGTTTGGGTTAGTAACCCTATTACCATTCCACCATTGTTTTACGGTTGCTATAAGCTTGGCACAGTTTTGTTAAATGTGCCCGAGCAAGCGTTTGCCTTCGAGCTTTCATGGCAAGGATTAATGAGCACCTTATCCTCGGTCGGTGCGCCATTTTTACTTGGCAGTTTGGTCGCGGGGATGTTTTTCTCGGCGCTTGGCTATGTAAGCATCAATTATCTATGGCGATATAAGGTCGGAAGCGACTGGAAAAGT
This sequence comes from Thalassotalea sp. 273M-4, assembly GCF_041410465.1. NCBI lineage: Bacteria > Pseudomonadati > Pseudomonadota > Gammaproteobacteria > Alteromonadales > Colwelliaceae > Thalassotalea > Thalassotalea aquiviva. Next base: position 2,068,656 of record NZ_CP166961.1, read on the forward strand.
CGCAAAAAGCGTCGTTTTAAGTCGTCTTAACCTCACCTCTTATTAACAAAAATTAGCCCGTTGCCCTTAATCAACGTGGTGTTGCTGTGAATGAATATTCACCCGAGACTTAGAACAAGCTCAAGATCGAAGCTCAACATCGGCCTGGCTGTCGATAGGCCAAACTGCTTGCGTTCGCTAAATGGGCTATGGCGCCAAAGTGTTTACATAGAACCTAAAGAGGACGAAACCTAAAGACGGCTAAACCTAAAAAAAGCGAAGCTTGCGTTCGCTTTATTAATGCTTTGCTATGCCCCCATTTATCAGCCCCTGCTGTCAGGGCTATCAACGGGCTAATTAACTGATTCCTTTCGATGTTTTATTTGAGCAAGGACTTAAATATACCCAAGTAAGTCCGCACTAAAAAATCCAGCTGAGTATAGCTACTTGTGCAAACCCAAGTGAATAAGTCGGTAAAACGAAATCGAGAAATTAGCCTTGTCCTAAAACCTTAGCAGGGTCTATCTTACTGGCACGCCAAGCTGGATATAAAGTGGCGAGTAAACTTAATATCAATGCGGCAACGATGGTCACAATCACATCGGGCCATTGTAATTGAGTCGGTAAAAAATCAATAAAATAAATATCAGATGATAAAAACGTTATCCCCAGAGTCGATTCAATGGCTAAGGCGATACCGGTTAAATTTAAAGACAAGTACACCCCAAAAACGCCACCAAAGAAGCAACCAAGTAGTCCGTTTACGGTGCCCTGATAAACAAATGTTAGCATCAGAGTTGTTGGCGACGCCCCCATGGTTTTTAGTATCGCAATATCACTTTTTTTGTCATTCACCGCCATAAACAAGCTCGACACGATATTAAAACTGGCGACAGCTATGACCAATAGCATAACCACAAACATCACTGTACGAACCAATTGAATGTCATTAAAAACGTGACCTTGGCTTCGAGTCCAATCATTCATAAAGACATAATCTGACAGCCTTTGACCTATTTCTCGCACAATAACAGGGGCTTTAAATTCGTCATCCACTTTGATTCGAATACCATGGACAGCATTACCAAGTTGCAACATCTCAGCGCCAATATTCAACGGCATATACGCCAAGCTTTCATCAATGGCACCGCCAAAGTTAAAAATCCCAACAATGGTCATGTTTTTCTTTAAAGGGGCGGCAAACCGACCTTGATTTTCGGCATTGGCCCGCGGGTAAAGCAATTGCACTTTATCCCCTAACTTAAGGTTTAACTTCCTCGCCACTCCTGAGCCAATAACAAGGCTATAGCCAGATAATTGTTGCCACTGTCCATGTTCAATAAACGCCTCGATATCGGAGACTTTCGCCTCAAGTTCAACATCCACGGCGCGCACTTCCAAGCCTTTAATGTCATTCCCTTTTTGTAAAAAACCATTTATTTTTATCACTGGGGCAGAAGCCAACACGTTTGGGTGTTGTTCTATGCTAGGAAGCTTTTTTTGCCATTGTTCTATCGGTTCAGATACCGCAATAAATTCACCGTGGGGGACAATCGATAACAAGCGTTTGGCTAATTCTCGTTCAAAGCCGTTCATCGCTGACAAGACCAAAATAAGCACCATCACCCCGAGCGCAATACCTACGGTTGATGAGGCAGAAATAAAAGAAGAGAAGCCTTTACCATGCCTTGAACGAACATACCTTAGGCCCAAAAATACACTTAAAGGTCTAAACATTTACCAGCTTTCCATGATCAAGTTTTAACTGTCGATCCATACGCTCCGCTAATACCAAGTCATGGGTTACCACCACAAAAGACGTGCCTGAAGAGCGGTTCAAATCTTTAATCAACTGAAAAATTTGTTCAGCTGTGTCCGCATCCAAGTTTCCTGTTGGCTCATCGGCTAGGATTAACGACGGTTTGGTGACTAATGCTCTTGCTATCGCCACTCGTTGACGCTCGCCACCAGAAAGCTCACTCGGGCGATGATGCATACGATGACCTAAGCCCACTTTTGTCAAAATTTCACGGGCTTGGGCCAATGCCACTTTAGGCTTTTCATTACGGATAAGAAGCGGCATCGCAACATTTTCCTCTGCACTAAACTCCATCATCAAATGATGAAACTGATAAATAAACCCTAGGTGTTTATTTCTAAAGCTCGCTCTTTGCGCATCGCTAAGTTGGTAAATATTCACATCATCAATAAAGACTTGGCCACTGGTTGGATTATCTAATGCCCCAGCTAAATGTAAAAAAGTACTTTTACCTGAGCCGGAACTCCCCACCACAGCCACCAATTCGCCAGCATTAACGGTTAAATCTAACCCCTTTAAAACCTGAGTTTTTTGTGGTCCTTGTTGATATTCTTTCACCAATTGTTGGCAAACTAAAACTTTATTCATGGCGTAAAACCTCAGCCGGTTGTGTTTTATAGGCGCGATAGGCGGGATAAAGGGTGGCAATAAAACTCATTAATAAAGCCAATGCGACAATCACTAACACTTGTTGATAACGTAATTCGATGGGCAAGGTTTGCATGGCAAAGCCATTGCCCATAACATTCATCCCAAAGAGCGACAGCACAGCGTTGATATTTAAGGCAAAGACAACGCCAACAACCGCGCCAATAAGGGTGCCCCAAAGACCGTTCACCATACCTTGAGTGATAAAAATTTGTAGGATTTGTTTGGGTTTCATGCCAAGGGTTTGCAATATACCAATCTCACCTTGTTTGTCGATCACCACCATCACCAGTGATGACACAATATTAAAGGCCGCGACCGCAACAATTAAACTTAGCATTAACCACATCATGTTTTTTTCTATTTGCACGGCTTGAAATAACTGCCCTTGAGACTTACTCCAAGTACTGTAGGTTAAATCTGCAAACTCGGTTTTTTGCGCTAAATTTGCCACGGTTTTAGAGGCCATAAAAGCATCATCAAGATACAGCCGTATTTTATCAACCCCATCTCCTTTTAAGCGCAACAATTTGGCGGCATCTTGACCATGCACAAGCACCATTTGCTCGTCTACTTGCGATCCCACTTGAAAGGCGCCAATTAAAGTAAAGGTACGTTGTACAGGCACCCGCCCCATTGGGGTAAAAATCGTTTTGGTTGGAAGCACAATACGCACTTTATCGCCAATTCGAAGGCCAAGATCATGGGCTAAACCAACGCCCATTATGATCTGATACTCGCCCGCTTTTAATTCGTTTAGGCTACCTACTTGCATATTATTGGCTATCGAAGATATATCCGGTTCAAATTCGGGAAATATACCTTGTAACAACACCCCTCGTAATTGCGAGGCTGATTGCAATAAAGATTCACTTTCAATGTAAGGCGTCGCGGCAATAACATGTTCTTGCTCGCTTAGTTGTTGACTAAGCTGTTGCCAGGACGTTAATTGTTGATCTTTTGACTCAACCACAACGTGCGGCACTAGACCTAAAATGCGTTGTTTTAATTGTCCTTCAAAGCCATTCATCACCGAAACAACGGTGATCAGAGAAGCGACCCCAAGCAAGATACCTGCAATAGAAAAAAAGGTGATAAAAGAAACAAAACCTGCTCGATTTTGACTACGACTGTAACGAAGGCCTATAAACAGGCTAACCGGTTGAAACATTGAGTGTAATATTTATTATAAAAATTCAATCCATGATAAAAGCTTGCCCGTTCAGATACAAGGATAAATATACATAGTTGATGGTTAAAAACGAATGAATAAACACGTAATCACGCAGCCTACTGCTCAATAAAATAGCACTTCCTTGACGCGTTCATGGCGTTTACAGCGAGGAAAAACAAAGAAATTATGCTTTTTTCATCTAAAGTTACCTTTTTTTACTTTAAATGCCTTAAAATAAATCTTTTAGTGCCCTAAAATCGGCAATCATAACAAATTAAGATTAAGTAGCATTTCAGGAACAAGTCAATTTAGATGAATCAATTCAGTCAGATATTTTCCCCGACACTTGCCAAAAGTAGTTTAGACGCAAAGCATAAAGATAAAAAGCAATGGTGTAATTTAGCCGGTAGCAGTACCTCATTGGCAATATATCATGGTGCTCTTAATGCGAGTGGCCTAACCTTGCTTATTGCTAAAGATACCGCAAGTGCGTTGCATTTAAATGACGAATTGCTTTCAATAAATGATCAGAACTTAGCTATTTTGCTGTTTCCTGACTGGGAGACCTTGCCTTACGACAGCTTCTCTCCACATCAAGACATCATTTCTGAGCGTTTAACCACCTTGTATAAGCTGTCAAAAATGGATAAGGGCATCGTTATTGTCCCTGCCCATACGTTGGCTCATCGGCTCGCACCTAAACAATATCTTGATAGCAACAGTTTGCTGCTTAAAAACACGGATCGTAAAGAAATCCATCAAGTTCGCCAAGAATTGGAAGCCAGTGGCTATCGAGCGGTATCACAAGTCATGGAGCACGGTGAATTTTGTGCCAGGGGTTCTTTATTAGACTTGTTTCCAATGGGCTCAAAAGTACCGTTTCGTGTCGACTTTTTTGATGATGAAATCGAAAGTATCCGCACCTTCGATGTCGACACTCAGTTAACCGAAGAAATCGTTGATAAAATTGAATTATTGCCGGCGCATGAATTTCCAACCGATCAAGATGCTATCAGTTTGTTTCGTGCTCAATATCGTGAGCTATTAAAAGCCAGTAACGATAAATCTTCGGTTTACTATCAGGTATCTCAAGGTGTAATGCCAGCGGGTATTGAATATTATTTACCTTTGTTTTTTGCGCAAACCGAAACTTTATTTGATTATTTACCGGCGCAAACTCAAACCTTTATTGTCGATGATATTGAACAACCATTAAAACAATTTTGGCAAGACATTCAGTACCGTTATGAAGATCGACGTTACGATCCACTGCGTCCACTTTTAGAGCCTGACAGACTCTTTTTATCGATAGAAAACGTATACAGTCATTTAAAAACGCTTGATCGCGTAAACATTACTCCTAACAGCTTAGCAACAAAAAATACCGACCTAAGCTTTGACACCAAGGCCTTGCCCGATGTTAGTGTAAACCATCAACTCAAAAAACCCCTGAGTAAGATTTGCCATTTTATTAACGAGTTTAATGGCAAAATTGTGTTTATCACCGAAAGCGAAGGCCGACGTGAAGCGTTATTAGAATTATTGGCCAAGGAACAAATAGCCCCTGTGGTGGTAAGTCATTTAAGTGAATTTTTAAATTCCTCAATGCCGATTACCATTACGGTCAATGCGCTGAGTCATGGATTTATTTTAGGTGAGCAAAACGGTTTTAGCGCTGAACAATTAGCCTTTGTTTGCGAAGACGATTTATTTACCGACCAGGTGAAGCAACGTCGCCGTCGTCAGAAAAATGACGAAACCAACACCGAAGCGATTTTTAAAAACCTATCCGAACTCAGTATCGGACAACCTGTGGTTCATATTGAGCATGGTATCGGTCGTTATCAAGGGTTACAAACGCTAGAAAATGGTGGCATCAGCACCGAGTTTTTGACTCTTAGTTATGCCAATGATGCTAAATTATATGTACCGGTCACCTCATTACACTTAATTTCACGTTACTCTGGTAGCGACAGCGAATCGACCCCACTGCACCGCTTGGGCAACGATGCTTGGGCTAAAGCGAAGCAAAAAGCAGCCGAAAAAGTAAAAGATGTGGCTGCACAACTGCTTGATATCTATGCCAAACGCCAAAACTCAAAAGGCTATGCTTTCAAACGAGATAAAGATGAATATCAACGTTTTGCGCAAAGCTTTGGTTTTGAAGAAACGGATGACCAAAAAAATGCCATTACCCAAGTGATTGCGGATATGCTCGACAGCAGTTCGATGGATCGTTTGGTTTGTGGTGATGTTGGCTTTGGTAAAACGGAAGTGGCGATGCGCGCCGCATTTATCGCCGCCCATGATAGCAAACAAGTGGTGATCCTAGTCCCTACAACCTTGTTGGCTCAACAACACTATGAAACTTTTAGAGACCGCTTTGCCAATTGGCCTGTAAATATTGAAGTCCTTTCTCGATTTAAAACCCCAAAACAACAAAAAGACATCATTGAGAAAGTCGGTCGCGGTGATATTGATATTCTTATTGGTACTCATAGGTTGCTAAATGACAACATTAAATACCATGATTTAGGTTTGTTGATTGTGGATGAAGAGCATCGATTTGGGGTAAAACAAAAAGAGAAAATCAAACGCTTAAGAGCCAATGTTGATATTTTAACCCTAACCGCAACCCCAATCCCAAGGACCCTTAATATGGCCATGGGTGGGATGCGTGACTTATCCATAATTGCAACCCCGCCAGCGAAAAGACTGGCGGTAAAAACCTTTGTTAGAGAGCGCGAAAACGGTTTAATTCGAGAAAGCATTTTACGTGAAATTTTACGTGGTGGTCAGGTCTACTTCTTACATAATAATGTTCAAACCATTGAAAAAACAGCAATAGAGCTGCAAGAATTGGTTCCTGAAGCTAAAATTGTTATTGCGCACGGGCAAATGCCTGAGCGGGATTTAGAACGTATTATGAGCGACTTTTACCATCAACGTTTTAACGTTTTACTGTGCACCACCATTATTGAAACCGGTATTGATGTGCCAACGGCCAATACCATTATTATGGACAGAGCCGATCACCTTGGCTTGGCTCAGCTACACCAGCTTAGGGGCCGAGTTGGACGCTCGCATCATCAGGCGTATGCGTATTTATTAACCCCCCATCCAAAACGGATGACTAAAGATGCAATCAAACGACTTGATGCTATTTCTCAATTAGAAGATTTAGGCGCAGGCTTTGCGCTTGCCACCCATGACTTAGAAATTCGAGGGGCTGGTGAGCTCTTAGGAGAAGATCAATCGGGGCAAATGGCCAGTGTCGGTTTTAGTTTGTATATGGAAATGCTGGATCAGGCGGTATCCGCGTTAAAAGAAGGCAAACAGCCATCGCTAGAGGATTTAAACCGCAAGCAAACTGAAATCGAACTGCAAATTCCCGCTTTATTACCACAAGATTATATATTTGACGTTAGTATTCGCTTATCCTTTTATAAACGCATCGCCAGTTGCCAATCGAATAATCAACTGGACGAGCTTCAGGTAGAGCTAATTAACCGTTTTGGTTTATTACCCGATGCAACCAAAAATATGTTTCATTTAGCCAAATTAAAACTAAAGGCTGACAAACTCGGAATTGCCAGAGTCGATGCAAATGCTAAAGGCGGTTCTTTTGAATTTAGACAAGAAACAAAAATCAACCCTGTGCTGATAATAGGCTTGATTCAAGCACAGCCATCAGTATATAAATTAGATGGAGCCAATAAACTGAAATTTGCTATCCCAACAGATTCCAGTCAAGAAAGACTTAATTTAATAACCAAGATGATTGAGGATCTGAGTTAAATGTCGAACTGCGCCTTTTTTAACCTTGCCAACAACCCAACTTGTGAGCGAAAAACTGCAATGACTCAAACCTTTGCCAAAAAATTTGTTAGCTTAGCTTCTGCTAGCGTATTGCTCAGCAGCAGTCTATTATCAGCGCAAGCACTCGCAGCCAACAGCGACGATGCTCGTTGGTTTGAGATTGAAGTCATTTTAATCCAACAACTTGGCGATCAATCCCGCTCTGATGAGCATTTTGCCATTGAGCAAGCGCTAAAAATGAAAGATACCCAGGCCGTCAATCTTATTCATGGGCAAATGCAGAAAACGCGTGATTCTCGTTATTTGTTGGGCGCATGTATGAAAGATGATGACCCGTTAACCATTAAGCTAGATAAACCATTACATTGGCAACAAATCATTAAAATGTTGCCGGTAGATAATGTCGATGAGACGGCAACAACACCGTCAAATCAACCCGTAAATCAACAACAAGACTTACACTTTAGTACTGATGATGCGCAAGCTTTTGCTTATTCCAGCCAAAACATTATGAATGTGAGTTATGAGGTTGAGAGTGACAACCATCTGATAGACGTTCAACCACAGGGGGCTGTGTTACAACAACCTGCACTGTCTGTACTGCCATCTTTAGTACCCGACAACTTACTCGGCCAAGAAAGCCAAGCGGAGTCACTTCCGTTGGGCCTTGATTGCTATAAAAACGATCTAGAAGAGGTGTTAATGCCTCTAGATGAGGTATATTCAGAGATCCCAACGACGATCTCGGGCAGCGAAGATTTACACGCTCAACAGCCTTATTTACTAAGTCGTAGTAGCTTTCAACTAAGACATATTTTTAATTCTCTTAAGCGCTCGGCCGAATTTAGACCCTTGCTACACATGGCTTGGCGTCAACCCGTATACAGCCAGAGATGGGCCAAACCCGTTAAGCTGATGGCAGGACCTAAGGTATCTAACATCAGCACAATAGAGTCAAGCCTTGCGCAAAACAATGCGAGTGATCTCACAACAGCAACGAAGCAACCACAAACAAACGAACTTGAGCTGCATATAAATCAAATTATTGAACAAGTGCAAGCACAAAAATTCACCCCAGAAAAACTGGTTAATGAGTTAAAAGACAATAAGTTAACGCCCGTTAAAAGCCACTTTCAAGAACGTAATAGTGAACAACAAAATGATTTGCAAACATGGATGGTAGAGGGCTTATTTAAAGTACATTTAAATCACTACCTATTTATTGACAGCGAATTAAATTTTCACTTACCAAACCCTAATGCCACCCCTGGTGAGCCAAGTGGTCTGCTCATCCCATTTAATCAAAACAGGCGTGTGATCAGTAACGAAATTCATTACTTTGATCACCCTTATGTGGGCTTAATTGTACAAATTAGACGTCATCAACGACCCGATTAATACAACAACATAAGCAAGGAAACACGATGAATATTGAAAAACAAACTGAGATTGAAGCGGCGGTATTTCGTCGACTGTTAAATCATCTTGATAATCGAAAAGATGTGCAAAATATTGATTTAATGATTTTAGCGGGCTTTTGCCGAAATTGTTTTTCAAAGTGGATGGTAGAAGAAGGCGAGAAACTTGGGGTTAAGGTCGATCTTGATGCAAGTCGTGAGCATATTTATAAAATGCCTTATCAGCAATGGAAAGATGAGCATCAACTACCAGCAACTGACGAACAATTAGCTAAATTTAATGGCCTTGAAAAAAAATAATTCACGGTTTTATTCATTCACAAACCGGTTTTACGGTTGAAAACCACAGACCACATATGTCTACCTCATTGGCAGCCCTTATTTATGTCGGGCTGCCTACAACCTGTCAAGTTAAACTCCCATCTAGGCTAATAAGCTTGTCAAATGGATTTTGTTCGGCTTTTGAGCACTAACGTTAAGGTTTTAATTCCTGTGCGCCAAACTCCTGTGCAGCAACTTGCAGTGTTTCTAACAACACCATAAGGCTTAGCAGTCATTAACCGGCACCGCGATTAGATACTATTTACTTCTTCATCTGTTAAGTAGCGCCATTGACCTGGAGCAAGTTCAGGGTCTAGTTCAATGTTGCCTATTTTTTCTCGATGCAAAGCCACCACTTTATTGCCAATGGCGGCAAACATGCGTTTAACTTGATGATATTTACCTTCGCTGATGGTCAACAGCACTTCGTGTTCGGCTAAAACCTCAAGTTTTGCTGGACGAGTCAACTTATCTTCATTTTGTAACTGCACACCGTGCGCAAATAAAGCACCGGCATCGTCTCGAATAGGCTTTGATAATTCGACCCGATAACGCTTTTGGCAAGCCTTTTTCGGCGAGGTTATATTGTGTGACCATTGGCCATCATCAGTTACCAAAACCAAACCGGTTGTATCGACATCTAATCGACCTGCAATGTGTAAATCAAACGCTCGGTCAACATCCAAAAGATGCAGCGCCGAAGGATATAATTCATCCGCATTTGAGCAGATGAAATCCACAGGTTTGTGCAACATAATATAGCGCGCAGCCTGAAAAGACAGTGGCTGTTGATCAAGTTCCACCAGTGTTTCTTGGTAAACTTGGTGGCCAGGATCTTTAACCACTTCACCATTAACGGTAACACGGCCTTGTTTTAACGCTTTTTTAGCGTCACTGCGAGAATACTCGGTGCAACGACATAGGTATTTATCTAAACGCATAGATGGAATAACAACAATGGAAAATGGGCTTAGATTTTACCACGGGCGGGCTGTTTAAGGGAACCGCATTTAGTGCAAGCGCAGCAGCTTTATTCAACCATAGAACGTTGTAGCATGGTCAGGTTATCTTGGCCTTTGCAGGACGTGATGAGAATTCTGATGAGCCGAGATTTGGCTATATTGGTTTGTTCAGATAACTCATTCAAATGAGCGATGATTTCTTCCGTGAGGGTGAAAGTGCAATGACGAAAGTTTGGCTCCTTCATTGGTTTAACATCGATATGTTCAATGTCTAAGGCAAGCTGATGAAATAAAGGCGGCAAAGCTTTCTCGTTTTTCTTACGTAATAATTTGCCTTCACCCTTGGCGTAATTAAGCGCATCTAAAATAAAATCGTCGACCGTAAAAGGCCTCTGCTCCGCGTCTTTATACTGTCTTTTTAAATCAGCTAAACTCATAGCTAACCACCTGCTCTATCGCCATCATTTCATTGGCAATCGCTCGAATTTCATCTGCAGCCTTACCATCTGGTTCCTCCTCTAAAACAGATGAACCACGCTCTTCACTGTCATCATAGATATTGCGTGAATAGGTGATCGAGTCAAGAACATTGATCCCATAAGACGCACATACGTCTTTCGCTTCAAGAATCCGAGGGGCTTGATTGGGTAATGAGGGACATTGAGTGATAACAAACGAGGCTGCCATTTTAGGATTAACCATTTTGCAGGTGCTGAGCATATCTTCCATATGTGGTGCCGTCTTAAAGTCACGACGTTTAGGACGCAATGGCACCAAAACATGATCGGCAACGGACATCGCTGAACGCAAGGCCAAATTATCTTGACCACCACAATCGACAATCACATAGTCATAATGCTGACTTAAGCTCAGAAGATCATTGCGAATTTTACCATAGAGCTGAATGCAGTTAATACTGGTTAACTTGGTGTTAGTATTTCGAGCATGGATCCAATCAGATGTCGTACGTTGCGGATCGCAATCCGCTAATAACACGCTCGATTGTTGTTCCACAGTAAAAAATACAGCCAGATTTTGAGCAAGACAACTTTTTCCGCTCCCCCCTTTTTCACCACCAACTAAAATAATCATTGTATGTCCTTATTTTGCTCTTGGCTCTGGTAAAGATAACTAAAGTATTTCAAAACCAATTGAAAATTTGCCATCCACGTTTTCCAAACATCGCACTACTTTTGCGTTAATGTCTTTACTATTTGGGTGATTGGTTTGGAATCTTATCGATACTGGCGTGTCGACTTCAATCGCAAAGTCGTGTTCAATTTTTAAGCCTTTGCGCGAAAAATCAATGCATTGACATTCAAGCTGATGCGCTTGGCCTTCGCTGTCTCGCCAAAACATTTCGACGGTTTCATTTTCCATATCGATGCGAAAATGCTTACGGCGCTCCAATATTTCATGGTAAGTGGGGTTCATTTGTTATTCCTATTATTGTCAACCTAGTTTCAATATAGCAGTGAAAAATTAGGTTTATCAAGTAACTAGAGAAATTTATAAACCCATCTTGGCACCGAGCAACACCGACGAAAGGAAGCTGATCATACTGACATTAGCGTAGCCAAGAGGTATAGCTGAAACCACAATAAAAAAGCCAAGCCTTGAGATAGTAAAATGGCTTGGCTTTGAATTTTGTTTTAAAAGGTTTCAGACCATGCTGTGACGCTCTTTTACCTAGCCTTTGTCAGCTGTGTTACAGACGAAAGCGAGATATTGGCTATTGTTAGACATAACCAAACGAGTGATGTCCCCTAAACAGTGGGCAGAAAAGTCATGCCATAGGGTCCAATTTGCCGTCGACTTTGGCTCAGCCTTCATGATTTTAGCTTGCTTAGCAGATAATACATCGCCGTCATTATGCCAAGCGTAATACATGTTGTTATTTGGTAAAGTAACGGAAGAAATACTCTCTTGGTTTTCGGGGTGGTAAATGTTTACCTGCCAGTTTTCACCTATCGCTTTGGTGTAACTAAATAGTGGTTGATTTGGCAACTTGCGTAGGGTTCGACCAATATTCGTATCAACGATTTGTCGCGTACCGTCTTTAATATCTACGCGCTCTAAGGTCATAGGTTGGCCTAATATGAACAACAGTAATTCGGCTTGATTTAGCCAAACATGATAACCAACGTCATAAACCTCTGGTAGTAATGACACTTTGCGGTTTAACGCTTTTGCTGCGCTGACCTGCTCTAACGGGTATTGCCATAATAATTGACGCCCATCATCACCAACTCGAATAACTGAGAAATGATTCTTATCTGGTGTCACTGTTGGTGAATATTCACTGGCTGTCGATTGCGATAAGTTAACTAAAGAGCCGGTTGCTAGGTCTAAACGCATACTGTCGGTCTGACTGGTCTGTTTGCCATCAACACTTTGCTCGGTGAACATAGAGGTAAATAATAACGATTTTGAATCTGGGCTAAAGTGTGGTTGATTGTCATAACCTAAACGTTGACTGATGTTGCTGACATCGATCACTTGGTCACTTTTTAAGGTTACCAAGAATACTTCATCTTCAGCTTGTATCGACACACTAGCTGCCAAATAGACCCAAGTCGTTAACGCCAATAATCGCGCTCGCCGGCCCCAATGATTAAAATTTGGTGACCAAATGACACGGCGCCTTAAAGTAAAGTGACCCGCTAAAGAAGAAAAAAAAGAAGTTACTTGCAACATCAACACACCTATTTATTACTTTTTTTATTAACCACCAACTGTCTCTGATCAGTGAAAATAATGCAAGGTATTTTAACCAACTCTGAAACTTTAACATTCCTTACAGGGTTATCTAGCTATTTGATTTTATTATAAATTATTTTTCTTTAGAAAGTTAAGATAGTTATTGATTGCATCTGGGTTGCCTTTATTGACCTGCATAACCCCTTCTTGGTAACGATAGGCAAATACTTCAAACCACAAATCAAGATGTTGGGCTGCGGTTTTTTCTTCACAAAGAGCTAACACTTTGGCGGCAACTTCCGCCGTCGCAAACTGCCCTTCTTTAGGCGCTTTTCGAACCTGATATTTTGAATCAAAGTTTTGATGTTTTAACTGTTGCTGAACATCACAATCGACGGCAACAGAGTCGTTGGCAAGTACAGATGATGGAATCGACAACATAGGCAAATCCAATAAATACGGACTTTTTCGCAGTATTTTCTTAGCTTGGCGCCACGTTGAATCAATTAAAATAAACAAGGGCTTTTTACCATCGACAGGCTCAGGTTTTTGTTCAATAACCGTTTGATGTTCACCCGCATAGTCTTTAGGAAACACCAGATACGGCTGATACTTTTCACTTTCAAGCAAAGCCTTTAAGGTTGGCTCCATATCCGTGCGTTGCCATATACATGCATGCGTGTCGGGGATAACATCAGCAATCAAACGCCCAGTATTACTTGGCTTTAGAACTTCGTTATCATACATCAAAAGCAAAAACGCGCTATTGCACGGGCTTTGACGGACCATGTCACAAATACAATAATCCCTTGCCACACGACAGGTATCACAGCGTTTAACTTTCCAGCCGCGACCTTTAAACTCACGGGTGCTTAAACTTTTTCGATAAAGGTATAATTGATGAACTGCATGCATAAATTAGAGTCTCAAAGCGACAACATAGGTTAGTCGATATCAGCAAGGGGCCAAGTAACGATATGCTCTTCATAGTCTTGCATATCAACGTCATCGTCTTTGACCACTTTGCCACGAACCGACATCCCAGCTTTGTGCATTTCAGATTTTTTGCCTTTGTGCAATAAAGGATGCCAAGACGGGATCCCTCGTCCTTCATGTAAACGACGGTAGGTACAGCTGTTTGGCATAAAGAATATATCGTCTAAGTTTGCCTGGGTTAATTTAACACAGTCAGGGACTAATTTCGTTCGTTGAGCGTATTTGGTACAACTGCAGGTTTTATCATTGAGTAGGTGACAAACCACATTGGTGTAGAGCATCTCTTCACCTTCGCCGATATAATCGGTGGGTAACTGCAGACCTTCATCAACTAACTCGACGTCATCGTCATGCTCTTCTTCGATGATTTTGTGCAAACAACATTTGCCACAACCATCGCATAACGATTCCCATTCGGATTCGCTCATTTGTGATAACGTTTTGGTTTCCCAAAACTTATCGATTGTTTTACTGGGTTTCTTTTTCACGTAGACCTCAAGCCCTTTTATAAAGGCTGTTTAGGTTTGAACTTTATAAAAGGGGAAATATATAAATACTAGTCGAATTTAATTCGATCGGCTAAGTGGCCGACACTGGTAACAAAGTAATAAGACAAATTCCAATGCATTAGGGTTTTATAGTTGTCATAAGCAAGGTAGGCGCGACCTTGTTCGCCATCTGGAAAAACCAAAGCGGCTTTCACATCAACGATGGGCAAATCGCTACCATCGTATTTTCGCACGCCGGCCGCCTGCCATTGACTCAATGACCGCTCGGTTTGTTGCCAAGCCTTTAACCAATTGGTGCGCCCACCAGTGCGTTGTGGGATCGCCAAAGCGTAATCAAAATCTTTGGGGAGTGACACTTGTCGCCCCCAAGTCAATTGATCATTCCAACCGACTTTGCTTAAATAGTTGGCAATAGAGGCGAATACATCCGCGGGATTATTCCAAATATCTTTGACCCCATCACCGTCACCATCGGCAGCATAAGATAAAAACGAGCTTGGCATAAATTGACTATGCCCCATTGCGCCAGCCCAAGAGCCCTTCATTTGCGCATTGCTAATATGCCCCTGTTTTAAAATCGTTAAGGCGTTAAACAACTCACGTTTAAAAAACGCTTCGCGGCGACCTTCATAGGCTAAGGTAGTAAGCGCACTTACCACATTATAGTTACCAGTATAACTGCCAAAATTTGATTCTAACCCCCACAGAGCAACAATAAATCTGGGCTGTACCCCATAGTGTTTACTCACTTTGGTTAATTCTTGCTGATGCTCTTGCATCATTTGGCGAGCTTTTTTAACCTTCCAATCAGAAACCCGCTTAGGCAAATAAGTTTCTAAGGTTTCAACCTTTTCTGGCTGATTTTTATCGGCTTTAACCGCTCGTTGGTGAAACTTAACATCAGCAAAAGTCTGTTCTACCAGCTCTTTTGAAAAGCCTTTATCTAACGCTTCTTGCTTTATGTTTTCAACGTATTGAGCGAAACTGATTTTGCTTTGCTCAAAAGCCATTGCCCCAGCGCTCACAAACAAGGCAAAAGATGCGAAGGTTAATCTCTTTTTCATTCTCTACTTCCTCAAGCTTAGCTATTGGCAGAGCCCATTTTATTTTTATGCTCTTTTAGCATATCTTCCACAGGGGGTGGTAATTGTAGGTAGAAGCCCTGCTCTGTTAATGACTGTTTTAATTTAATCACATCGGCTTGGCCCATATTCACCCGTTTTGCTAAGTTAATCACAGTAACCAGCTCCGGTGTACCAAACGTTTTCATTAATGCCTCTGGTACTGCAGAGAAATCATCTCGTTTTAATACATACAAATAAGTTTGCGCTTTTTTAGGGCTTTTATAAACAACACATAACATGGGAAATCGTACTCACGTTCTTCAATAAATTTGGATTGGTTATGACTTCAACTGAAAGTCGTTATGGGCAAATGCCATTAATTTGTCGGCAAATAAAACCTGTCGCCAGCCGGATAAAAGTTCGACTTGATCTTGATTACCTGCTTGATTGATTTTCCAATACCAAGCTAAAAATTGGTTTAGTTGCTTTTTACCGGCGACCACTTGAATATCAAGGTCTTGTTCTTTGGCCAGTTGTTGGACAAAACTCTTTAATCTTTTAAAGATTTGTTTGTACCCGGGATGGTTATCTAATCGCTTAATAGCGCTTGGTTCTTCGGACTCAGGCACTTGGTTAACTTGATTTAACACACTTAACATGGCTTTGCCTTTGTGACGCACATCGAGAATTTCAACGCCTTCATAACTGGCCATTGCACCGACGCTTTTTGGATTGTTTTCGGCAACAATAAGTAACGTATGGTCTTTGGCAATAAAACTGTAAGGTAAGTCTTTCTTTTGCGCCAATTCATAGCGCCATTGCAACAAGTATTGTAATCGCAACAGTTGTCTAGGCTTTAAGCGCCAAGCCCCTTTAAAATCAAGATATAGCGCCATAGGATCGGTTTTACTAAACTTTTTATCTACCATGGCGTCCGTATCTGACATTACAGCGTCATACCAACCCGCTGTTTTAACCAGCTCAATGACTGTCGTGCTAATTTGATGCAAGTAATAAACATCTGCCGCTGCATACTCTAATTGTTTGGCACTAAGAGGTCGTTTCATCCAATCGGTTCTTGACTCACTTTTGTCTAAATCAATGTCTAAAAAGTGCTTAACCATAGCCGCATAGCCCATCGATAAACCATGGCCTAAAAATGCCATGGCAATTTGTGAGTCTAGCATATTAGCTGGTCTGCATTGACCACTGTGCAAAAACACTTCTAAGTCTTCAGAACACGAATGGATGATTTTCAACAACGTCGGATCGGCGAGTAATTGCCAAAAAGAGCTTAAGTCATCGGTTAACACCGGATCGATTAAAGCCAAGGTATGACCGTCGTAAGCTTGGATTAAACCCAGTTTTGGGATCAATGTTCGGGTTCTAACAAATTCGGTATCAATGGCTAGAACTTCGGCTTTGGCAGCCTGTTGGCAGTATTCGAGCAGAGTTTTGGAGTCTTGAATGTAAATATGCTGCACAATATCTCTCTATAGTAATCTCATACCAGCGGTTAATGGTATTGGCGCATGCAAACGAACTGATGGTTTCTAGCAGGAAAAACAACGGGAAATGTTGGCACACTTTGATTCGAAGTTTGTACTGTTACGACATAGCAGTCAAGCTTAACCGCGACAAAAGGCAAAATTAATCGCCCTTTGTCGGGTCTTGGATAAAAGCTGAACGTATACGCTTATTTTAACTGACGACGAAGTATCTTACCGACATTACTCTTTGGTAATTCGTCTTTGAACTCGACGCGTTTAGGCACTTTGTAGTTGGTTAAATTGGCTTTGCAATGGGCGATCACTTCTTTTTCGGTGAGTTTATCGTTATTGGTTACCACAAACGCTTTTACCATTTCACCACTCACCTCATGTGCAACCCCAACCACAGCGGATTCGATAATGTCAGGATGCGTCGCCAGCACTTCTTCAATTTCATTGGGATACACATTAAAACCAGAGACTATGATCATATCTTTTTTACGATCGACAATGCTAAAGAAGCCATTCTCGTTCATCGTCGCAATATCGCCGGTCGCAAGCCATCCGTCTTTAAGGACCTCAGCGGTTTCTTGTTCACGTTGATAATAACCAACCATCACTTGTGGCCCTTTGACATACATTTCGCCCGGTTGATTCACCTCACACTCATTTCCGTGCTCGTCAATAATGCGAATATCCGTCGATGGCGCCGGCACTCCAATGGTGCCATCAAAGCCGTCAAGGTTGTATGGGCTCATGGTCACTAAAGGAGCACATTCGGTTAGACCATAACCTTCAAGCATTCGAGTTTTCGTCACTTGTTGCCATTTTTCTGCCACCGGTTGTTGCACCGCCATACCCCCACCCAAAGATATTTTTAAATGACTAAAGTCGACATCTTTAAAGCCTGGGGTATTTAATAAACCGTTAAACAAGGTATTAACCCCTGTTAAAGTAGTAAACGGGTATTTTTTTAACTCTTTAATAAACCCAGGCATATCTCGAGGGTTGGTGATCAACAGATTCGTTCCACCTAAGGTGAAAAAAGTCAGGCAATTAGCGGTTAAAGCAAAGATATGATAGAGCGGCAAAGCCGTAACAACCAACTCATTACCTTCGACCAGCAATGGCCTTAATGCGCCTTTGGCCTGTTCTAAGTTGGCGACCATATTGCGATGACTCAGCATGGCCCCTTTCGACGTTCCAGTGGTGCCTCCGGTGTATTGTAAAAACGCCAAATCGTCACCATCAATATCTACCGGATTAAAGGTGAGTTTCATACCTTGTGAGATCACCTGATTAAAATCAATCGTATCTTTTAGGCTATAAGCAGGAACCAACTTTTTAATATGGCGAACCACCATATTTACCACAAAGCCTTTAATAGCGCCAAACCTGTCACCTAGTTTGGTTAGAATCACATTCTTAATCGGGGTGTCGTTAATCACTTGCTCAAGGGTGTTGGCAAAATTTTCGATGATCACAATGGTGCTCGCACCCGAGTCATTCAATTGATGTTTTAACTCACGCGCAGTATATAACGGATTAACATTAACCACGGTTAAACCAGCGATAAGCCCGGCAAATAACGCAATAGGGTATTGCAGAGAATTGGGTACCATAATGGCGATTTTGTCGCCTTTTTTTAACCCCAATTCCTGTTGTAAATAGGCGGCAAACGCTTTCGCCTGTTGCTCTAACTCTTTATAGGACAGCTTAACATCCATATTTATAAAGGCGGTGTTATTGGCGTATTTTTGGGTATAACGATCAAATACCTGAGCTAATGATGAGTATTTATTTGGATCGATTTCAAATGGCACCCCAGGAGGATAACTTTTTTCAAGCCACACTTTTTCCACGATAGTCTCCTAAAACAGTAAGCTTACTGATCTGCAACCACAATTTAGCTGTCAGTGCTCTACTGATGTCTTGTTGATTAATTATTATTGTTATGTCGGCAGCATTACGATGTTTGGCTAGAGGCCACTAAAACTGCCTGTGATATAGGTCTTGTTATTGATTTAACAGTACGACAAAGCTGTGACCCTTTAACGTTTATTTAATGCAAACAAACATCTGGGGCTGACGGAAATCTTAAAGTGATTAACAAAGAGTTTAGCGAATATATTCGCTCTCACAACCATAGTGAGACTACTTACCAAGGATAATGAACGTATCTGCACCCTATTTAAAGCATCGCATGATAGTCTAAACACTTTCTATTAGCGCCCTTCTTTGTTAAAAAAGCATTAAGACGATAGCACCTAAAAGCAATATTGATGTAAATCAAATTGCCTCTATCTTTTCATAAATTTGCTCAATTGCAAGATTTTAAACGGGTAAGCCAAACTAAGTGAGCAAAAAGCGCGCAATAATGTCGGTACAAGCAACGGGGTTTTCCATTTGCGGGTGATGGCCGCCAGTGACTCGAGTTTGCTGGAAGTCACTGATAAGTGGGGAAAAGAGCTTAATACCAGCCTGTACCATATCAAAGCCGTTATCACCAAAAATTAAGTGTACTGGACGGTGGATATTCGTCATAACTTGAACGGCTTGCTTTAATGGATAACGCTGAGGCGATAGTTCTTTTAATCTTGGATCTGAGCGCCAACAATAGCCCTGTTTAACGCTTTGCAGTCCACGCTCAACAATTAACTGAGCACAATGATTTGGCAGGTCTGACACATTCATCCGCGCTCTAACCGCCGACTCAACACTGGTATGCACTCTGAGCTGTTTTTGCCCACTCTTTAATCGACTTTGTAGCCCTTGACGCAACAACTCACTTGGTGATTCGGTTAAGGTGATTAAGCCTATGGACTCGATTAAAACCAGTTTATTCACTCTGTCGTTAAACGCTGAGGTAAATAAACTTGCCACCATGCCCCCCATTGAGTGGCCAATCAAGGAGACTTGCTGCCAATGTTGGGATTCAAGTAATTGCAACAGATCCCAGCACCAATCGACAAAATGATAATGTGCATCAACACTGCGGTGCGACGACAAACCATGCCCTGGCCAGTCGATGGCAATAAACTGATATTGCTCTAACAAGGATGTTGTCGCTTTTATCTGCTCAAATAATGGGATAAAGCTTGCTGCATTATCTAACCAGCCGTGTAAGCATAACACGACGGGTTTACGCTCATCGCCAATGGCTAAACCACATATGGTTGTGCTGCCCAAATGATAAGTAAGTTCTCGCATCTACTTGCCTTTGTGTTTACTCACCACACCCTTGTTACGTTTACCCAGTCCAGATAACCAAAACAGGGTAAATAAAGCCAATAACGTCCAAATGATAATCCAAACAAATTCTGGAATAAAAGTAAGACTCGATAATGCGGCGCCATCACCAATAGCTTGACCATCAAACAAAACTAAGGGGCTTTCAAGTGCATTTAACAACACGGTTAAGGCAAATATTTTAAACACCACAGGTAAAAACTGTGAACTGGATAGCCATGTTGTGCTGTAAAACAACCCCATTAGTACTAAACAGATCATTAACGTAAAAATATCTCTTACCCACAAAATGGATGTCATGGCTAACAGCAAAAGCAAAGCGTAACTTAGCCAATGACTGTACTTTTCAATGCCTGTTGCAAGCAAAAACAATAAGCAACCCCAGCCGACGGCGCCAGCATAGCCGCTAAAAGCGGTAATCATCGCTGAGCCACCGAGGGTGGTGCATAAGCCACCACCGTTAGGATAGAGCTCTATTTGGAGAATACGTCCACCGGTAAAAATAGCGGCCAGACCATGGCTTATTTCATGAAAAAAAGTTTCAAGCCATTGCAAACCAACACCTATATATGGCACTTGTTTTAGTAAAAATGCACAAAATAGGAGCAGCAAAAATTGTACCCTTGGCTTTTGTAATGCCTGTTTTAACATGCTTTTGCCTTGTGTGTGGTTTTTATTATTGTCTCTTTTTGCCGCTTGCGCATAGGCAAATAAGGATGGTGAAAATTATCCTCGCAATGGCTCAATATCGGCAGATGTTGCCTAACGTCCAGGCAACTTTTTCCAGGTCACGGTATCTCGTAAATAAACCGGTTCTGCTTTTTCTGCCGACACGGCTTTGCCTTGGTCAAATTCTGCTTTGGCAATTTTTAACATCGCTTTTGCCACCGGAAATTCAATATCTTCTAGAACATCAATCTTAGACACTTTAGCAAGCTCAGTGGAATAGGCTTTCCAAGCACTGCCAACACCGTGCAATAGCGACAAATCTGTAATATCAGCCGCTAGGTATTGATCTAAATTAGTTGGCGCTATCACCGCCTCCGCTTTAAAAGGTTGCATCACTTTGTTTGCATCTGCCATAAACACGCCACAGTATATTTCAGCCATTCTAGCATCGATAGCCGACACCACACTCGCATGACCATGTAGCTCTAAAGCTTGTTGCGCCATTGCTTGCAATGTAGATACCCCAACCACGGGTAAATTAGCAGAGTAAGCTAGGCCTTGAGCAACACCAATACCAATGCGTACCCCCGTAAAACTACCTGGGCCACGACCGTAAACTAAACCGTCTAATTGATTCAGTGTAACCCCAGCTTCGGCGAGTACTTCATCGACCATAGGAAGTAATAAAATACTGTGCGATTGCGGACTAAACTCGTATCGAGTGTATGTTTTACCCTTAAATTCCAATGCAACAGAGCAAGCTTCGGTAGAAGCATCTATGGCCAATAAATTCAAAATAATTCTCTCTTTATTTAAAACATTATCAAAAGCAACCTCTTGGTTACTTTCTGACGCTATGAAAACATTATATCAAGGAACATTTACGATGACACACGTAAATATTTACACACCTTAAATTTTAAACTGACATGAGGGATCAATAATGGTGGTGGCTGCAGTTGGAAAATTCATAGAAAGAGAAAAATAAAATCATTAAAAAAATAAGCTATTGAAAAATATCAACTTATGATATTTTAAGTATGCATATAACAACTTTAGTGATCATTAATAATGATCACAAGTAAAGTAAGTCAAACGTGTTTTTAAAGAAGTGAATCTTTAATTATGTGCATGCAATGGGATGTGAGTAGTCAGTATACTTTCCAATACCAGTGATGCTAGGCATTATGAAATACTTTATCTAAATAAGTTAGCTCTGTGTGTGAAAGTTCAATATGGGACTAAATCTAAATTTAAGGAAAAAATAATGAAAAAGAAACTTTTAGCATTAACTTTATCAATGACCATTTTATCTGGATGTTCTAGTATCGTTAGTAAATCTGAATACGCAGTTGCAATTAACAGTGTCCCTGAGGGGTCTGCTTTTGTAATTACTAACCGTTCAGGTCAAAAAGTAGAAAGTGGCGTGACACCTTCGACAGTAACACTAAAATCTTCGGCCGGCTTTTTTAAAGGTGAAACTTATACCGTTATTGTTAAAAAAGATGGTTATTCTGATAAAAATTATACTCTAACAAGTACTGTAGATGGCTGGTATTTTGGTAATATTTTAGTCGGTGGACTTATCGGTATGCTAATCGTAGATCCAGCAACAGGAGCTATGTATAGCTTACCTGAAAGAGTAGATATATCTCTTGATCAAAATATTGCTCAACAATCTGCTGATACTTTAACCATTGCGACCATTGATTCATTATCTCATGAAGAGAAAGAACAACTAATCAAAATTTAATCAAAGCAAAGCGTCAATAGCCCACCCTAAGCTGTTGACGCTCTTTGGTAATAATAATTTAAAAATTAAAAAGTTCAATAAAACACAGAGTTAATAAGATAAAACAATAGCAGTTTTTTTTAACAAAGAATGAGCGAAAAGACAAACAAAGGGGAAGTCATGACTTGGGCAACCATTGCTGGTGTGGGCGTAGTATTTATCGTTCTTTTAATTGCCGTACTGGCGTCAAAGAAAAATCAGGATTAACGCTTTTTAATCGAGTCGTTGGCTGTTAAAACAATGCCTAGCTTAGAGGTTAGATTGCTTAATGGCGGTTAAGAAATTCACCGCTTTGTTTATGTCTCGGGTGCGTTGCATATCAGGTAAACTGGTTAAAAACACTTGTCCGTAGGGACGGTTAACCAAACGCGAATCACAAATGGCCAACACGCCTTTGTCGCTGACATCTCGAATTAATCGTCCGACCCCTTGTTTTAATGCGATAACCGCATCGGGTAATTGAATTTGGCTAAATGGATCGCCTCCTTGGCGTTTTATATCTTCGCTTTTCGCTTGTAAAAGCGGATCATCTGGCGAGCTAAACGGCAATTTATCAATCAATACACAGGTCAGCTTATCGCCACGAACATCGACCCCTTCCCAAAAACTGGCGGTAGCGAGCAGAATCGACTCGGGTTCATTGACAAAGGTATCAAGTAACACACTTTTGGCCATTTGCCCCTGTACCAATAAGGTATTGTCCACCTCATTGGCTAATAACTCCGCCACTTGGTTCATCACCCGATAAGAAGTAAACAATAAAAAACAACTACCACCACTTGCTTTAATCAAAGGGATCGCAATATTGACCAACGCCTTAGCTCGATTAAAATCATTGGCTTGAGGTAAGTAGCGAGGCACCAATAATTTAGACTGTTTGAGATAATCAAATGGACTTGCCAATAATAATTGGCTGGCATCGTGCAACCCCAAGTCTTGACAATAATGCTCAAAACTTTCATTGACCGCTAATGTTGCCGAGGTAAAAATCCAGGCTGCATCGCTGTGACTGATGTGTTGGCTAAATTTATCGGCAATAGAAATCGGAGTCTGATGCAACACCACATGACGACGAGTGGTTTCATACCATAAACTCACCCCAAGTTGTTCGACATTAGTCATTACTTGATATTTGGTCAGTAATTGCGATGCTCGCTCGAAGCAATTATCAATGACCTCGTTGCGCGAAATACACAGTTTTAAGACATCGTATAAAAACTTTAAATTGGCATGTAATTGGGCAAAAGCAGAACGTACATGATCGCTAACAAGCTTTTGTCGCCAATTGCCACGCTCGGGATCATAAGGAAATAGCATTCTAAAATCGGCAGCACTGGTTTGTAATTTTTCGGCTGCCACCCCAAGTTGTTTCACATCGGTTAAGGTTAGGCGGTATTGCTGCAATGCATCACTGGCTAAATCCAGAATTTGGCGAGTGGAAAAAGAATCGCCAAAATATTCACTGGCAACGTTACTGATTTGATGGGCTTCATCAAAAATCACCACTTCAGCATTGGGAATCAGTTCGGCAAAACCCGTATCTTTAAGCGCCATATCAGCAAAAAACAAATGATGGTTAACCACCACTAAATCGGCCTCTACCGCTCGCTCTCGAGCTTTGACTAAGTAGCAATCCTTGTAATCAGGGCAACTACGACCTAAACAGTTATCACTGGTTGACGTTATTTTGGCAAAAATGGGCGACTCTTCCGCGACATTGGTCAGTTCACCAATATCACCACTTTGAGTGCTACTTGCCCATTGCCTGACCTTCACTAAATCTTGTAAGGTATTGGCGTCTAAAGTCGCCCCAACTTTATGACGTCTGTCCTGCGAGCTATTAAAATTCTCATTTAACCTAAAGGTACATAAATAATTGGAACGGCCTTTAAGCAAAGCTAGGGTATAGCCACTTTTTAAGGCTTTTTTGACCAAGGGTAAATCTTTATGGAACAGTTGCTCTTGCAGGTTTTTAGTTCCGGTAGACACTATGACTTTCTTGCCACTTTGTAACGCGGGGATCAAATAGGCAAATGTTTTACCGGTACCGGTACCGGCTTCAACAATAAGTTGCTGCTGCTTGGCAATGGTTTGTTCAACCTCCAGCGCCATCTCTAATTGGGCTTGTCGAGGTTTAAACCCAGTAATATGTTGTGCTAAAACCCCATTATTAGCGAACGCCTTTGCAACTGCAGACATAAATAAACTCATCAACCAAATGTGTTGTCAGTGTAAAGAAAATAGGGTCAAAGCTAAAGGGATTTGACCCAAAAGACCGGGTTAAATGTTAAAGCTCGCCATACTAATGCCTTGTGCTAATGGCACATTAGGAAATTCATATTGACGTAATTGATGCAAAAAGCGTAAGGTTTTAAAGGCGTCAAACCAAACCGCCCATTGTTTGTCAAATTGCGTCGGCTTCGATGTTCGATTTTTTTCAATGAATTTTATAAAGCCAATATCTGTTAATGCCTGGGCGCTACTTTCAGGTAAGCTTGTAAGCCAAGCGGTTATATCGTCGCGACAATGGGCTAACGTTGCGCTTTGGTCAAGCACCAGTTTTAGTTGCTCAAATAATTGCGGATGGTAATAGCAATATTCCTCGCCATTGGCATGTAAGTCCATGATCTCTTTTACCGCCGGACCGGTGCCAAATGGTACTCGATTTGATGTACGTGCATCGATTTTAATTTGCACGCTGTCAATAAAATGCACCTGCCCAAGTTTGGCAACTTTATTTAATAAATAAAAATCTTCACCAGCCGAGCGAGTCGGAAAACCTCTGGCCATCGCATAAGATTGATGATCAAAGGCTAAGGTACTACCAATGGTAAAAAAGGCATAGTGGCTACCCGCATATTCAAGACCTTTAACATAATAGCGCAGTGCCTTTTCATATATCGCATTCGCTTGGTGAATGTCTTGTTGTGGGCTGTGATGATAAAAGTCAAAGCACGCGGCGACGGCTGTATTAGGCAAATGTGGCAAAGCTGAGAAATAATTAGCCGGTAACGTTGCATCAGCGTCACTGGAATAAATCCAGCGATCAGCAATGATTGATTGGCAAATAAGCGATAACGCTAAATCTGCACCAATTTTTCGAGCCAAGCCCACCCCTTTCTCTTTTTCAATAGGGGTGTTATATCGATTTACGTGCAATATGTCATGTTGACAAAATGGGAAGGACAACAGGGTCAAATTTTTGTGATGCTGATGTTTACTTTTGTTATTGAGTAAAAATTGATAAAGCTGTTTTTGCTTACTGCAATCTACGTGATCATCGGGCTGATTATTTACTAAAATAAGCAGCACCGACAAATGCTCAAAATTGGAAAACAACAAGCGCTGCAAAAAGTCTGGGCTTTCATCGAACGCAGGGATCACCAACACCCGTTGATAGCGCTTAGCAAAGGTTAAACCACTTAGACCATTCACTTCTGCTTCGGCATACGTGTGCAGGTATTTTTCCAAATGCTTTGACATGTTTCTTGTTATCCTAAGGTCACCGAGTTGGCTTAAATCTTACCTTGCCTATGTAAATAAGCTTAGTCGCAAATACTAGCACCAAAAGATTTAGTGTAATGCTGCGCGAAACGGCAGTGCGGCACAAATCTTCGCTTCTTCATCTAAAATTTCTTCCAGGCGACTGTATACCGTTTGTTGGTCAAAATACTCAAGAGCCAACTCGACAAAGAGGTTTTTGTGTTTTTCTTCAGATTTTGCAATGGCGACATAAAAGTCTTTTTCTTTGCCTGCTGGCAGTACTTGAGCAATCAAGCTAAAACGTTCATGTCCGCGTGCTTCTATCACACCGGCGACGAGCAAACGGTCAAGAAAAAAGACATCCGAGCCTCGACGAAACATTTGTCTGATCTGTTGAATATATTCATCTTTTTGATCATTACCTAAAGTCACATTACGCTTTGTGAGTAACTTTAATACTTGCTTAAAGTGAATTAACTCTTCAATGGCCAAGTCGGTCATTGCGCGTACCAGCGATTTACGATCTGGGTAATGTGAAAGCATCGACATAGCCATTCCTGATGCTTTTTTTTCTGCTGCGGCATGATCTTGTAAAAACGCATCAAAGTCTTCAACAGCAGTATGAGCCCATTCAATAGGGGTGTGATATTTTAATTCAAACATAAAATTTTGGGTGTCATTAATCAATGGCGGCATTTTACACCCTTTTCTCACGCGGTTATAGTGGGCTTAACGATTTTAAAATTGAGATGTTAAATGGAAAATACGCTTTATATTACCGGTGCAGGAGTAAGCAGCGAAAGTGGGATCCCAACTTTTCGCGGTGAGGATGGTTATTGGACTATTGGTTCAAAAAATTACACCCCGATGGAGATGGCTACTCGTTCTATGTATGAGAACAATCCAGAGCAGTTCCTGCGTTGGTATTATCATCGTTTTGCCACCTATCGTAATCATGGCCCAAACGATGTGCACTACTGGCTTGCTGACAAAAACCTGATCACCCAAAACATTGATGGTCTTGATGGTAAAGCGGGAAATCGAAGCTACATCGCTATTCATGGCCGGCTTGATCAAATGACCTTATTTCATCATCAAGGTGATCCCGTTAGCACGATGCAAACACCCTGGGATCAGGTCGATGAAGGCAACCTGTCTGATTCTTTATTGAGCATGTTCAAAATCGCAAATCATCAACCTAAGCTCAATCATTCTTATAAACCTTATGTATTGTTATTTGATGAGTATTACACTGACCTATACCGTATTAGTGAAGCTCAGGAACGGATGATGAAAGCGGATAGAATGATCTTTATGGGCACCTCATTTAGCGTCAACATCACACAAATGGCTTTAAGGACGGCCGTTAACAACCAAATAGATATCGAAATTGTAGATCCCAATCCTGTCCAAATCCCATATCACCAAGTGACTTACCACAAGATGAAAGCGATAGAATACATTCAACGTCGCTAAAAATTGGCATAAAAAAAGCCGGCTATAAGCCGGCTCTTTTATTAAAACTGTTAAATTATAACGGTTTTACGTTCTCTGCTTGAGGACCTTTTTGACCTTGAACTACTTCAAACTCAACTTGTTGACCGTCAGTTAAAGTACGACGACCTGTGCCTTGGATTGCACGGTAGTGAACGAATACATCAGGACCTTCAGATTGCTCGATAAAACCGAAACCTTTCTCATCGTTAAACCATTTTACTTGACCGCTACGTGTATCAGACATAATTTTTCCTAAATATTTTGTTACAAATTAAAGTGGGCTCCCCCAGATCTTTTGGGGTTCTTAGCTTATTCAATGTTTTACTTATTATGTCGAGATGTAGGTGCGTTTTTCGGAACGTAAAAAAATCGATATAAAGGTATTGCATGTAAAGCTGTCGTCAGGGTATATCTTTTGCTTTCACATAGCAAGCATTTAAATAAAAAAATGTACAGTTTTCATACAGCCCTTTGTAAACCTATAAATACATTGGTTTTTTCAAGCATTATTTAACTGATTAAATTACCAACACTAGGCCGTAATGACCAATGAAACTGGCTAAATAAATCCTGCCATTGATTATCTAATGGCGCAGTGATAGATAATAATTGGTTGGTATGAGGGTGAGTAAAACCTACCTGATAAGCGTGCAACATCAGTCTTCGATAACCAAAATGTTCGGCAAAAAATGGGTTTTGTTTATTATCGCCATAATTCACATCACCAATAATCGGGTGACGAAGGTGAGCTAAGTGACGTCTAATTTGGTGTCGACGACCCGTATGAGGAAACAGTTTTACCAAAGAGTAACGCACACTTGGGTATTTTCCGACGGCGTATGGTAAGGTAACGTGAGCCAACGCCTGATAATCGGTGATTGCATGTTGTGGCTCTTTATTTGGGTCAACGTATTTGTCGCCCAATTTATCCAGCTTTTCTTTTAATGGATGATCGATTTCGCCTTGTCCACTAAGGTGTCCCCGGCAAATGGCCAAGTAGGTTTTTTTGATGAACTTGTCGGTAAACGCTTGTCCCATCAGGCGAGCTGTATCCGCATCAAGGGCAAACAATAAGACCCCAGACGTTGGACGGTCAAGCCGGTGCAATGGATAGACATATTGCCCTACTTGATCACGCACCATTTGCAAAGCAAACTGAGTTTCGTGTTTATCCATAAACGAGCGATGGACAAATAAACCACTGGGTTTATTAACCGCGACTAAGTACTCATCTTGATACAATATGGTTAACGGCCCATAGCCTTCTTGCGCTTCGTCAATAGAAAGATCATCGACGGCTTCTGCTGGCGCTTTAACTGAATCGCTATTTTGCTGGTCTGACATAAAGAGTCTGCTCTCGTTTTCCACTTAAACATTGGTCAATATCGCCAATGATATTGATTAAATCACTTGCGTTTTGGCCTAATGACTTAAAGCTTTCTTCAGCCATTGGACAAATGGCTATATTATTGGGCAGCGCTTGGTTTGCCTCAATCATTTGATGCATTTTTGTTAAAAAGACAAATTGCAACCACTGTTCAAACGATAAGGTATCAATACAAAACGGTTGCGTTGATTGTAATAAATCCTCGTCGATCCCCTCTTGCTGCCATAACCCTAAGTTTTTCAACTCTTGTTCGAGCGCATTTAATAGGGTCATTATCGTTTGCGGTTTTTGCATAAAACTCTCTAAATCGTATTCAAAAAAGTAACTATTCAATGGCGATAATATTAGGCCACAATGTAAAAGCGAAGAAACTTAGCATTTAATGATGACATACTCAACGAATTAGCACGTTTTGGGCACCAAAACCCAGTCGCATATTTTACTCAATTAAGTATAATGCGCCATATAAGTTTAGTCCTGAGCTGACTTTGTCTCTTAGGCTTTCGCAACAACCCCTTGGCAATTACTGGCGATTATGAATTCTATAGCTACCATTTCTGAACTTTTACAACTTTCCGATTCTTCTTATCGCATTTTTGATTTGGGCCGTACGGTCAGCAAAATACCTAAAGAGCAGTTCAAACTTATTGAACAAGCCATGCAGCCCTACCCCTTTCCCATTCAAGGGCATGCTATGTTAGCCGTAGTGTTTTGGCAAAAGCAATCACTGGCTCCTTATATTTGGTTTGTAAAAATGCCTTTAGACGAGCGCGGTCTATTAAATCAAGCCGCCCGTAACCATTTTATTGCCATTATTTTGGAAGCTTTAGGCAACGATTTAAGCCAAGACCCTAGTGCCAAACAAGAAGAGTTGCTAAAAAGTAACCCGTATAACTTTACCCCATCACAATATAAATTGGCGTCATTAAACAGCATTATCAAACGCGATTTAAAGCAAAGTGCTTCACAGTTTTATGAGCACGCGCAATTATATTTTGCGGGTAAAATTGGCTTTGACTCATGGCAAGGTGTAGCAATTCAAGGGATCAGCGACTTTGCGGCTCGAACCGAGCAAAAAGACAATGAAGCGCACTTAATTGCCGCCTTAGACAAATTGCCCCCACAAGTTTTTGCCCCATTAGCCAGTGCCTTAGAAAATCATAAGTTATCTTATCCTCTCATTGAACGCCTGTTGCAATTAGGCCAACAAGAGCTCAAAAAAGCGGCGCCAGACATTGCCTATTTAGCGAATATTTTGCGCGCCTTATCTGGCCACGCAGATCACCCAAAAACCCGTGATTTTATTAACCTTGTTCTTAACAGTAAACTCAATGACCTAAACTTATTTATCACCTTGTGCGGTCGATGCTGGTCAGCTTTCACCCACAGCGACATGCTGATGATATTTTTAGAAAAAATTGCAGCGACAGATGATTTCGAGCTCTTTGCCGGTATTTTTCAAGATATGATCGCCATCCCGCAAGTAAGACCAACCCTGTTGCAATGTTTACGAAATGAGCAACGCTCAGAAGCACTCAGCAAGATGATTGGTCAATTATTTAGCCACGTAAAAGGCAATAAATAACAATTATGATTTTATCTGATATTTATATTTTACTCGGGGTCTGTTTAGGCCTTTGGTATTTATACCATTTACGTAATATTGCCGAACATGCCAGAAAACAAGCACAACAGCATTGCGAGCAATTGAATTTACAATTTATAGCCATTGCTCGGGTTAAAACGCGATTGCGATTTAACCCGCGATTAGGGCCACATCTTCGCAGTCAATTTCAAGTTGAGTTTAGCAGTGACGGTGAAAGTGCTTATCAAGGTCAATTGCTGATGCTTGGATTAAAACTTGAAAGCTTTGACCTGCCGGTTTATAAAATATAATTTTTAATTCTGCTGGCTGTTCTATTGTTAAGCACCTCGACTTGATGTTGTGGTGCTTACTTCCTACCTTAAGCGAGTGAATTTTTCCTCTACCAGCAAGACATGGCTCCCATAACGGTTGCTAAAAATTACCAGCAAACGTTGCCCTTAAACCACTTTTTACCCAATCGTAAACCACGCGTAAATAAAGCTTTACCATACCTGCCATCACTTAACAGATTGCTTACAACTCATTGACTCAAATCAAACCTAGATTGCCAACTTAGGTGCAGTATTGCTGTATGACAATTAATCAACTTAAATTAAAACGACTCTATTAAAAAATCGTCGCATCTTGATGCGACCTTTAAGGTAAACTTATGGGCCGAAATGTTAGTAAAGTTGAATATAATGCGGACGACTTTAAAAAATTTGAACAAGCGCTTTATGCTCAACTGGAACAGTTTAAATCCATTTTAAAACAGCCTACTTTTGGCCAAGGTGAACTTAAACTCGGTGCTGAGTTGGAGTTGTATTTAGTCAATGACCAAGGTCAGGCGAGTTTGTCTAACCAATCTTTGCTTGAGCGCCTCAATGATCCGCAATTTCAACCCGAATTGAATCAATATAATTTGGAATTAAATTTATCGGCGGTTCCAGCAACGGGTGCTCCTTTTTCAGCATTGAAAGCCGAAATGGACCGTAAAATAGCCCAACTGCGAAACACCGCTGATCAGCAAAATGTAAATGTTATTCCTATTGGTATTTTGCCAACCTTAGATACCCGTCATTTAAGCAAAACTTGTATGACCGATTTACCTCGATATCACTCTTTGGCGAATCATTTATATCAGCATAATCCAAGTGGTTTTCATATTAACATCGACGGTGAAGAGCCGGTCGACTTTGTGGTTAATGATATCTGTGCTGAAGGGGCAAATACGTCATTTCAAGTCCATATGATGACGCCTTTTGAGCAATTTTGTCATACCTTTAATGCCGCCCAACTGACCTTGCCTTTGGTAACGGCCATTGGTGCCAACTCGCCGATATTACTTGGTAATCGCCTGTGGGATGAAACCCGTATCGCGTTATTTAAGCAATCTTTAGATATACGTAATCGTTTTGACGCCAATTTACCTCAACCAACTCGGGTGAGTTTTGGCTTTGGCTGGTTAAGACATAGTGTTTGGGAATTGTTTGCCGAAGCAGTCGCGCTTCACAAACCCATTTTGGCCGATTTAGGTCAACCTTATAACGGCACGGGTTTGCCTAAACTCGAGGCATTAAATTTGCACATAGGTACCCTGTGGCCTTGGCATCGACCGGTTTATGACCATCACGGTAAAGGGCATGTCAGAATAGAGTTTCGCGCCATTCCCGCCGGTCCTACCCATGTGGATATGTTAGCCAATGCCGCTTTTGCCATTGGTTTGGCTCAAGGTATGAGCGATCATGTTGAAGATTATCTGGCCATGATGCCCTTTCGTTTTGCCGAATATAATTTTTACCGCAGTGCCCAATTTGGTCTTGATGCCAACATTTTGTGGCCATTGTTAAATAAATATAAACCTGAGCCAACGCCAATCGTCGACGTCATCGCTCACTTTATCCCTTTGGCGAAACAAGGGTTAGAAAAAATGGGGGTAAACCGACTGGAGATTGATTTATATATTGGCATCATCGAAAGTCGCCTAGAGCAGCGAATTACCGGGGCTATCTGGCAGAAAAAAACATTAACCGAATTTGAACAACATTTACATAAAGCCAGTGCCTGTCAAAAAATGTTGAGCCTGTACCTTGCAAATAGTATGTCCGGAATGCCAGTTTCGAAGTGGAGAAAACCATGGCAATAGATTTTTCTGAACTTAATTATTTACAAAATCCAACCAGTTTTGAACTTAAGTCAGATCATTTGCAGTTTTTACTGTCAATCAGTGGCCCTGTGGTGATTGATATTTCGGGAAAAGACCAAGGTAGAACCCGAGTTATTACCACACTAATCCATGGCAATGAACCTTCAGGTCTCATTGCTATGCATCAATTCTTAAGCCAAATGTCAAGGTCTCAACGACCCGTGACTAACTTAAGGTTTATTGTTTGCTCCCCCGAAGTCGCACTCACCAAGCCTTACTTTAGCCATCGTTTTTTACCTGATGGTAAAGATTTAAACCGCTGCTTTTCAAGCCCAAATAATACAGGGTATTATCAGCGCGCCAACTTAATTAAGGCGGCAATTGAGGCCGTAAAACCCGAGGCCGTTTTTGATATTCACAACACATCGGGTCTGGGTCCCCCCTTCGCTGTTGCCGTCGAAAAAACCGAACTGGCGCTGTCTTATGCCTCGCTTTTTTGTGAATCTTTGATCCTATCTGAAATAAAATTAGGCGCTTTAATGGAGCAAGATTTTAATTGTCAAACCATCACCATAGAATGTGGCGGTTCCAATGATAAAGAATCTCACCTAATCGCTCTTGAGGGGCTACATTGTCTTGCGAACTATGATGATATCAGTCAATGCCATTTTATTCGCAACGTCGAATTGTATTTGGAGCCTCTGCGACTTCAGCTCAAACCGGGCTGTGACCTACATTTTAGTGACTCTGATCTTGGGCGAAGCGGCGTCACCCTAATTGATGAAATTGAGCAATTTAATTTTTCTATGCTAAAACAAAACAGACACATTGGTTGGGTTGATGAGCTTGGCTTGAATAATTTGCAACTGGTTGATAAAAATGGCAATAACTTGATTGATCAGTTTTTTAGCTTACGCGGTAATCAGATTGTCGCCAAAGTGAATTTAAATATTTTTATGGCAACCAAGGTTAAAGCGATTGCAAACCAAGATTGTATTTTTTACTTGGTTAACTACCAAAACCATATTTAAGGTTTTAGGCAAACAGTATGACGGTTACTGTCCATAACACCGCGGCTAGCGAAGCCGCCAAAGTTGCTGGAAATAATTGCGATTTTACATGATCCATTAAATCACAGCCGGTGGTCATTGAACTTAAAATGGTGGTGTCTGATATAGGTGAGCATTGATCGCCATATACACTGCCATTTAATACCGTGGCAAAACATACCATCATATACAATTCTGGATTCGCGAGAGCTTGGCTTTGACTGACTGCCCAAGCTAAAGGTAAGGCAAGCGGAAAGGCAATGGCGTAGGTTCCCCAACTGGTGCCGGTGGAAAACGCAATGATCATGGTGATCAACTGCAATATAATGGGTAAGAGCCAAAACGGCAGAGTTTCGCCTAACGCAGATACCAGAAACAGCCCCCCGCCAATTTCTTTACTGATACTGCCAATGATCACCGCCAGCATTAATATCACCGATGCAAAAACCACCCCTTTTAAGCCATTGCTAAAACCTTCTATTAGATTCAATAAGGTCATCCCCTTAGCCAAAGCGATCACGGCCGAAAGCAGTAATGCAAAACCAAAGGCCCAATTAACCATGGGGGTGCCCATATAAACAAAGGTCAACACGGCAATGGCTATTAAGCTTACCAGAGGCAATAAAAACTCTAACACATGAGGTTGATAATCTTTTGGCGGATCGCAATGGTGTAATTCCTTGGCACTTAAGGGCTGTGCATCGGGGGCATCTAACTGACCTGTGGTCAATGTACGGTGATGGGCTGCTCGAATCCGCTGCCCCGAAAAAGTCATAATATTCATACTCAGCAATAAGGTCCCTAATACGGCTAAAATGCCATAAAAACTAAAAGGGATGCTGCTAAAAAAAAACGCCAAACGATCGGCCTCTGTCGCTAAAAAGGTCACCCCGGGAACAAATATCAGGGCTTGTACGTAGGCCGGCCAAGCATTAAAAGCTAATACCGAGGCAATGGGGGATGCGGTCGAGTCAACAATATAACTCATCTCTTCATGGCTGACTTTAGCCTTATCGGCCAGTGGTCTTACTGTCGTACCAACCAGCACTGTGCTCATAGTCCCCCCTTGAAAAAACATCACCCCGAGAAACCAAGAAACAAGTTTGGCAGAGCGTCGCCCTTTGACAAAATGGGTTGCCATAAACGTAGCAAATGCTTGTGCAGCGCCAGTTTTAGACCAAATACCTAATAAACCGCCCAAAAGCCAGAGATAAAGTACCAATATAGCGATAGTCCCTTCTTGCGCTAGGTTTGGAATAAGCACGGTATTTAATAAATCATACTGTGCTAGCATCAAAGCGCCAACAACAATCCCTGCCAATAATGAGGTTAAAGGTTCTCGAGTTAGTAAACACAGCGCGATGGTGATAAAGGCGGGTAATAACGACCACAAACCAAAATGAAAAGCCGGTTTGAGCAACACATATTGATTGTCTTTATTTATCACCCATTGCTCTACTTTTGGCGGTTCACCGTTTAAGCGATTTAAATTTTGTTGATTGAGCTTGGAATCCTGATAAGGAATAACATCAGTAACAGGTAACTCTTTGCCTTTGTATTTATAGCTTAATACACCTTGAGGATTTTCATACACCTGGTACACCAGAGATTGTTCAAGCCAGTTTTTTGCAACAAAAGCATTAACAAACATCGCTAGTAATAGGCCAATTGTAAAAATGATCAGTGCCAACACGTTCTTATTTTTCAGCATAGAGGTTACCTTATTTCATTTACCACCAACCATAGACACAAAAACACCTTGGTAACAAATATTTTACACCACCCTTACTGTGCCATAAGCCAAGGTGATGAGTAAACAACCTATGCTCAACCAAACCTTGAATAGTCATTAGACGCCATTGGCTATAACATCAATATTTGCTTGTTTATTTAATCAACAATACCTCGTCATCTGCGTGACTCGGTGGATGAAAAGCACGTTGCTCTTCAATAGTTTGCGCTAGCGCATAAATATCTCAAACGGGTTCGCGAGCTTTTCAAGCCTTTGCTATGATTTAAAAACACTCGCAATCAGGCTAGGCCCCTGTCTTTTTTGCTTATATTTTAAAAATCACGGTATCAAAGCACCTTAATTGATGTGGCCTATATTGGTTTTATCTTCTGTGATACAAACATTTCTGGAGTTTTAATGAACGTTGAAAACACCTTCAAAGCCCTTTGGGTTGAAGAACAAAATGACAATACCTTTACTCAGTCTATTACAGCCAAGCCAATGTCTTTGTTGCCAGACAATGATCTTCTCATTGATGTCCACTATTCTTCATTAAATTTTAAAGATGCAATGTCTGCTAATGGTAATCGCGGCATCACCAAAGAGTACCCTCATACCCCTGGGATAGACGCTGCAGGCGTGGTGATAAGTGACAAATCAGGCACGTTTTCACAGGGCGATAAAGTCGTGGTATTTGGTTACGACTTAGGCATGAACACCTCTGGTGGCTTAGCAGAACGCATCTGCATACCGGCTGATTGGGCGGTAAAGTGCCCTGATACATTAACCTTGAAAGAGTCGATGATTTACGGAACTGGCGGTATTACCGCCGCTTTATGTGTGCAAAAGTTAGAAAAACTTGGCGCATCGCCAAGCGATGGCCCTGTTGCCGTTAGTGGTGCAACAGGTGGTGTTGGTAGCGTCAGTATCGCTATTTTGCATCAATTAGGTTATGAAGTGATCGCTTTTTCCGGTAAAGAATCGCAACATCAACACTTAAAATCGTTAGGGGCAACACAAGTATTGCACCGCGATGTCATCAATGAAGTAAACGATAAACCCATGGGCAAACCCTTATGGGCGCACGGTATTGACACCCTTGGCGGTGACTTTCTTGCCAATATGATCAAGTGCATTAAGCCCGGTGGCGCGGTGTCTGCGTGTGGCTTAGCTTCCTCACCATTTTTTAAATTAAATGTGTTCCCATTTATCACAAGAGGCGTGTCTTTATTAGGTGTTGACTCGGTGATGATCCCACTAAGTGACAAACAAGCCATTTGGCAGCGCGTTGCTACCGATATGAAGTTGCCAAACCTCGAACAGTTTTCAGAGGAAATCAGCTTAGCGCAAGTGCCAGAGTACTTGAGCAAATTTTTTGCAGGTCAGGTAGTTGGCCGCTATGTCGTTAATATAAAAGGCTAAATCTGGAAACACATATAAAAGGAAAAGGGGATGAATAATCAATTCATCCCCTTTATTTGTATAGCTGTTTAGTGTCATTTTGAGCCATAGATGAAATGAGAAAATAGCGCCGATAGTGTAAGCTTTTAAATGGGATAATCTCTCGTTTCCAGGCCACTTTGCACGACAGCCTTGCTAGGGTTTTTTACCAACACCCATTAACACTGTCATAGTGCCTTTTGAACTATTCATTTTAAATGGCTTTTTGATTTCAATATCAATGAATTCATTTTCTTTGAGCGCACGTAACACCCTACTTTCAGACAATCCCGGCTCAGATGAGGCATCATTGGACAACCAGTCCCACTGTATAAATATGCCGCCGTTCTTTAAAAGAGACTTTAACAAGCCGAGGCTCGTTTCGTAATCGGATAAAAAGCCACACACTGATGATGCCACGATTAAGTCAAATTGAGTGGTTAAGCGAGGATGGTTATCAATCAAATCTTGAGTCAAAAAGTCAGAGATAGTCGATACATTACTTAGATGTTTCTTGTTCAGGATATTTATCATTTCGGATGAACCATCAAGAGCAACGATGTCTTTTACTCTTGGACTAAGAAGCTGGGTAAGCGTACCAGTACCACAACCAAAGTCAAAGACAGACAGCCCATCAAGCTCGGTAATATTAGTAAGTTCGTCAAATGCGTTATTGGCATATTCTCGTACCGAGGCATCAACATCCCACCCCTCAGCATATTCGTCCCATTCATTGCTCAATGCTATTTTTCCTAAAAAATTCAAACAGACCTATTGATTGCCTAACAATTTAATATCGACCCAATGGATCGTTTTATAACTATACAGGAGAAAGCTCCTAGTTATGGATAAAAAACAATACTTATTAAACCCAACGACTAATTATTAGTCGGCAGCTACAGTTTTCCCACTAGGCTCTTTAGGAGCGTGCCGTTATGAGCAAAATTTTGCGCAAACACAAATTCTATATTAGTGTTTTAAGTGATAGCTTTAAGAAAGAGATTTAGTTGACATTTCTGCACCTAAAGCGTTGCATTCATTGGTTTTGCGTTAGCTAATGTACCCTTAAGGTTCATTCCAACTGCTTTCTTTGTCAGTCTGTACCCGGTGCCTCAGGCTGTTGAGTTTTTGTCTGTTTTTCTAACTGATGTGCCATACTCAAAAGTATTTCCCACCATTTTAAGTGTGGCATATGTTCAGGACGCAAAAAATGACTAAAGCAAAATACTCTTATGTAATCAAGCACATAGTTAATTCGTACGCTTCGTTTCCTG
Source organism: Thalassotalea sp. 273M-4 (assembly GCF_041410465.1). Lineage (NCBI taxonomy): Bacteria > Pseudomonadati > Pseudomonadota > Gammaproteobacteria > Alteromonadales > Colwelliaceae > Thalassotalea > Thalassotalea aquiviva. Next base: position 2,106,858 of record NZ_CP166961.1, read on the forward strand.
CCGATAGTTCGACCTCGGTAAAACATCTGATGACCGCGGCTATGGTAATGCTAGTATCTGCGTGTTCGACCATGTCAGATGAAGAATCTTCAACCATGGTTTCTGTCAGTAATGATGCCCGGCCGTTAAGTTCTTTTGCTAAGCCAGCGTCTGCGCAAGCTTGTTACGATCGTCAAAAGGAACCATACACAGCTGTGGTTGACGCGCATTTCCATCCACGTCCCTTTGGGGGATCTGCAATTTCGCCAGCTGAACTTTTTCAATATTTTGACAAGACTACCGTTCGATTTGTGAATTATTTTGGTATAGGCCAAGTCCTCGAGCTTGATTCTGGCTGTACCTATTATCTTGACTGCCCGGGGGTAGCGGCAAAACCCAGTGTTAAAAACGACTTCGTAAATGGTATGGAAGTGAAGGCTTATCCTCATGAAAACCTACATGTGACCTTATCCATGACCTTCATGGATCTGGCAAATCCTGAAGATATTACCGACCTTATTGCACTTTACGATAAAGAATATCCTGGCATGTTTTCCTGGTCAGGTGAGCTTAATGTGATGAAACAGGCCCTACTTGGCAATATGCATGAGCCTTCGACTAAAGCGAGTATTGACGGCTGGGCACCGTTTATGGCGATTTTAAAAGAACGGGGGATCCCCATAACATTGCATTCTGATCTGGGTAACGACAACAATACAACAGAATTCTTACCCTTAATGGAATATATACTTTCCTCTTATCCGGACAACAAAATTGTCTGGGCACATATGGGGCTGTCTAAAGAGTTATCAAATATGAACCCGTATACCCATGTTTCCATCATGAAACGTTTGCTGGATAAATATCCTAATCTGATGCTGGATATATCTTGGGATGTGCTTTACAACTCCTACCATAATTGGGGGCCTGTCTTTGTGCAATTCTTCAACAATTATCCAACCCGCATTCTGCCGGGGACAGACTTTGTCGCTGCGGGTACTAAAAACTTTGCTATGTACGCAAAAGAGCTTGATGTGACTAGTCGTGCGTTGAAAGCGCTAAATGATGACGCGTTCAGACTCATTGCATTAGGGGAAAATTATTTTCGTTTGATGGATCTTGATTATAACGCCCCTAATATTTGCTCGGCAACGGACTAACTTCAGCAGGAACCATATTATGTCAATTCATCAGCTGCCCTTTTGGGCCAGCCTGCTGGGTTGCAGTTCGCGTTTATCGCTAGTGCGATAGCTTCTGACAAACAGGTTTATGAAAAAGAAGTCTATGAATATGAACGTAACCAGCAGAGCACGATTGTACCGCTCGATGTGAAAGATACAGAGCGTCGCGCATTTTTAGAGGTAATATGCCTGATGCTAGCATTAGTGCCAATGCAGATGAAACAGAGTACGACATGACGGTTGATTACCGAATTCAGTAAGGCTGGGCTGAGCGACTCTGGATAAGGACTCGCCTAGCCTATGTTAACCAGGACGAGGCTTTAGGAGGTAACGACTTTGTTGATTTTCGCATCATTATTAATTATGACTTTGGTCTACTCTAAAGGAAAAATGTTATGAACATAGGTAAAGCAAGCCTCGCAATCTGTGTGGCCACGGCACTTGGTTTTACGGCGTCTGCAGAAACTTCGCCTGAACAAGTCAGTCGTCAGGCAACCCTTGAAGAAATGCGTGAGCTTAAACGCATGCGGGACCAATTAGCTGAGCAAACCCGTGAATTTGAACGGCGTATTGCTGCGCTTGAGGAGATGGTAGGAGAAGATGATAGCGACACGGCTGTCATTGTTGATGAGCCACAGGAAGCTTCAGGCGCATCGGTGAGTCGTCAACCCCCGCCCGTACCGGCCCCCTCTGAAGTGCCTAATTGGCAGCCTTTTGAACCTGGTAAAGGCTTTGTTCTGTCTCGCTCTAAATGGGGCGAACTCGACTTTTCGGCGTTTTCTTATGCCCGATATCTGAACCAGGGCAACTTTGAAAATACCTACACAGATACGTTTGATCGAGTGCGGGAGTTAGACAAACGCAATGATATTCAAATGCAAAAAGTAACCCTGAACTTTAAAGGTTGGCTTTTTGATCCTAAGTTTCGCTATCTATTTTACACTTGGACGTCCAATACCAGTCAGGGGGATCTCAGTCAGGTAGTCGTAGCAGGTAATTTAGGTTATCAGTTTAACGAACACTTCAACCTGTATGCAGGTATTGGAGGGCTGCCATCAACTCGCTCAACAAATTATACCTTTCCAAACTGGCTTAAAAACGACCATAGAACCATTGCCGATGAGTTTTTTAGAGGCTCATACACAACCGGTATTTGGGCTAATGGTAAAATCACCGATGGCCTTGAGTATCGTATGATGCTTGGCAACAACCTGAGTCAACTGGGGGTTAATGCGGTGCAGCTTGATGATGGATTAAACACCGTTTCTGCCGCGCTTTGGTGGATGCCGACCACAGGGGAATACGGTCCGGGTCAGGGGCTAGGAGATTATGAATATCACGATGACTTAGCCACATTGTTCGGCCTACACTTTACCCGCAGCCGCGAAGATGCACAGGGTCAATCTGATACCGAGGGCTTTGAGAATTCACAACTGAGATTATCTGATGGCACCTTAATCTTCAGTAACGATCCGTTTATGACGGGAGCGAATATTCGCAAGGCGACCTATCAGATGGCGGCGATAAACGGTGGCTTCAAATATCGTGGCTGGTCACTTGATGCCGAGGCGTATTATCGCCAAATGGATGACTTTGCAACTATCGGAACGATTCCTGTTTCGTCGATAACGGATCACGGCTTTCAAATCCAAGGTTCGATGATGATCATGCCAGAAAAACTACAAGGTTATCTCGGCTATTCAAAAATATACGGTGATTACGGCAATCCCTACGACGTGTCAGTTGGGGTCAATTGGTTTCCATTTTCGCGCAAGGAAATACGTGTCAATGTGCAGGGACTTTACCTCGACGACTCTCCGGTGGGGTATTCGTCAGTACCGTTTTCTGTGGGCGCCAACGGCTGGGCATTAACTACCGACTTGATTGTTGCTTTTTAGAATGTGGTTAAAGGTTTATTCTTTTAAATGCCCACTCAGACACCATTAAAAATGGCTACAAAGACACAAAATGGTCGTCCAAAGTAACCTCACAGCGAGGGAGATGCCACCCCATAATATGGGGGGATGCCTTTGCTCTTTACCAGACTTTGTGAATGACTTTTAATGACACCAGAAAATTATAATCCATTGAATTAAAAACAAAAAAGGATCTACATGTTAGATCCTTTATTTTTTCTCTGCACTACAAGGGCTATTTTTTTATATTTACTGATTTGGTTATTTATATAACTGATTAAATTGCTTTATGGAAAAGCCGTTTAAAAACCTATCGCCAATTTTTATAACCGGTACAGCGCGAAAGCCAGTTTGATTAAACTCTTTACGACCATTTGGGGTACTTACATTACACAGGCGATATTTAATTCCTTGTTGGTCTAGGTAGCGTTTTGCTGTATCGCAATGTGGGCAGCGACTCATGCTATAAAGAACCACGCGTTTCATCGTTTTAATTCGAGCTCTACCGCTTCAACAATCGTTTCTGGCTTGGTTAAATATAAATTGTGGTTTAGCAAAATTAAATTATCGTCTTTTGCCAACAATAACGCTGGAAAAGCTTGGGTTTGCATCAACTCTTGTAATTCAGCAATGCCTGCTAAGTTAAACTCTGCATCTTTACTTAACACTGAACGAAAAACTTTCGCCGGCGGTGACAATTTAAATTCTTTGATGATGTCATTAAAATCGTCTTGTTGGCGCAATGGATTTCCGTCTTGAAAGTGGGCTTTTTGCAAGGCATTTAAAACCGCTAGAGACTTGGCTGGCTCACGCTTATTTACCCACGTTAATAAGTTGGCACTGATGGTGCCATCTTTATCGTCTTGGATAAAACGTAAATAATTTTCTGAAAAAGTCACACTGCTTTGCGCTTGTACTTGCTTAGCCGTTTTTACTTCAATGCCATCACTGCCATCATAATGAACGACATGAAACAAGTGAATCGGCATGTCTTTATAAGCATGATGAATATGATTCAACAACGCCGTAGAGGCATAACTCCACGGGCAATGACTGTCATAAATAAAATAGATCTCTGCGTTCATGTTTGAAGCCTTTGTAAAAAATCAGGGATTTTAAATAGTTTAGCAACAATATACTAGCCTATCTTGTTCTTTATCAGCGATTTTTATGCCCTTGTGTTAATCTTTACAGCTGTTACTGATTTAACCACACATCGGCAATGGCGTGATACGCAGGTCGAAACTCGGTGCGATAGCCTTGCTCTTTGGCTTTAAGCTTGGTTAAACCAAACCATTCTTCAATATCATTTGGGTCTTGAGAGTAAGAGTCTTCTAAACCAAACTTCCACCACGCATCAAGGTACTCATGAATTGTCACCCCTGCAATAGGTAACGAGGCAGTGTAAATATCTTTTAAGTTTTGTACTAAACCAACACTTTGTTCTTCTTCACTGTTACCACCATAACCAAAATTAGGCGGACCAGCTTGATACGCATTGGGAGAAACACTTAAACCGGTTTCAGTAATGAGCAATGGCATATTAGGATGTTGTTGTTTGATTTCTTCAATCCAACCTTGAAATAAATGACCGCTAACAAGCCCTGGCATCGTATTGGGGCGATAGTAAGGTATTGCGTAAGAATATGCATTGTGACTGCGAAAATCTAAAAATGGTGTATCAATCAAGTCAAAGGTTCGAATGTCATTGGCATAAGATACCAAAGAGATGTTGTGATATTGCTCAGCTTCGTAGGTTTTAACATAATCGGCCATTTCAGCAATAAACGCTTCGGTTGCGCTCACTTGGCCAGTGGTTTTAATGTATTTCCCTTGATAGCTGTTAATATTTGGATGACTATTATTGGTTTTTATAATGCTCAAATCACTTAATTCATTACCGACCAAATACGCAATCAGTGGTGGTTTTTGCTCAGGGTATACACCATAAATGCGATCAATCACTTCTCGTATATAGGCTTTGGTCTGTTGTTTAAAACCTGGGTCTTGGTAATCATCGGCATGTGAGTCTATCCAAATGGTTTGAATAAAATGTAAATCGCCTTGCTTTTTAAGAGCTTGATAGCAATATTCTGGTGCCCCCCAAAAGCGTATGGTATTAGCGCCCATATTTTTTATATTGGCAATATCAATATCTATGCGGGTCTGTAAAGACTCTGGTAATTGGCTTTGTTGCTCTAGCTCCCAGGGTAAATACCCTGGGTATGCTGGCACATAAACCACCGCTTTAATGTCAAAGGGATCATTTAGATACTCTATATAATGCAAACTGGTGCTGTAATCTGATAATAAAGGATCTGGTGTTGGTATTATTGGCGGTTGAGATGTTTCAGGAAGGCTAGGCTCAACCTGCGTTGTGGAACTGCTTGAACCACCACACCCCACCAAAGCCAAGCTCAACATAACAAGCAAATATCGACCACATTGTTTTACATTCATTTTAACTACCTATGACACACTACGACCCAAGCGGGATAGCAGAGATTACCTTAAATATTGCGATTAGCCAATTGCGTGATATCAATCATTTGAAGGTTTTATTGGCGCTAATTTGCACTTGGCTGTCATTTAAGTTTACTATTTAATAACTTTTTTACACTGCATGGGCAACCACATCAAAACGTTTAGAATAGCCACTTTTAATGTCAGCATGGAGGCACTTAATTACCTCCCTTATAACAAAGGTGTGTCACCAAACCCTACAGGGCAAGAATTACCCCAAGCGCTAAAAAGCGAGCACCCTCAAATTAAAAATATCGCCGAAATCATCCAGCGCGTTAACCCAGATATTATTGTGTTAAACGAATTCGATCGTGTTGATCAAAACCAAGGTAATTTATCGATATTTATTGAGCAATTTTTGCATCAAAGCCAGCAAGGGCAAAAAGCCGTGCACTACCCTTATCGTTATCAAGGTCCGGTAAATAGTGGTCTGGTAAGTCCGTTTGATCTAAACCACAATGGGCGTCAGGGCCAATTACCACAAGACGGTTATGGCTTTGGCTATTTTCTTGGCCATTATGGCATGGCGTTGTTGTCTAAATTTCCAATAAAAGAGCGTCAAATTCGCACATTTCAACGGTTTAAATGGGCAGACATGCCTAATGCCTTAGCGCCGATGCATCCCAATACACAAACGCCTTGGTATGAACACAAGGTATGGTCACAATTACGCTTATCGTCCAAATCTCACTGGGATATCCCTATTTTAATCGGACAAAGCACCATTCAACTGCTGATTAGCCATCCAACACCACCGGTTTTTGATGGCCCAGAAAGAAGAAATGCATGTCGAAATCATGACGAAATTCGTTTTTGGTATGACTACATAAGTACAGACAAATGCGGTTATATATACGATGACAATGGTCATTATGGGGGCATCACCCCTGAGCATGGTTTTGTTATATTGGGTGATTTAAATGCCTGTGCGAATGAGGGCGATGGCTTAACAGGCTCAATACAGTCGCTATTGTCGCACCCTCAAATTATCGACTCAAAACCCGAAAGTTTAGGCGCTAAAGCGCACAGCCCTAACAACCCTTTTGCGAAAAACCATACCAGCGATTGGAGAATGCGAGCCGATTATGTGTTACCCTCAAAACCACATTTTACGGTGAACGCTAGTGGCGTGTTTTGGCCGTCTAAAAACAGCTCAGCTCATCACTTAGTATTAAACCGAGCAAGCGCATCAGATCACCGACTGGTTTGGCTTGATCTAACGCTGAACCAATAAACATTGCTATTTTAATTAACAACGTGAACGTCTATGAAAACAAAAATAAAAAACATCGTATTTTCATCTTTAACCACCTTGGCCATTACCCTACCCGCACTGGCGTTGGCGAATGCGCAAACACCAAAGAACATTATTATGGTCGTTGCTGATGGTATGGGGCCGGCCTATACCACGGCTTATCGTTATTTTAAAGATGACCCAAATACAGAGATAGTTGAGCAAACCGTGTTTGACCGTCACTATGTGGGCTCAAGTTCCACTTTTCCCCATCACGACTCCGGTTATGTCACTGACTCTGCTGCCTCGGCAACGGCATTAGCCGCGGGGATAAAAAGCTACAATGGTGCCATCGGTGTTGATGCCAATAAACAACCCGTAGACTCCGTTTTAAAAATGGCCAAACAACAAGGCATGAAAACCGGTGTGGTGGTCACCTCGCAAATAAACCACGCGACCCCAGCCTCTTACCTTGCTCACAATGAGTCTCGTCGCAATTACAATGACATTGCCGACAGTTACATTGACGATGGTATTATGGCCGATGTCTACCTTGGTGGTGGTTGGCAGTACTTTATTCGCAATGACAGAAACTTAATTGAAGAATTTGAGCAGTCGGGTTTTCGTTACATCAACAGTTATGAACAGTTAAACTTTACCACCCAAAGTAATAAACTCATTGGCTTATTTGCCGACAAAGGTCTGCCGCCAGCATTAGATGACAGCAATCCGCATCGCTTACGTGAGATGACCAAGGTGGCGCTAAAACACCTTGAAGGACCACAAGGTTTTTTTATTCTTATTGAAGCCAGCCAAGTAGACTGGGCTGGACACAGTAACGATATCGCCTCGGCCATGGCAGAGATGGACGACTTAGCCAAAACCATGGAACTTTTAGAACACTACAGCGCCAGTAACCCAGATACTTTAGTGGTGTTAACCGCCGATCACAGCACCGGCGGTTTAACCATCGCGGCCAATGGCAAGTATCATTGGCAGCCACAAGATTTAACTCATTTTACAATGTCTAACTACAACATAGCCAAAGTATTAAGTGAGCTAGACATCACCTTAACAAACGTTGATGCCATGCTGCCATTTAAGCTCAGTCAAAGTCAGTTACAAACCTTGCAAGACATTAAAAAAGCCAGCAAAAACAAAACAAAAACCGACATCACTGAAGCCTTGTACGGTGCGTTAAATCAAATCGTTGACACGCATACCAACACCGGTTGGACCACCTCAGGACACACAGCTATCGATGTGCCGGTATTTGCCCTTGGTGTTGGCAAAGAGCGATTTTATGGTCATCAAGATAATACCGATATAGCTAAAAAAATCTTTTCGCTGTTGTCTGTTCAATAAAGCTGATGCCAAGGTCGCCCCCCTTCCTTGGCATTAACACAACCCCCCTAGCTAAGCCGTTCGTACAATAAACTCATTGTATTATAAGGTTATAGCGCTTAAATTATATTTATCTTAGCTCGAGAAATATTAAAAAGGCGTATCCATGAAGTCTCTTGAACACTTATTAAGTACCTATAAAAGTGTGCATTTAAATAAGCAAAACATTGCCACACATTTTATTGGTATTCCGTTAATTTTATGGTCGGTAGCACTGCTATTTGCGACCTTAAGTTTTACCGTAGTGGGTATAGACACTAATGTTATGCAAGTGCTCGCTGTGGTTATTTTTACTTATTACCTGCTGCTTGATGTGAAACTTGGTTTGATTGCCATTTTATTAATCGCCCCTATTTGGTTTCATGCCCAAAGCTTTGTTGCGCATCAAAGCCCCTACCTGTTGGCCATTGGTGTGTTTGTTATTGGTTGGTTGTTTCAGTTTATTGGCCATTTTTTTGAAAAAGCCAAACCGGCGTTTTTTGATGACTTAAAACAGTTACTGATTGGGCCTTTGTTTTTGGTCGCAGAGTTATGTTTTTTGATTGGTCTGTTTAGTCAATTGGAACAGCAGATCAGCAAAGAGGCATTAAAACTTCGTGCGGCGATTAATAGCGACTTAAAAAATTAGCGATAAATTGACAATATACCAGCGCAAGTAAAAGAGGATAATGCAGGGCATTATCCTCTTTTTCATTTACTCGTAACGCAGTGCTGATATTGGGTTGGCTCGCGCCACTTTTATTGAATTACTTGCTACGGTTAACCAAGCAATGGTTAAAGCAAATAGCCCTGATAACGCACACATTAATATTATGGTGACACTATCAATACGGTAAACAAAAGTTTGGAGCCAGTCACTCATAAAGTAAAAGGCAACAGGCCATGCCACTAGACACGCGATTAATACTGGTTTCGAAAATTGCAACACTAACATGGTGACAATCTTGATAACACTGGCGCCCATCACTTTACGAATACCAATTTCTTTGGTGCGACGGTATGCACTAAAACTGGCTAAGCCGTAAAGCCCTAAACAAGCAACAAAGATCGCAAGCCCTGAGAATGCAGCAAATAAAGTCGCTTCACCTTGCTCTTGTTGATACAACTCGGCAATCGAGTCTTCAACAAAGCCATGTGAAAAAGGAATATTTGGTACCTGTTGGCGCCATATTGCTTGTGCATCGTTTTTAATCAACTCTGGATCGCCGGTAAAGCGAACACTGATGCTTCTGCCATAGCTATGACTTAATGGGTAAACCTCGGGACGAATGGTTGAGCGTAAGCTTGAGAAGTGAATATCTTCCACCACACCAATTACCGTTAAGTTAAGCGATAAGTTCTCTGTTGGGTTACCTCGAGAGGTAATAACGGTTTTTCCGATGGCCTCTTGTGGAGTGCCTAAGCCAAGACGTTTGAGTGCCGACTCGTTAATCACAATAGTCCCATCAAAACCTTCACCATTTCGAAGTTGTTCGGTAGTTGGACTTTGATCATTACGCTCTCTGTCGTAGGTTCGCCCCGCCACTAAGTTGATTTGATAAGTTTCAAAAAAGTCATAGCCGACCCCACGTTGACCGATAAGAATCGGATCGTCAGTGCTCATTTCAGGGGTACGCATCATGGTATTATTTTCGTTACTACTTCCCGGCGTTTCATTTGAATAAGTGATATTGGTCACCTGTGGCAGCTTGCGTAGCTCCTCAATGATGGTTTCTCGTTTGTTTGACGCTTCTTCTTGCCCCACACGGAAAATAACCATCACATTATCTTTGTTATACCCAGCGTCCATATTAAGAGCATACTGAATTTGACTATAAACTACCGCGGTTGAGACAAACAAACCAATAGATACCGCAAACTGAAACACCACTAACGCGGCACGTAGTTTAACAGAGGCTTTGGTTTCGGCAGATTTATTGGCTTTTAATACCTTTGCAGGACGAAAGTGTGACAACACAAACGCCGGATATAATCCGCTAATTAAACCAACAACCAGAGCAAATCCGGCTAAGCCGGTTAAATTTGAAGCCGTATAACTGACGCTTAATTGCTTGTTTAATACTTCGTTATACATTGGTAATGTCAGCTCGACTAAACCAAAGGCTAAAATAAACGCCATTGAGGTCATTAAAACCGATTCACCCAAGAACTGCACAATAAGATTGGTTCGCGAAGCGCCTAATACTTTACGCAAAGACACTTCTTTGGCTCGTTTACTCGCTTGTGCAGTCGACAAGTTCATAAAATTGATACACGCTATCAACAATATCAGCGCAGCAACCGCTGAAAAGGTGACCACCATGGTTTTATTACCTTGTGGTCTCATTTCACCAAAGCCGGTTGCTTCTAGATGTAAATCTTTGATGTTCATTGCGGTAACCGAAATAAAGTCCGAACTTTTAGCGTCGTCACCACCAAAGGGTAATTTCGGGAAATTGTTATTGGTGAACATGTCAAATTCACTGTTTAAGGTGTCTAAATCACTCGCTGTTTTGGTGGTAAAATAAAGCTGAGAATTTATTGAAAACCAAGCATGAAACATATATTGCTCAGTTTCCCAATCTTTCTCGTCAATCAATACCAGCATCGGTAAATCGAGCTGCGTGTTATCAGGTAAATCTTTAATGATTGCAGCGACTTTATAGTCACGCTGAAAGTGATTAAAATCGAGGCTTAAGATTTTATCTAATGGTTCTTCATCGGCAAAAAACTTGTACGCCATACTTTCATTAAGCACGATTGAGTGATTATCAGCTAAGGCCGCTTTTAAATCACCTTTAACCACCTCTAAGTCAAATACGTCAACAAATTCGCTATCGACCAAACGCACGTCTTCAACAAAGTTTTCTCCATTGTAGGTAATGGTCGGTCCCCATCCTCCGATGCGCGTTGCATGTTCAACCTGAGCAAAATCTTTTTTCAACGCATGTATCATAGGGCCAGGAGAAGACACCCCGTTCATCTCATCACGCCCTGGTACTTTAAAGGTAATATGAGCGCGATGAATGCGGTCGGCTTTTTGCCAAAATTGGTCGTAACTTGTTTCATGTTTTACGTACAACATGATCATCACTACAGCAGCCAAACCAATGGCTAAACCAAAAATATTTATGGCACTAAAAAGCTTATTATTTAAGATGTTGCGCCAGCCACTGGTAATATAATTAGACAATAACATGATAACTTCCTTTTAAATCGCGACTTTTAACTTAGGCTCTTGTAATTGCCCATCGAGTAAGTTGACCACTCGATTAGCGTACTCGGCATGGCTTGGCGAGTGAGTCACCATAATAATGGTCGTTCCTTCGTTATTCAGCTGTTGCAACATCTCCATGACTTCACGACCATGTTCACTATCTAAGTTACCGGTTGGCTCATCGGCTAGGATCACACTTTGGTTGCCCACCACCGCACGGGCAACCGCGACCCGTTGTTGTTGACCACCCGATAGTTGACTTGGCATATGCTTAGCACGGTGATCGATACCAACCTTTTTTAGCACCTTAGCCACGCGTTGTTTGCGCTCTTGTTTAGATACATCATGATATAACAAGGCCAGTTCAACATTTTCTTCAACGGTTAATTCATCAATCAAATTGAAGCTCTGAAAAATAAAACCAACATGTTGTTTACGAATTTTGGCTAAATGGCTTTCAGAGTAACCTGCAATATTTTCTCCATTAAATAAGTATTTACCCTCTGACGGTGAATCTAGCATGCCAATGGTATTTAACAAGGTTGACTTACCGCAGCCGCTTGGGCCCATAATGGCCACAAACTCGCCTTGGTTAATGGTTAAATTAATACGGTCTAAGGCCGTGGTTTCAATGTCTTCAGTTTGAAAACGTTTGCTTAAATTCTCTAGTGTTAACATAAGATTATCCCTTTATTACTGTCTACTTTTACTATTTTTATATTATTAAGAGTCGGTTAATTTGAGTGTGCTCATTTCAAGAAAGCTGCTGTAAGGTGACGTAATGACTTGCTCCCCTTCATCTAACCCTTCTAGCACTTCAATGAAACGATTATTACGACGACCTAAGCGCACGTTTCGGCGCACGGCCGTTTCGCCATCGGCACTGACCACAAAAAGCCAGTTACCGCCGGTATCTTGGAAAAACGCCCCATTGGGGATCAGTGGTACTTCACTAGGATCGCCTAGGGTTAATTTAGTTTGCAAAGATTGGCCTCGACGAATACCCGTTGGTTGGTTTTGAACAAAGGTTAAGTCAACTTGAAACTGACCATTTTTTACGTTGGGGTATATTTTTGACACGGCCAGTTCAAAGTCATCGCCATTTTTGTTGATTGTCGCGGTTTGACCAAGGTCGATGCGCTCTAGATAAAATTCATCAATCGATGCTTCTAACTTAAAATTATCTGGATCGTCAATTTGACCAATGCGCTCACCTCGTTGAATTGATTGCCCTACTTCAATATTAAAGCCAGACAATTTGCCTGCCACTGGAGCTTTCATATTCAGGTTTTCCATGTTTTGCCTTGCAAACTGCAGACTTTCTTCTAACCGTGCGCCGGTGGCTTGTAAGAAACTCAATTGCTGTTGTTGCATTAAAGCATCGGTTTTTTGGCTCTCTAGAGTCACCTGTTTGCGCTTGGTGTAATACTCCAGTAAATCTTCATTTTCTCTAAGTGCATTATCTGAAATACTGCCATTGGCATACATCACTCGCTGCCTTTCAACTAACCGAGTTAGGCGTTTAATTTGGTAATCGATTTCAATTAAGTTGCGCTTGTGACTTAATTTATTTTGCTCAAGAGACAATTCAATGCTACGCATATTATTGAGTTGCTCGGTAACGGCCGCTTCATTGCGCATGACATCAAGTTGTAATTGGGTGTTTGAAAGTTTAACGATGGCTTGTCCTGGTCTGACAATACTGCCATCTTCAATGAGCACTTGCTCTACTCGACCACCTTCTACGGCATCTAAATAGACCGTTTGCAAAGGGGTTACTTTACTGCGAATTGGAATAAAATCTTCAAAGGTGCCAAATTGAACTTTAGAAATGGTAATGTTTTGACTGGCAAGAGATAAGGATTTCCCTGTCGATTGTACAGAATAAATCTTAGCGATAAATGCGACGGCCATAATGACAATGGCAGCAACGCCTATTTTGCCCCAAGGGGTATTTTTTCGTTCTATTTTTCTATCCATAGTGACTACTGTTATGTGCTTGTTAATAAAATAAACATGGCGAAATACACCACTTACAACAAATTAACAGCAGTAACCGTGCCATTTTTATAAGTAACTGTATTTAATGACTTTTTTATTATCACTCTACTGAAAGGTTACTTTTTAATTACGTAATTAAACGAATAGTTAGTCAAAAACACGACTTAGATAAGATAGTTTTAAAAAATTGGCCAAAAGCGCGCAAAGATAAAGCGTTATGGCATTAGAAAGGAAGGTTAAGCCAGCTTAAAAAATCAATTGTGAAAGATGGAAAGGCAAGTTTGAACGTCCTAACAGCAATGCGATGACTTTAGCATTGCTCCTAGGACAGTCGGCTAAAGGCTTAATCGTTAGATGGTGCCTTTAATTTTACAACCAAAGAAAATGAGTTCTTTTTCAAAGTTAGAGCGATTCATATAATCGTTTTCTAGTGATAAAACTTTGTGGGCACTGGATAAATCACCGCCTTGGTGAATATTAGCGGTTGTACAGTTTGCCTCGTTAAACATGGTCGTTTGTAAAAACAGGGCAGATAAAATAACTATAACGACTAGGCTGGTTGCAATTAACTTCTTCATTTTTTATCCAATTTTTTGTTTTATTTATTCGCAGAATCAAATGATTTTATCAGCTGGAATAATAAATACCACTGTTGTGGCTAAATTGAATCAAAGTGGCAACAACCAACCTCGCTTTTTCTTTTACTTTAAGGTCGCCTGAATTTGCTCAAAGTTTGGTGAACACCAACGGGCAAACGCCACCCAAAACAAAGGCAGTGCCATTAAAATGGCCAGTATTTCACTGCCAGAAATTGGTAACAACTGCAATAGGCCAACCAAAACCGAGGCTCCGGTCATTTGAAATAACCCCATTAAGGCTGAAGCCGTTCCTGCATTATCGCCAAAGGGCTTTAACGCAGCGCCACCGCTTAAGCCAAATAAAATACAAAATCCGACACTGGCACAATATACCGGTAACATGTAAGCCAATGGATTTACCGATTGCTTAAACAACACCAAGCCGATGCCACTGAATAAACAGGCAAATACCGCAACTTTTAAAGCATTACGTTTACCAACTTTATGAATAAAACGAGGCGCAATAAATGCGGCCAAAATGTTAATGGCCGCATTGGAGCCAAACCACAATGAAAAGGCAAAAGGCGATTGCAGCATTTTCACCATTAGCACCTCGGTTGACGTCGTGACATAGCCAATAATAATGGCCATCGACAACATAATAAGCCCCGTATGAAAACGAAATACAGGGTGTTCAAGGACCCGACAATATCGCTCCCAGCTAATTAATTTAGCCTGTGTTGCGCTTTGCTCTGGCCTGGTTTCTGGTAACTTTAGGGCCACTAAAGCGCCGACCAAACACCCTATTACGGTGATCAGGTAGAAGTTATAACGCCAACCACCAAACTCCGTTAACAGGCCACCAAGCATAGGTGCAAGTGCAGGGATCACACAGATCACCCCATTAACATAACTGTACATAGTCGAAGAGCGCTCTGGCCCATAACAGTCGCGAATGCCCGACATCGCTGTGACAGATACCGCACATGCGCCTAAACCTTGTAATACTCTTGACAACCACAGAGTTTCAATGTTGTTGGCAACACTGGCAAAAATACCGCCAATAACATAAAGTCCAATACCCAATAACGCCAATGGTCGACGGCCGTATTTATCAGCAAAGGGCCCGGCCAAAATTTGACCTATGCCCATCGCGGCCAGAAAAATAGCCACCGTTGCTTGCACATTACCCAGTTCGGTTTGTAGCGCCTGCGCCATCACCGGAATTGCAGGTAAAAAAACATCAATAGCTAATGGGCTTAAGATCACCAGCATCATAAAAATATAAAACGGAACGGTAACAGCTTGTTTCGTGTGCATTTAAAACTCAAGTAAATTGTGCGTATAAGGGCTTCACACGCATTGGGGTTAAAATCATCAAGCATTTAAATTGTTTGTTAAACGCTTCTAAAAAGTGCTCAGCCGTTGGACCAACGTTTGCCACTTTTGGTTGTTAAATAGAACGATAAAAACAAACAAGGCAATGATGTATACTGGTCTACATCATTGCCTTAAGCATTTGAATTTATTTAAAAGTTTCCTACCAACCTTGATTTAATAGGAATGGCAGATAAACCTAAGAGACAGTTTTATGGACGATATACTTTAACGTTCATAAAACCATTATCGTGTAAGTAAAGTGCTTGTAGCTTACTCATCACACCACGGTCACAGTAAAGCAAATAGCTTTTCTCTTGGTCTAAATCGCCAAACTGAGTGGCCAATTTGTAAAATGGAATATGAATAACTTCAACGTCGTCAATTTCAAGCGGATTGAGATCCTCTTCCTCAGGCGAGCGAATATCTACTATCACATTGTCGTGACCGGCACTGTCCACCGTTTCAACATGGTCAACGGTCTTGACTTCTTCTTCAGTTTCTTTAGCGATGTCTCGAATATCTTGTACTCTCGCTTCTTCCACTACTTTGTCTAAGATTGACATATCAAAGTTTGCTTCTTCTGCTTCAATCTTTGACAACACCGCTTTTACGGTTGGTTTTTGCGAAATAACGCCGCAGTATTCTGGGATAGTTTTAGCAAAATCTTCAGTACCGATAACACGGGCGATATCGATAATATCTTGTTTGTCGTAAGCCACAAGAGGACGCAAAATTAATGTTTCGGTGACTCGGTCAATAACATTTAAATTGGTCAAGGTTTGACTTGAAACCTGGCCTAAGGCTTCTCCCGTAATTAACGCTTGAATACCCATACGCTCCGCAATTTGTGCCGCGGCTCGCATCATCATGCGTTTTAACACAACACCCATTTGGCCGTTTTCAATTTTTTCTAAAATTTCAGCGACAACTGGTTCAAAGTCAACGGCAAAGAATTTGACTTTATGCGAAGCACCATACTTATTCCATAAGTAATAACTGACTTGTTTAACCCCAAGTTCGTGCGCAGAGCCACCTAAATTAAAGAAACAGTAATGCGTACGAGCCCCTTTTTTGATCATTTGATAGCTGGCAACACCCGAATCAAAGCCACCTGACATCAATGATAAGACGTCTTCTTGCGTTGCAATAGGGAAGCCACCTAAGCCTTTGTGAGTTTCTGATATGATGTAAAGTTTGTCATCTTTGACGTCGATACGAATGGTCACATCAGGCTTTTTAAGTTGCACACGGGCAGACTCAACGTTTTGATTTAAGCCACCACCAACATACTGCTCTAACTCTAACGAGCTAAAGTCATGGATACCGGTGCGTTTAGCACGCACACAAAACGATTTATTTTCAATCGTTTGACTATGACACTGTAAAGTTTTTTCGAAAATATCATGCAAACCGGTAAATTCAAATTGTTGTACTTCCAAAAACTGAGGTATACCTGGAATACACTTAATGGTATCAATTAAGGCTTGACGATTTTCAGGTGATTCATTCGGTGTTGTCACCTCAATGTTATCCCAGTTAACTCGGGTACGTGCTTGCTCATCCACTCGGCGAATGACATTCTTAATGTTAGAATCAAGAATTTTGGTAAAACGTCGACGAACAGGACGTGATTTGATGGTAATTTCGGATTGTAACTTTACGATAAATTTCATTATCTAGACCAATTAAATAAAAAACCGGCGCATTATACACCAATAACCGCACAGTGAGTATGTTGATTTAGTAAAGTTTAGTTACTCAAGCTTACTATGTCGTTAATTGCGTAAAGAAATGTCGTTCGTTGGTATTATCCTGCTCTTGCTAAAGGTATAATCATTTGACCCTAAGCACTGGCTAAGGTAGTGTTGCGCCTATAGAATCGACCTTAGTCTGTCTTAACCTAATTTACGTGAAGAAAAATAAAACTAAAACAATCAAAAAACCTTCAAGTTAAAGTGTAATGTATTGTTTTTAATGTAATTTATACTTTAGAGCAATGCCATGCAGTAATCGCGAGAGTTTTTACCGGCGATAAAATAGGTTGATCACTTAGGTTTGATAACCATGCGAGGACAAAATGACTAGCAACAAAAACCAAAATCAAACGTTTGAAGAATCCATTAATGAACTCGAAAACATCGTTAATGACCTTGAACATGGCGATTTAAGCCTAGAACAATCGATGACTTTGTTTGAACGCGGACTTGCTTTAAGTAGCTTGAGTCAGGAAAAGCTAAACAAAGCAGAACAAAAAATTCAAATATTGTTGGCTAAAAATGGCGAACAAGAACTGCAAGATATTGATGATTCGGAGCTGACTCAATCGTGATTCAGTTAGAAAATCTTACTCAATACCAACAACGCATTGATAACTACCTCAACTTACAGTTGAGCATGTTAGCCATAAACGATAAAAAGTTACACGATGCGATGACTTATGGCCTACTTATTGGGGGTAAACGGTTAAGACCTTATCTGGTTTACTCTACGGCCTCAATGCTGGGTTTACCCTTAGAAGATGCCGACCCCATTGCAGCGGCGATAGAGTGCATTCATGCTTATTCACTATTGCATGACGACTTACCCGCTATGGATGATGACGATTTAAGACGCGGCAAACCAACCTGTCACATTAAATTTGACGAAGCCACGGCGATTTTGGCTGGTGATAGTTTACAAAGTTTAGCCTTTGATATTCTCGCCAATCATAAATTTGTCAGCATCAAGCCCAAAACCCAACTAAAATTAGTGCAAACTTTGGCTCAATCGGCGGGCTATTTAGGTATGTGTGGGGGGCAAGCGTTAGATATTGAAGCAACCAATAAACACATTTCGCTAGAGCAATTGCAACAAGTGCATCGATTAAAAACAGGCGCTTTATTGAGTGCGGCTATTTTAATGCCAGCAATGTGTAATTTAGCATTACCTCAAGAGCACTTTGAAACCCTAAAACAATACTCGGCCAATATAGGCTTATTGTACCAGGTACATGATGACATTATTGACATCACCAGCAGTGAAGAAATGCTTGGAAAACCTGCCGGCTCTGATGTATTAGCAAACAAATCAACCTACCCTGCGCTACTTGGTTTAGACGGTGCGCTTGAAAAAGAACAAGAGTTATTTCAACAAGCTCTTTTCGCTTTAAGCAGTTTGCCATACAATACACAGAATTTATCGAATTTTTCTACGTTCTTAATTGAACGTACACATTAAGTTTTACCATTTATGACTATAGATCTGGCTCACTATCCATTGCTATCGAACATCGATAAGCCTGAGAATTTAAGAGGATTATCACAAGATAAGCTTAAACAGCTTAGTGATGAATTACGTAGTTACTTACTAAACTCAGTTAGTCGAAGCAGTGGCCATTTTGCCTCTGGCTTAGGTGCGATTGAACTTACAGTAGCATTACATTATGTCTATAACACCCCGTTTGATCAGCTGATTTGGGATGTTGGTCATCAAGCATACCCACATAAAATTTTAACGGGTCGTCGCGATCAGTTACACACCATTCGTCAAAAAGACGGATTGCACCCATTCCCATGGCGCGAAGAAAGTGAATACGATGTGTTAAGTGTTGGTCACTCAAGTACGTCGATTTCTGCCGCTTTAGGTCTTTCTATTGCCGCCGAAAAAGAAAACAAAGGCCGTAAAACGGTTGCGGTCATTGGTGATGGTGCGATGACAGCAGGAATGGCTTTTGAAGCGATGAACCATGCTGGCGACATACACAACGATATGTTAATAGTGTTAAACGATAACGATATGTCGATTTCTGAAAACGTAGGTGCGCTCAACAACCATTTAGCTAAATTATTATCGGGTAGCCTATACACCGGTTTTCGTGAAGGCTCTAAACGTATTTTAGGCTCTATTCCACCGATTAAAGATTTGGCCTCCAGGGCCGAAGAACACATCAAAGGCATGGTGGTTCCATCGACCTTCTTTGAAGAGCTTGGTTTTAACTACATTGGCCCAATTGATGGTCATGATGTTAACTCCTTGGTGGATACCTTACGTAATATGCGTAACCTGAAAGGGCCGCAAATATTGCATGTTGTTACCACCAAAGGTAAAGGCTATGAACAAGCTGAACAAGATCCTATTGGCTACCACGCAGTACCAAAGTTTGATCCAAGCTCTATCGGTTTGCCTAAGTCTAAGCCGGGGTTGCCAACCTACTCTAAAATATTTGGTAACTGGCTATGCGATACCGCCGAGCAAGATGACAAACTGGTTGCGATAACCCCCGCAATGAGAGAAGGCTCGGGGATGGTTGAGTTCAGTCAAAGATTCCCTGACAAATACTATGATGTTGCTATCGCAGAGCAGCACGCAGTGACCTTAGCCGCTGGTTTAGCCATTGGTGGTTTACAACCTGTGGTTGCGATTTACTCAAGTTTCTTGCAACGCGCATACGATCAATTAATTCACGATGTCGCAATTCAAAACCTACCGGTTTTATTTGCTATTGACCGTGCTGGTATTGTTGGTGCTGACGGTCCTACCCATCAAGGGGCATTTGATTTATCTTTCTTACGCTGTATTCCTAATATGGTGGTGATGGCACCTTCAGATGAAGCCGAATGTCAATTGATGCTCAACACGGGTCACAAGCATCAAGGTCCGGCAGCAGTACGCTACCCGCGTGGTTCAGGTACCGGTGCACCGCTTCAAGGTATTGATCAAACAATTGACATTGGTAAAGGTGTGGTTAAAAAGCCAGGCAAAGACATTGCCCTACTCTGTTTTGGTACCTTGTTAACCGAAGCGAGTAAAGTCGCGGAACAATTAGGCGCGACTTTAGTTGACATGCGATTTGTGAAACCGCTTGATACGGCTCTACTCACCGAGCTAGCGCAGCAACACACAACCTTTGTCACCATTGAAGATAACGCCATTGCCGGTGGTGCCGGTTCTGCGGTGAATGAATTTATGCAAAGTATTCAAAGTTCGGTATCATTACTTAATATAGGTCTACCAGATCAATTTATTAAACACGGTACGCAAGAAGAAATTCATGCGGAACTTGGTCTTGATGCGAATGGCATTCAAAAACAAATTGATGCATTTTTAAAAGGGTAAGTTGACGGCTCGCGCAACAGTCAGAGTATGTCAACGCCAACACCATAATAATAAAAGCCCTGACCTTATGTCGGGGCTTTTTTGTTTAAAAATTAACTATAAATAGGACATATCATGGCCGGAACCAGCCTTTTAGCTCTGATCGATAAAATCGCCGTAGCATTGGATGATATTGCGGTATTAACCAAAGTGGCGGCGAAAAAAACGGCCGGTGTGTTAGGCGACGACTTAGCCTTAAATGCCCAACAAGTTCAGGGGGTAAGTGCTGATAGAGAGTTACCCGTGGTCTGGGCCGTCGCCAAAGGTTCTTTTGTTAATAAGCTTATTTTAGTCCCAGCTGCTTTGCTGATGAGCGCATTTTTACCTATTTTGATCACCCCCTTACTGATGCTAGGGGGTATTTATTTATGTTTTGAAGGGGTTGAAAAAATCAGTCATAGCTTTTTCACCTCAAAACAGCAAAAGCAACAGGAGCATCAGCAAGACTTGATGGCACTCGTCGATCCGAGCGTTGATTTAGTTGAATATGAAAAAGACAAGATTAAAGGGGCGATTAAAACCGATTTTATTTTGTCCGCAGAAATCATCGTTATTGCCCTAGGTACGGTTCAAGACAAAGGCATTTGGGAACAAACCGCGGTGGTTTCGTTAATCGCCTTACTGATCACGGTCGGGGTTTATGGTTTGGTCGCTCTAATTGTAAAACTCGATGACATCGGCTTGCATTTACTGCGCAAAAGCGTGGTTGAAAAGCGCACTAAGGGCAAAGCGAAATCATTTAATCTAAAACAATTTTGTGGCAAAGCGTTATTGGCTTTTGCCCCTAAGTTGATGAGAACCCTAGCGGTGGTCGGCACTGCAGCCATGTTTTTAGTCGGGGGTGGTATTTTGGTTCATGGCATCCCAGTATTACATCATGCGTTAACCGACTTTGAAATTTCTTTTAGCAGTGGTTGGATACATTGGTTGTCAGCCCCCATTTTTAATGCCGGTGTAGGCATTATATTTGGTAGCATAGCCCTGATCTGTTTGCATTTTGCGAAAAAGGTTTTTAACAAATAATCCGCATCTTTTATCCATATCAATACATGCGTAGCGCGATGTGCGATACTCAAGCCTTGATGAGTTAGTATGATTAAATCAGGTGAAAAATGAATATTTACGAGTGCAGCGAATTAGTCCGTGAGCAATACGCCTTAATTGGCAGTGGCGATCAAGGCTATATTCCCAAAGCCATTCATTGTGCGATTAAAACATTAAATGACATTACCGTCGATCAAAGTGTGCCAATGGAAGTTCGCAAACAAGCAGCCTTTGCAGCGGCTAACTTGCTTATTTCAGATCATGAAGATAAATAAGGCGTTTAGGTAAAACTCAAATAGCTAAGAAAAAACAACAAAGAAAGACATTGTGGTTCTAAAGTGGAACCGTGGTTCTATAAAAAAAGGAGAGAAACGAATATCGTCTCTCTCCCTTAATATTGAATGATTAAAGCGCTTTTACTCTGAAATATATTCTACGATTTCAAGGCCAAACCCCGACAATGAATGATATTTTGTTTGCGAGGTAAGTAGGCGCATTTTATGCACCCCTAAGTCGGCTAAAATCTGTGAACCAACACCCACATTGCGCGAACCGACATGCTTTTGCACTTCGGTAACCTCTTCACCGTCATCTTGCATTTGGTACTTTTGAGTTTGGTTAATCAACTCCATTGGTGACTCATGTTTACCAAGTAATACCAATACCCCACCCTCGCGACCAATGCGCTCCATGGCTTTACCAATAGGCCAAGTGTTTTTGCTGTCTCTAGTGGAGAACAATAAATCACGGAAGGTGTTTTCTAAGTGCACTCGAACAAGCGTGGCGCTGTCGTCTTTAATATCACCTTTGGTTAAAGCAAAATGAGTCTGACCATCAATGGTATCGGTATAAGCCACTAAATCAAAATCACCGTATTGGGTTGGTAATTTACATTCACTCACCCTTTTTATGGTGGTCTCCGTGGCATTACGATATTCAATTAAATCTGCAATGGTGCCCATTTTTACACCATGCTTTTGCGCGATGACTTCAAGATCTGGGCGTCTTGCCATGGTGCCATCTTCATTTAATATTTCAACAATAACCGCTGCAGGCTCCAAGCCAGCTAGGCGCGCTAAGTCAACCCCAGCTTCGGTATGGCCAGCACGGTTTAGCACACCGCCATCTTTGGCAATTAAAGGAAATATATGACCGGGTTGCACAATAGAGCGATGATCCGAGTCTTTGCCAACGGCGGCTAAAATGGTGGTCGCTCTATCGGCCGCTGAAATCCCCGTAGTCACACCGCGAGCAGCTTCAATCGATACGGTAAAATTAGTGGTAAATTGGGCATCATTTTTATCCACCATTAAGGGTAATTTAAGGCGTTCACAGCGTTCGCGTGACATCGGCAAACAAATTAAGCCACGACCGTGTGTGGCCATAAAGTTTATCGCCTCAGGGGTAACAAGCTCTGCTGCCATAATGAAGTCACCTTCATTTTCACGGTCTTCATCGTCCATCAAAATAACCATTTTGCCTTGAGCGATGTCGTTAATAATTTCTTCTGGTGTGTTTAGTTTCATTTTCTAACCTTTTATAAACCCGCTTTGCATTAGGAGATCTTTACTGACGCCATTAGATGGTTTTTCTTCAACATTATCGGCCTTGCATAATAGCAAACGCTCGATATAACGTGCGATTAAATCGACTTCAATATTAACAATATGACCACTTTGATATGAACTTATAATGGTTTGTTCACTGGTGTGTGGCACTATGGTTAAACGGAATTTGTCTTGTTCTACCGAATTAACGGTTAAACTGGTACCGTCAATGGTAATGGAGCCTTTTTCGGCAACATAAGGGGCTAATGCAGGCTCTAATGAAAGCCAATATTCGTACGCATTACCCACCTTGCTTATCGATAGCACTTTACTCACACCATCGACATGCCCACTGACCATGTGCCCACCAAAGCGCGTGGTTGGTAACATCGCCTTTTCGAGATTAACTTTAGTGCCAACTTGATACGTTGCAAAAGCCGTTCGTTTTACCGTTTCTAAAGAAACATCGGCACTAAAGCTGCTGTGATTAAACTCAACCACGGTCAAACAAACGCCATTAGTCGCAATTGAGTCACCTAGTTTGACATCACTAAAGTCGAGCTGGCCACCGTCAATGACAACGCGAGCCCCATTACTGTTGAGAGACATAGCCTTTATATGGCCAACCGCCTCAACGATTCCTGTGAACATGTATTTTTACCTTTATCCGTTCTATCCCAACTGGTTTTAGGATGTTTGGTTGTTGTTTATGCTGGCAATAAGCTTAATGTCATCGCCGACTCTTCGAACGTCTTTAATGGTTAATGGTATGGCATCTTTTAATGTCGTAAGCTGAGGTATATCAAATAACCCTCGAGCATCATTTGCCATGATTTTGGGGGCTTGGTATAAAATCAGTTCATCAACCAATTGTTGCTCAAGTAAAGCACCGGCCAATTGTGCCCCTGTTTCTACCCATAAATCGTTCACCCCAAGTTCGGCTAATTTAAGCAATAGATCATTAAGATCGGCTTTTCCCGCACGTTCTTTTACGGTCAATAGGGTAACGTGATTGGGCCAATTTTGACTTTCATTTTGATCAATACGCACAAGTATAATGTCAGAAGGTATATTGAACAAAGCTAAGTCAGAGGTCAGTCGTTTGCGAGTATCAACAATAACTCGTTTAGGTTGACGTAACTCTGACTCTGCCAATGTCGGCTGTCGCAAGCTAAGCTCTTGAAAACGAACATTTAATCTTGCGTCGTCTTGGATTACGGTATCTGCCCCTGTTAATATCGCACAGCTCTTTGCGCGATAAACTTGCACATCACTGCGTGCTTGAGGCCCTGTTATCCACTTACTTTCACCTGATGCCATTGCCGTTTTACCATCGATGGAGCTGGCCATCTTTAAACGCACCAAGGGTTTTTTCGACACCATTCGCTTAATAAAGCCAGGGTTTAGGGCTTGCGCATCGGATTGTAAAACCCCGACAGAGGTTTTTATTCCAGCCTCGTTTAACAGCTTAATGCCACGACCACTGACTAAAGGATTGGGATCTTGCATGCCAATCACCACTCGAGCCACCTTGGCATCAATTAACGCCTGTGCGCACGGAGGCGTTTTGCCAAAGTGGCTACAGGGCTCTAATGTCACATAGGCAGTACAACCCGCTATCAGCTCTTTGTTGCGACAGTTCGCCAACGCATTAACTTCAGCATGCCCTTGGCCAGGCTTTTGGTGCCAACCTTTGCCGATAATGTTGCCATTATTGACCAGAACACAACCAACATTGGGGTTTTCTGCGGTTGTAAAGACACCTTGCTTAGCAAGCTCAATAGCTTGTTGCATAAATTGTTGATCGATAATGTGCTGTGTTGTCACGGTAAAAATCCCTGTCCTGTTAAGACTTCTTTGACGGATCATCGCTACCTAAACGAGCGATTTCTTCGCCAAACTCGCGTATATCTTCAAATGAACGATACACCGAGGCAAAACGAATATAAGCGACTTTATCAAGCGCTTTAAGTTGCTCCATGATGATGTTACCAAGGAATTCACTGCTTACTTCACGCTCACCGGTAGCCCGTAATTGTGATTTTAACTTAGTAATAGAAAGCTCAATCTGATCAATTCCTACAGGTCGTTTTTCTAACGAGCGCAACATGCCTGCACGAAGCTTATCTTCATTAAAAGGCTCTCGTGAGCCATCGCGTTTAATGATCCTTGGCATCACTAACTCGGCCGTTTCAAACGTGGTAAATCGTTCTCGACAATCTAAACACTCTCTTCGGCGACGCACCTGATGACCATCAGAAATTAATCTGGAGTCAATAACTTTGGTTTCGGTCGCTGCGCAAAAAGGACAAAACATAAAATTCCTGCAGTGTTAATCAGTTAGGACAACAGATAATGGTAGATAACCAAGTGTATCGTCCGGGTATAGGGTTTAAATAGCCATCGCAAAAAAAATGGCCGCAAGTGCGACCATTTTATACGTTTTTCACTTCATTGCGAAGTGTTCAAACCGATTAAAGCGAAATTACGCGTACACAGGGAAACGAGCACATAGCTCTTTAACTTGTGACTGTACACGAGTGATCACGTCTTCGTTGTTGATATCGTCTAAAATATCACAAATCCAACCGGTCAGTAAGGTGGTTTCTTCTGCACCAAAACCGCGACGGGTAATCGCAGGTGTACCAAGGCGTAGACCTGAAGTCACAAACGGTGAGCGCGGGTCATTTGGCACTGAGTTTTTGTTTACCGTAATGTGGGCGCGACCAAGCGCGGCATCGGCATCTTTACCTGTAATATCTTTGTCAATTAAATCAAGTAATAACAAGTGGTTTTCAGTACCGTTTGATACCACCTTATAACCACGTTCTTGTAGTACAGACACCATGGTCTTAGCATTATCAAGAACCGCTTGTTGGTACTCTTTAAACTCTGGTTCTAAGGCTTCTTTAAAGGCAACCGCTTTAGCCGCGATCACATGCATTAATGGACCACCTTGACCACCAGGAAACACCGCTGAGTTTAATTTTTTCTCAATGGTTTCATCTTCACAAGCAGAAAGAATCAGACCACCACGAGGGCCCGCCAATGTTTTGTGGGTTGTGGTTGTGACAACGTGCGCGTGTGGTAATGGGTTCGGGTAAAGACCTGCGGCAACTAGGCCAGCAACGTGTGCCATATCAACCATTAAGTAGGCGCCTACTTTATCGGCGATTTCGCGAAAACGAGCCCAGTCAACAATACCAGAAAACGCTGAGAAACCAGCCACAATCATTTCAGGTTTATGTTCAACGGCTAAACGCTCAACTTCAGCGTAATCGATATCGCCGGTTACAGGGTCTAGGCCGTATTGAATCGCATCATAAAGCTTACCAGAGAAGTTTACATGTGAGCCGTGAGTCAAATGACCACCATGCGCCAAGCTCATCCCCAATACTTTTGCCCCTGGTGTTACTAATGCTTGAAATACCGCTGAGTTTGCTTGAGAGCCTGCGTGTGGTTGAACATTAGCATAAGTTGCGCCAAATAATTCACATGCAC
Source organism: Thalassotalea sp. 273M-4 (assembly GCF_041410465.1). NCBI lineage: Bacteria > Pseudomonadati > Pseudomonadota > Gammaproteobacteria > Alteromonadales > Colwelliaceae > Thalassotalea > Thalassotalea aquiviva. Next base: position 2,133,475 of record NZ_CP166961.1, read on the forward strand.
GGTCAATCGCTAAAGCTTCTGCTTTATCAACAAACTCACAACCACCATAATAACGCTTTCCAGGGTAACCTTCTGCGTATTTGTTGGTTAACTGTGAACCTTGCGCTTCTAAAACGCGTGGGCTGGTGTAGTTTTCAGAAGCGATAAGTTCGATATGCTCTTCTTGACGAACCACTTCATCCGTCATTGCTTGCCATAATTCAGGGTCAAAATCAGCAATGTTCATATCACGTGTAAGCATGGAGTTTCCTCTGTAAGATAAAATACTGGAATTGTTTGAAGATTTGGCCCAAGAAACTTAAAAGGCCGAGCTTTTGGTCCAAATCAAACGCAACAAAATTAAAATTTTTATGGCGGTATTTTGCCTTAACGGATTAAAGATGTATACGGCTATTTGTGTATATCTTTCAGAAAACAGCGATAAGCTTTAATAGGTCATAAAAAAGCCACTTTAAAACACGTTTAAAGTGGCTTTTCCTGCACAGAAAGTTTTACTTTAGCGTAAATCTTTGCGCAAAATTTTGCCCACATTTGATTTAGGCAGCTCATCCCTAAACTCAATCAGTTTTGGTACCTTGTAGTTGGTTAAATGCTGCTTACAATGCGCAATAATATCTTTTTCACGAACACCGTTATTGACCACCACAAAGACTTTAATGGTTTCACCCGACACAGGATGTGGCACCCCAATGGCAGCGGCTTCAACGACATCATTCATTTGGGTAATAACCTCTTCGATTTCATTCGGAAACACATTAAACCCAGATACATTGATCATATCTTTTTTACGATCAACAATTCTAAACAAGCCAAATTCATCCATGGTGGCAATATCACCCGTGGCAAGCCAACCATCTTTGATAACTTCGGCCGTTGCTTCTTCGCGCTTATAATAGCCTTGCATAACTTGCGGACCTTTCACCCACAATTCACCTTTTTCACCAACCTCACACTCAGTACCATCGTCCTTAATTAGTTTGATTTCGGTTGATGGTACTGGCATACCAATTGAGCCATTGTATGAGTCTTGGTAATACGGGCAGACCGTGACAATAGGTGATGTTTCGGTTAAACCATAGCCTTCTAACAAACACGTTTTAGTCACTTGTAGCCATTTATCGGCAACAGATTTATGCACCGACATACCACCACCTAGCGCCAGTTTTAGGGTGCTAAAGTCTAAACGAGAAAACTCTGGGGTATTTAACAAACCATTAAATAGGGTATTTACCCCACTCATAGCGGTAAATGGGTACTTACTTAGCTCATTCACAAAGCCTTTCATATCACGAGGGTTGGTGATCAGTAAGTTTTTTGCCCCTAAGGTTAAGAACATTAAGCAGTTAGCGGTTAAAGCAAAGATATGATACAGAGGCAGTGCTGTTACAATTAACTCTTCACCCTCGATAAAAATTGGCGTTAACATGGCTTTGGCTTGGTTGATGTTGGCCACCATATTACGGTGCGATAACATCGCTCCCTTCGCAACCCCAGTGGTACCACCGGTATATTGTAAAAAGGCTAAATCGTCACCTGTAATATCAACATGTTTAAACGGACTTCTCGCCCCTAATGCCATTGCACGCTTGAAGCTTTTCGCCTTTGGCATTTTAAATGGTGGCACCATTTTTTTAACGTATTTAACCGCTAAATTCACCATGGTACCTTTAACAGGACCTAAACAATCGCCCAATTGAGTTAAAATAGTATGTTTAATTGGGGTCCGATAAATCACTTTTTCTAAGGTAGAAGCAAAATTTTCAACAATAATAATGGCTTTTGCTTCAGAATCTTTTAATTGATGTTCTAATTCTCTGGCAGTATATAACGGGTTAACATTCACCACGGTTAGACCGGCAATAAGAGCACCAAATAAAGCAATCGGATACTGCAAACAATTAGGGATCATAATGGCGAACTTATCGCCTTTTTGTAATCCAAGCTCATTTTGCAGATACGAGGCAAAAACCATTGCTTGAGTATGAAGTTCACGATACGTAAGCTCTTGCCCCATATTAATGTAAGCGACTTTTGAGCTGTGCTTCGTTGTATACGTTTGAAAGATTTCGGCTAAAGATGTGTATTTGTCAGCATTAATTTCATGCGGGATATCTGACGGATAACTCTTTTCTAACCATAGTTTTTCCATGAAGACCTCTGTTTTCTTGCGGAATCGAGAATTAACTTAGTGCCGTATCGGCTTTATAGATTATGGGTGTTAATTCGATTAATCATTTTAACGGGTGCTGAGTCACTGACTTTAATATTTACTGGAAGCTAAATACGCTATTGATATTAAGGTAGGAGTCAGAGTTAAATTAATCTTCCATACTAGCCTTTCTTGCATAAAACTGCATGTAAAATTTAATATTTGATTAATAAAAACAAAATAGCTGATAACTTAAACAGCTATCAGCTATACGAAAATTGATAATCTGGTCTTAACGCCCAGACAATCCGCTTATCCTAAATAGCTTAAATCAAGCATGCAATCTTTTTTTACAAAATGTTACCGCTTGTCAGTGATTAAACCACCTGTTGTTGAAAGAGGTTTTTAACAAAGAATAGTAAAATACCACAGACTATCATTGAGATGATTGGGGTCGAAAACCAGCCACCGACAATACGCATGGCCACGCCCCATTTTACAGGCGTTTTCTTGTATAAGCCTAAACCAATAACGGCACCAATAACTGCTTGTGAACTTGATACCGGCACCAGAGGCAAAGAAGGGAGACCGGCAGCATCAAGTACTTCTTTTAGTCCCGATGATGCAAAAAGAAATAACACAATAGAATGTGCCATCACCACAACCCATGCCAATACAGGCGTTAGCGTCATTAAGCCGTCGCCTACAGTCATCATCACGCGTCTTGAGTAAGTAAAAACACCCACACCTATAGCTATGCCCCCAATTAAAAAAAGTTGCGCTGTACTTGAAAATTCAATCCCAAATATATAAAAAGACTCAAATGGAGATTGGGGAACAAAAACCCCCATGACGTTGGCAATATTATTGGCGCCAAGACTATAAGAGCCAAAAGCTCCCGCTAATAGCAAACCAATACGGGTATAATTATCCAACTGAAACAACCCTAATTTGGCATGATGTAAAACGTAATTCACTAAACGATACAAACCTACAGCAACGAAAGCCGATAAAATTGGACACAAAAACCAGGTACCAACAATTTTACTTAACACAGAGGGATCGGTTGGGGTATTAGAAAATAAATTCCACCCTATAATCGCTCCGACAATGGCTTGACTAGTAGAAACAGGTAGCGAAGCTTTAGTCATCCAATAAACAGTAACAGCCGCCGATAGAGCTACGGTAAACGCCCCTCCTAATGCAGTGATGCTGCCAAGCTTACCAAGTGTATGTGACGCACCTGCGCCGCTGACCACAGCACCAAGAGTCACCATAATGGCGCATATCCAAGCTGCTGTTGTAAAGCGAACCATTTTTGTACCAACAGCCGTACCAAAAACATTGGCCGCATCATTAGCACCTAGAGACCAACCAAGAAGCAACCCGCTGGAGAGAAATATTATGGTTATAAGTTCCATGTATCTTCCTATTAAATACTGCGTTTAAGGGTATAAATGAAAATTTTGTCTACCGTATCTTCTGCTAGGTTGGCGATATCATCTATGCGGTCAATAAAATATCTTGTTTGAATTTTTTGCTCTAGGCTCAAATCTGAATCAAATATTTTCATTTTTAATGCAGTACAAGCCTTATCGGCTTCACTTTCAAAATATTGTGTCTTTTTGGTGTATTCCCTCACCCGCTCTAAATCGGAAAAAAAACTACGAGTACACAACACCATGTTATCTACGCTATTGGTCACTTGCTTTAGTAACTCTTGCATCGCCTCTTGGGTATCATCGCCAAAAACAGGTTTCTCAATTTTAATATGAATGCCTATCGCTTCATGCAAATTGACAATTTCATCTAGAAGCTCTAACAGCTCCATCACGTCCGCCCTAGCATCAGGAATTAATGTTTTTTCAAACAGCAATGTTTCAATTTCTCGGCGTAAATAATCCGCTTCGCTTTCATTACGCGTCAACTCATATAAGGTTGTTATCGATTGTTTAGAACGAGGACCGGTTTGAAAGAAGTTATCCCATAAGGAATTAAAGATAAGTTGGCTCTTGGTTACGCGATCAAGATAGTGATGAATTTTATCATCCGTTTTTCGGCTATTAGATAATAAGGAAAAAGTCTTTTTAAAGTTAAACATACATACCCCAACTAAAACTGTCATACAAACTCAAAACTAGTATACCTATAAAAGCTTTAATAACATAGGGATGTAAGTATCATTATCGGAGTTTATCTAGCACTATTGATCAATATCAATGGTTTAAAAATATGGCTGATTAAACATATTGATAACTGAGCAGATGATGCCATGTTTTCAATAGAAAGAACGATTAATGATGGATTGCTATTACCCATCTAAAGGTCAGCATAAAATGGATAAGAGAGAGGATGTAGCTAAAAAAATAAAGGGCATAATTTTTATGCCCTTTAACAATCAATACTCAGATTCAAGTGGCTAGCCCACTTGGCTGTACTGTATTACATCAGAATAAGAATTCTAAACGCCCAGCGGTAATATTTACATCAGCATCGGCAATATCAGCGTTTTCATCCGTTTCAACAATAGAATGATTTAAACGAATGATAATATTGGTATTGACGTACCAGTTAACACCAAATGTCCAGTTGGTTAATTTACCACTCATAAGATCTTTGGTTTTACCTTTGTTATCAAGGTAAGTATCGCTGTTGTTAGCATCCATCGTATCGTAGCGCACAATAAACTCAAGATCGCCATTTTGAGCGCTTGGGATCACCGGGCCAAACTCACCATCACTTAAGTTATATGGACGACCGTCGCCCAATAAGAAGTATGAAAGTTCAGCATAATAACCATCTACTTTATAATCAACGCCTGAATTTTCGCCTTTAAATGAAAAGTCATTGTTTATATATTCACTTTGGAAATAAAACTTATCATAGCGTGCTGCAATTTCTAACGATGTCGTTTGAATATCATCAACATGCAGACCTTTCCAAGGTTTTAATTTCTGATATAAAAATGCGATATCATGAACTTCACCTTTCATCTTCACATAATCTAGATCGACTGCAAAAGGTGTTGTTTTTAAAACGCTTGCACCTACATGGAAAAAGCGAGATGCATCTTCATTGATAATAGGGCGATATAACGCTCGTGCTGAATAACCAGTTCGCTCTGAAGCAACTGATGCTTTTTCCCAGTCTGCAATATTATCTTCAATATCCGCGATAACATCATCCCAGTCATCACCATCTTCGGCGGCCCCAGCAATTGCATCGGCAATTTCATCGTCAACCAAGTCATCTTTTTCATCATTCATTTTGGTTTCTTCACCAAAAATGCTTACGCCAACAAAGTAGCGAGGATCCCAGTAATCAAAACTCACACCTACTCGGCGACCAGGTGCAGAAAAATCAGAGATAGACGAAGTTTCCATAAGAGGATACCAGCGGGAAGTAGTCACTTCAGCAATACTAAAAAATGGCTTGTGATTACCTATTTTAATGGTGGCATTTTCAAATGGATCATATGACACCCACATGTCTTTGACTTTGGTTTTATTGTTTTTAAAGTCAATATCAAATTCGCCAGCCCAATCTTTATAGAACTGAGTTTTAATTGCCAAGCGGGCGCGACGAAAATCAGCATTAGTACTGATCAGGTTTTCACCTTCATGCTCAGAAATGTTTTTGGCATCAAGCATGATACGCCCATCAAACTTCCACTTAAAGTTTCCGTCTGCGCTAGCAAATTTAAAGTACCCTTTATCAAATTCAGCGCTTACATCACTTGCTGTTGCAGGTAAAGAAATTGCTGAGGACAAAATAGCACTGGTTATTAGTAGCTGTTTTTTATTCCACATGGTGCTTCTCCAATGTTGTAAGTAATTAGTTGTTTTTTTAATATTTTATTTTTATCGTTGTTAAATCACTGTCATTTTCTTCAATTTTCATTATGTCTTTAAAACCCACCTGAAAACTGTAAGACAAACTCAAACTCTACACTTGCAATGATTACATAAACTGTTTATTTTTTTTACTTTTAATGGATGATAAACATACACATTGTTGATTAAAATCAAGTTCGCAACGTTAAAGCACAAATAAATGGTTTAAATTCATCTTACAGTTAGCAACTTAACTACGAGTAATTCATAAACAAATTAAAGACACCAAACCAAAAAGCTAAAATAGCCAATGCTAAAAAAACCAGCACAAGGCCTGAAATTTGAGACTTTGTCATATCCATAATCCTTTTTGTTGAGAGTTGCGTTACCCCTTACCCTGTATTAAGCACCATGACTGATTTTTTCAGCCTTAATGTATTTATAAAAAAAGAGTGAAGGGGGTAGAACCTTCACTCTTTGGCGTTACCATTTGGTATAGGGATTACTCATAAGCATGGAGTTGTAATATTTCACATCCCCTGTTACTTCATCTCCTAGCCACTCAGGTTTTGCAAACGCCTCATCTTCTGCCGTCAGTTCAACCTCAGCCACCGTAAGACCTAAGTTGTCCAAATAAAATTCGTCAACCTCATAAGTGTGATCTTCTACGTTTACCAAATACCGGGTTTTATCTATGACACCAGGTTCACATATCGCCAACAATGCCTTTGCATCATCCACTGAAATTTCGCGCTCCCATTCATAGCGACTGGCACCAGACTCACTTCCAATACCTTTAATGGTTAAAAATCCTTTATCACCCTTCGTTCTTACGCGAACCGTACGTTCAGGGACAGAACTTAAATAACCTTGAATAATTCGAGTTTGTTTATGGGCAAGAGTCTTGAATGAGTCATTCTTAACCAGGAACTTCCTTTCTATTTCAACAGCCACTTTTTGTACTCCTTAGTTAATGCGAATTTAGTTCGCCAATGGTTTATTGATCATACCGATAACACGTTTAATGGCTTGTAAATAGTTAATATTTTCTATCCCTTCAAGACCACAATCGGCGATGGTTTTTTTAATGTCATCAATTTCAGTAGATTCAGAATTAATCGATACTATTTTTGCTCCATTGACCAAAACATTGGCTGTTTCACAGAGCGTGTCATTAACCATGTAGCCAAAACGTTGTTTATGGACATTAACCGCTTGTAAGTCGGGGTGGGCATTAACAATTGATAAGAAGTCCTCAAGGGTGTAGGTTTCTTGCGATAATTTAGGCATTTCAACTTTAAAAGCAGGAAAAACTTCTTTTTCTAACTGCGCAGCTGACATCGGAAATTCACCTTTCATTAGCGGGTTCCATTGCTCTAATCCATCGACATCTTGGACAAAGGTTTTAATGTCCATTTTACCATCACGAATCTTGGTGTTATTAATGTCATTGGTGCGAGATAGAATATAAACTTCACTGCTTTCACGCTCCCAAACTTTCTCAGGGATAGGCACCGATAAACGTGCCATTCGTTTACCTGCCACATCAAAATTTTGACCAAAGGTTCTAAATTCAAATCTTGGCTTTGATATTTCACCAACTTTTAATGTCGTCATATTCTTCATCCTATTTTTAAACTTACATTAATTTTTTAAACAAAATAGTTTTAACTTAAACTGACAACATTAAAACATCAGAGCTATCGCCTTAAATTGATATAAATCAACAATCAAACCAATTAGTTTCAACTAAAACATACACGACAAAGGCATTCATTAACAACAAGAACAAAAACATAAAGAACTAATTTAAAAGGAATATACGATAAATAACACATAAAGTTTGACCTAGATCTTGTTCTCAAAGTGTAAGATCAAGTAAGGTCTTATGAGATATCCTGTATTAAAAAGATATGACAAATAAGGTGCAAGTATGAGCCTAAGTAAAGAATCCGAATTCGATCCGCTCGATATGCGACACTATCGTATTGAAAAATTACCCACCAGAGATAAAAGTGGATTTGAAAAGTTATTAGAAAAAGTTGGCCTGCCTTTGGCCTTCACTGCCTTCATCTTAATTGTCTTTATTATTGATGTGCCTTATTTGACAAATATTGATCCTAGCCTTCTTGGCAACAAAGCACTCTCACAATTAAATACATTAGGGGCCGCTGAATTTTCTCGAATTAACATAGCGATGCTTGCCATTTTCGTTGCTGCGATAATCTTGTGGATAACCGAAGCAATTCCAAATTATTTGACCTCTTTGTTAGTGATTATATCGATAGTACTGACAGGTGTAACCAGTGAACGAGATGCTTATGCCCAAATGGGGCACCCAGTTATGTGGCTAAATATCTTATCGTTTATATTAGCGAGCATGCTGGTTAAAACCGCTGTTGCAAAGCGTTTTGCGCTATGGTTTGTGGTCCGATTTGGACATAATGCCGCCAGTGTATTTTTTAGCTTTATGTTTATTAACATAATCTTGTCAATGTTTATTTCAGCGACAACAGCTAAAGCAACGATATTGTTGCCAATTTTTATGGTGGTCGCGGCTGTTTTTGGCGCGACAGGTGGTGATAATAAGAACAACTTTGGTCGAAACCTGGTTTTACAAAATTTGTTTCAAATAAACATTGGCGCAGGCATGTTTATTACGGGGTCAGGAGCAAACTTACTCGCAGGAGCTTTAATTGCGGGGGCGATTGCTGAAATGAATGATTTCTCCTTTTACACCTGGATGGAAGCGGCATTTTTATTAGCATTTATTAATATGTTTATTGGTTGGTTTGTGGGCACAAAACTCATTTTTAAAATTCCAAAAAAAGAGTCCATACCACAAATTCAAGGCGGATTGCACAGATTAAAACAAGAACTTGATGGCATGGGCCCAATCAAGTTTGAAGAAATTAAAGCCATCATCATCTTTGTTTTAGTTCTAACGGGTTGGGTTTTAGATACTTATCATGGTATTAGTAAAACAGCCGTTGCCTTTATGGGGGCTGTTGCTGCACTGATGCCAGGTATCGGCATCGTTAAGTGGAATGATGTTGACATCCCATGGCATCTACTTCTTTTCTCTGCGGGTGCATACACCTTAGGTGCGGGCTTTAAATCAACTGACCTTCCTGCGATAACTGTGGATGCTTTATTTAATTTTTTAGGGTTTTCACAAACCACTCCGTTTTGGGCTTTATACTTAATTTTAACCGGTGGCATGATTTTTAGTGCATTAGTGTTTCAATCAAAAACCATGCGCACCTTGGTTTTTGTGCCTATTTCAATTGGGGTTGCTCAAAAATTTGGTTACCCCATTTTAAGCTTAGCATTACCGGTCGCCTTGTTAATAGAGCATGTTTATGCATTGCCATTTAATAGTAAACCAGCAGCCTTATTGTATGTGACGAACCACTATTCTTGGTCAGATACGTTTAAGTTTGGCCTTAGCATGTTGGTTATTGGTTGGTTGATGATTATTCTTTGGGGGGAAACTTGGTTACGATATTTAGGTTACACCCCTAACGGTGTGTTTGGTATTTTTTAACCCTTATCGATAGGACACTTAAGGCCTGATAACATGAAAGATCTTAATTTTAATAAAGTAAATCTAAGTAACTCACTTCCACCGTTATTCAAATGGATGTTGAGAATTTCTTTTGCCTTGTTGATTTCAGGTTGTGACGGCGCAAAAGAAATGCAACTCACCCCTATAACAGTTATCGAATCATCTGATCCCGCTTTAGTTAACATAGACTCCATCGCAATCAGTGATAATAAAATCTATGTTTCGGACTTTCATGACATAAAAGTATTTAACAACCAAGGAAATCTTCTTCAGGTTATCGGCTCTGCAGGTGACAATGACGGGCAATTTAGAGGCGAAGTGATTGGCTTAGCGATTAATTCGAGAAATGAATTATTGGCTGTTGATATGGACGCAGCGCGTATTCAAGTGTTTAATTTAGATGGTAAATTTATCCGAAGCTTTGGTGTAAAAGGTGATAAAAATGGGCAGTTTTTACAACCTCAAGGGCTAACGGTAGATCAATATGATCTCATTTATGTATCTGATAAACAGCGTAGTGATATTCAAGTTTTTTCCCCTCTGGGCGAGTATCTTTATACCATTGGACAAAAAGGCAGTGGTCAACAAGATTTGTCTGAGCCAGAATCTATGGCGATTCGAAATAATAAAATTTATATTGCTGATGAAAATAATCACCGCATACAAGTCTATGATTTAAGAGGTCATTATATCGAAACCTTGCCACAAAATAAGATTTTATTAACCAAAACGCAAGAAGCCAGCATCGACGATATTATCTTTACCACTGGGATTAATAAGCGATTTAATCGACGCCCTGCCGGTGATATTGAAGGATTAGCATTTGATAATGACAATACATTGTATTTTATAATTGAAGATTTAGGTAAAATTGCCCGACTTAAAGATGGTAGTATAATATCCAGTTTTACCTCTTCGTTACAACTTATTAGTCCTGACGGGATTGCTTTTAGCTCCGATCATAAAATACTTTATGTTGTGGACCAAGGTAACAATAGAATATTAGCATTTGATGTATCATCAATCGATTAAACCACTAGCTACTTAAATTAATATGCAAAAATCAAAAGATAAATCTATCCAAAGTAAATTAGCTCTACTTCAACTGGCGGAAGAATTGAACGTATCTAAAGCATGTGAGCTTATGGGTTATAGTCGTGATAGTTATTATCGGTTTAAAAAGCTATACGCCACAGGCGGTGAAATGGCGCTTAAAGATATTGACAGGCGTAAACCTATTCCTAAAAACAGAGCTTCCAGCGAAGTTGAAAAACAAGTGGTTGAAGTGGCGTTAGATTACCCTAATTATGGGCAAGAAAAAGTAGCTCGTTTGTTGCAAAGTCGTCATGTGGATATATCTGCAAGTGGTGTTAGAGCGATCTGGAAACGTCATGACTTAGAGTCAAAAAATAAACGATTAAGAGCATTACATGCTCTAGTCGAACAAGAAAATTTCCCTCTATCCGATGAGCAGAAACTCAGTATTGAGCGTTTACATCAGATGACCCAAAACCAACTGGAATTAGACGTCAAATTTCCCAGTCACCTAGGCGTTCAAGATACCGTTTATATTGGCAATATTCAGGGGGTAGGCGATGTATATCAACATACCTTTATTGATGCCTACTGCAAAGTGGCTTTAGTACGTCTATACCAAGATAAGAGCCCAATCGAAGCCATCGACTTCTTAGAAAATTATGTATTGCCTTGGTATCAAAAACATGATTTAAAATTAAAACAAATACTTACTGACAAAGGTGGGGAATTTTATGGCAAGCCCGAACAGGGCGGAAAATACCAAGCCCAGCTGAAAAAATATCATATCGATCATATTACAATGCGAGCGTACAATGGACCAGAGGTGAACGGGATCTGTGCGCGTTTCCATACCATGCAAAAAAGCAACTTTTACGATATTGTGATCAGAACACAAGGTTTTAATTGTTTAGATGAATTACAAGGCGTATTACAGTACTGGGTAGAAAAATATAACGAAGAGATCCCTCATCATGAGCGTTTTTGTTATGGCAAACCCCCAATGCTGACGTTTAAAAATAGCGTACATTTAGCCCCAAAAAGTTAAGTCTATGAGCTAATTAGATTTACTTAGGTGACTCCCAAAGTGATTGCGTTCAGCTAGCGGATAAAGTTGGTGGCATCGGGCAGTCAAGCGTATCGGCGATGGCCCGAATTAATTCCATTTCTTGATGACTAAATCGTTTGTCGCAAGTGGCAATGAGCAAACAACCTCTTAAGATATCTGGCTTAGATTTTACTTGTAACTGTACTAACGTCATTAACGCATTATCGAGTTCACTAAATTGACATTGTTCAACGCTAAGAAAACGTAATTTAGGCATAGAAGTGATTGTTCTAACTTCTAATAATACTTGGTGTCGCTCTAGATTATCGTCGACGAGATAATAAAGTAACGTACTAAAGAGTACCTCTGCCTGATGCTGACATTGCTCAATTGATAAGCTCTTATCAACACGATTGGCTTTTTCAAAAGATGCCCCTAGATGGCGAACCACCATGCGCTTTAGCACCCATTCAAATAAAGCAAAATGATGATCGCAATCAATTAACATTTGCATGGTGTTAAGCAGATGTTGGTACTGGGTTTTATTCAGTGCTTGTAATAACGGCAGGCTGATATCAATAAGTGGTAGGCGAAAACGAGGATGTAAACGCAATACAGCGCGATAAATGCTTAATACGGTGTCAAATACTTCCTGCTCACAGAGACCGTGTAACTCTTTTAATTGCTCTTCTTGGATGAATTTATCGCTATCAAGTAGTAAGCAATAAATAAACGCTTGTGCCCCAGTTACGGTACGAACGGAATCAAGGATATTACTAGGAACGTCTATGAGAAGCTGATGCGCATAATCAAGGTGTTGTTGGCTTATATTACCAATACTGTCTAAGACTTGTTCAGCGACCACAACACCTGCGACCCCTTTAGCAATAGCTTCCTTTGTCATACTCTTCTGTTGCGAGCTCGTACTCTCACTCTTTGCTGCTTGTGGTTTGGCTTTTTGATTATGGATTTTATTTTGCAGTTCAAAATAAGGCGCAATGCGTTTAATGCGTTTTTGTAATGGCGGATGG